>NZ_JAFCMC010000002.1:0-373042 GCF_018130085.1 Bradyrhizobium sp. AUGA SZCCT0169 | reverse complement strand
CCACGCCGTCGTCAGACGTGAACCAGCGTCCACTGCAACCCGCCCAACGTCCGTGACGACGGCCGACGCCCTTCTGAGTAGGACGGGATGGCCAAACATATGCACTTGATTTTCATTCTGGTAAACAGAAATATTTTTTATTTCAGGGCTTGACATCATTTCTGACAATCGGAACTGATTTGCCCCGGCTGCGCCAAGGCTACGCCGGGCGCAGCCGTCGGGCAAAAGGTGAGCATTTCTCGGTGCCCTGCGCCTCCTTGCCGTACGCTTCAGCGGTTGTCGAAATTGGCAGGCGCAGCGACGCAGCCACCTTCCACAAGCCGCCAACTGCCGATACACTGCCCCGGCGCTACCTGGAGTGGAAAGGACGTACGATGACCGATGTCCCCATCAACGCCGGTACCAAGTCAAGCAGTGTCGAACCAAGCCTTCACAGGGTCATGGGTCCCTGGCTGCTCCTCCTGTTTATCGTCGGCGACATTCTCGGAACCGGGATCTACGCGCTGACGGGCCAGGTCGCCAAGCAGGTAGGCGGGGTGGTCTGGCTGCCCTTCGTGGTGGCATTCGTGGTCGCGCTGGTGACCGCCTTCAGCTATCTCGAGCTGGTCACGAAATATCCGAAAGCGGCGGGCGCCGCCCTCTATACCCACAAGGCTTTCGGCATCCATTTCATCACGTTCATCGTTGCGTTTGCGGTGATGTGCTCGGGGATCACCTCGGCATCGACGGCTTCCCGGGCGTTCGCCGCGAACATGTCGCACGCGATGGGGCTCGGCCTGACGGGTTTTGGCATCACCGTCACGGGTCTTGCTTTCATGGCGGTGGTTGCCGCGGTCAATTTCCGCGGCGTCGGCGAAAGCGTGAAAGCCAACGTGGTGCTCACCTGCGTCGAGCTGACCGGCCTCTTGATCATTATCGTTATCGGCCTTTGGGCCATCGGCCTCGGCCAGGGCGACGTTTCGCGCGTGATGCAGTTTCGCACGACCCCTGATGGCGGCATGTTCTGGCCGGTGATCGCGGCGACCACGCTCGCCTTCTTCGCCATGGTGGGCTTTGAAGATTCGGTCAACATGGCCGAGGAATGCAAGGATCCAACGCGTCACTTCCCAAAGGTGCTGCTCGCGGGCCTGGCGATTACCGGTGCCATCTATGTGCTGGTCTCGATTTCCGCGATCACGCTGGTGGCTCCCGAGCAATTGGGCGAAGGCGAGACTCCCCTTCTGCAAGTGGTTCAAAAAGGCGCGCCCAATTTCCCGCTCTGGATCTTCGGCTTCATCACCATGTTCGCGGTGGCGAACAGCGCGCTCATCAACATGCTGATGGCCAGCCGACTTGTGTACGGCATGAGCCGCGAGCATGTGCTGCCGCCCACCCTCGGCAAGGTGCACGCGACGCGGCGCACGCCCTATGTCGCGATCGGCTTCACGACGCTGCTGGCCTTCGGACTGATCACCTTTGTCGGCGGGGTGCCGGCACTCGGAGGCACCACGGCGCTGCTTTTGTTGTGCGTGTTCACGGTGGTCAATGTTGCGGTGCTGGTGCTTCGGCGCGACCGTGTCGATCATCAGCATTTCCGCACGCCGACCATTCTCCCGATCCTGGGGGCGGTGTTCTGTGCTTTCCTGACCGGTCCCTGGACCGGCCGTGACCCCGTGCAGTACCGCGTCGCCGGCGTCCTGCTCGCAATCGGCGTCGTGCTCTGGTTCGTCACCATCATGGTCAATCGGGCAACCGGGGTGAGGCGAGCGGACCCGGATGCGGTAAATCTGGGTCGCGGCGGACCCGTCAACTGAGCGGGCGCGCCTTCGACGATTTGCGGATCCAGCCGCTGCGGCCGGAATCGGCTTCGCCGACCATGCCGAGCATTCACGGCTGGAAAGAAGGCATTCGCACACCTACATTGGCGGTGGCCAGATCGAAATGAAGGATGACCCGATGTCGGCGATGCCGGAAGTGAAATCCGCGGACCCAAGCATCGAGAAAACCGTGATCAGCACCATCGTGCTCGGCTTTGCGGCCGACCCGATGACGCGGTGGGTTTGGCCCGACGCGTCCGAATATCTCAGGGTGATGCCGCGATTCGTCAAAGCCTTTGGCGGCCGCGCGTTCGACCACGGCACAGCCGACATCACGGAACACGCTCGCGCCGCCGCTTTATGGCTGCCGCCGGGCGTCGAGCCCGACGAAACGGCGATGGACGCGGCCATGGAAGGGGCGCTGCGTCCGGAGATCGCCGAGGATGTTGGCGCTGTGATGAAGGCCATGGCCGAGCATCATCCGCACGAGCCGCATTGGTACCTGCCCGTGATCGCCGCCGATCCGAAATGGATCGGGCAAGGGCTCGGCGCGCTATTGATGAAACACGCGCTTCGACGCTGCGACGAGCAGGGCACCGCCGCCTACCTCGAAAGCTCGAACCCGCGCAACATTTCCCTGTACGAACGCCACGGCTTCAAGATTATCGGCAGGATACAAAGCGGCGCTTCTCCCGCATTGACGCCAATGCTGCGGGCGCGGCGCTGAGCCCACAGTGCGGATTGGTTCAACGGATCCGCGTACACCCCGCACAGTTCGTGACGTGGATCACACCCTCGGCTGAGCGCCCGTTCTACCCTCCCCGGCACGGTGGATGAGGCGTCCATCGGTTGAGAGGAGATCAACGGATGCAAAACGATCACGAGTTGAACATCGACGAGTTGTCCGCGGTGTACGGAGGCATGGCTACGTCCAGGGACGGCTCGCTGCCCTATCCAAAACCTTCGCCGGTGGATCAGCTCATCAAGTGGATTCTCGGCATGTTCAAATGACAACGGTCCCGCGGAGCGGACTGAAGCAACAGTCCGCTCTGTGGCCCTCGGCCGGGCTTCACGGCGTCATCCCGTCGATCGCTGGTTGGGCTGCCGGTTGCGGCGGCCCATTTCCTGGTTTCCCCCACAACGCTTTTGCACATTCAGCGCGAACGTGATCACCGCCCCTGCCCACGGTGGCGCGGCAGCGTGCTAGCGTTGCTCCGGCACCGCCGGAAACTGTCGGAGGAAACCCTTGATGGGCAAGCGGATCAGTCGCTGCATCGAACTGCTCGAGCAGGATCAGGCGATCTATTATGACGGCCCGCACAGCGGCCATGTGCTGACCCATGCGCAGGGCCGCATCGATGCCGGGACCTGGGCCGACTACATGAATGTCGGCATGGAGCACGGCGCCTTCGATATGGCCGGCCTTGCCGAGTACATGCGCGGCATGGTCGATGCCGGGCCGACACGGTCGGGGCACCGCACACCGACTGTCATCGTCGAGGCGCCGGTGAACGGCATCGACGCCGCGCATGTGCGTTACAACGCCTGGCAGTTCCGCCAGATCCTCGGCCGCGGCGTGCATGGCATCCTGCTGTGCCAGGCGGAAACCGCCGACGCGGTGCGGGCCTTCGTGGAATCCTGCCGCTATCCGCACAACACTGACGGTGTCGATCCCGAGATCCCCTCGCCGCTGGCACGGATGGCGGGAGCGATACGTGCCAAGGACGGCGGCACCGACACCGCCGGACGCAAGTTGCTCGGCATCGGCACGCGCGGGCGCGGATCGGAAACCACGGCGGCACCGGTGTGGGGCCTGTCGACCGAAGAATATATGGAACGCTGCGATCCCTGGCCGCTCAATCCGAAAGGTGAACTGTTGCTGGGCGTGAAGCTGGAAAGCCCCGAAGGCGTCGCCAATTGCGAGGAGATCCTTGGCGTGCCCGGACTGGGATTTGCCGAGATCGGCCCGGGCGACCTCAGTCTTTCGCTCGGCTATCGCAAAATTCCTCGCGAACCCTTTCCGCGGGAAATGCAGGCCGCGCGCGACCGCATTCTGGCGGCCTGCCGCACCAACGGCGTCGCGTTCCTGCAAGGCTGCACGGCGGACAATATCACGACACGGATTGACGAGGGCGTGCGCGTGATCGCGGGGCATAGCGAGGCCGCCGCCATCAGGGGCCGGGCTCACCAGAAGCGGAAGCTGCCGGTGTAGCGCGTCGAGCGGATTGGAGCGGCGCCAGGATCACGCCGGAGGGCGGGCTTTCGGCAACGGCCCCATGCGGGCAAGCACCTCGTTCGGCACCCCGTAGAGCTTGATCACGTGGTCGATCTTGTTGAGACCGCAGGCCTCGCGCTGCACGACGAAGAGCCAGAGCGCATATCCCGCCTGTTCGACGAGACCATCGCGGATTTTTCGATCGGTGTCGGCAGTCCGCGGACATGCGGCGAGTTCCGTCAGCGCGGCCTCGAGCCGCCGTCCAAGCCGTCCGAGCGCTGACGCCCTCTCCTCGGCGATCTCGTATTGGAGCGTTGCGAATCCGGATTGAAGTAAATTCAACGCCATAGCGGCGCGCTCCGAAAGATGGCCTGCCAACTAGCTCTTATAATATTGGCCGGTACGGGGCCGTTCAAGACAGGCGCGCCCCTAATCCTCGTTCGCCTTGAACCGGCCCAGCCCCTGCATCACGAACGGCGCCACCAGCGCGATCAGCGCGATGCCGAGCAGCGTCGCCGACATCGGGCTTTGCAGCAGCGCCATGGGATCGCCGAGGCTGATCGACATCGCGCGGCGCAACTGGCTTTCGGCGATCGGCCCCAAGATGAGACCGACCACGACTGGCGCGATCGGAAAATCGAACCGGCGCATCAGGAAGCCCATCACGCCGAAACCCGCCAGCATCGATAGTTCGACCACCGACGGTTTTGCCGCAATGGTGCCGGTGGTCGCAAACACCAGAATGCCGGCGTACAGCCACGGCTGCGGGATCGCGAGCAGTTTCACCCACAGGCCGACCAGCGGCAGGTTGAGCACCAGCAGCATGACGTTAGCGATGAACAGGCTGGCGATCAGACCCCACACCAGATCGGGCCGCTCCGCGAACAGCAGCGGTCCCGGGTTCAGGCCGTATTGCTGAAAGCCCGCCAGCATCATCGCGGCGGTAGCCGAGGTCGGAAGCCCCAGCGTCAAGAGCGGCACGAGGGTGCCGGCGGCGGATGCGTTGTTGGCGGCTTCCGGCCCCGCGACGCCTTCGATTGCGCCCTTGCCGAATTCCTCGGGGTGTTTCGACAGCCTCTTTTCAGTTGAATAAGACAGAAAGGTTGGAATCTCCGCGCCGCCGGCGGGCAGCGCGCCGATCGGAAAACCGAACATGGTGCCGCGCAGCCACGGTTTCCACGACCGTTGCCAGTCCTCTTTGGTCATCCATAGCGAGCCGCGCACCGGCTCGAGCTTTTCTTCGGAGTGATGACGGCGCGAGACGACGTAGAGCGCCTCCCCCACCGCGAACAGGCCGACCGCCAGCGTCGTCACTTCGACGCCGTCGAGCAGTTCGGGGATGCCGAAGGCGAGCCGGGGCTGGCCGGTGAGCTTGTCGATGCCGACGAGCCCGAGCGTCAGCCCGATGAACAGGCTGGTCAGTCCGCGGATCGGCGAACTTCCGAAGGTTGCCGACACTGTGACGAAAGCCACGCACATCAACGCAAAATAATCTTCCGGCCCGAAGTGCACCGCAAAGTCGACCAGCCAAGGCGCCAGAAAGGCGAGACCAATGGTGGCGATGGTGCCGGCGACAAACGAGCCGATTGCGGCGGTCGCCAGTGCAGGCCCGCCGCGGCCGGCCTTGGCCATCTTGTTGCCCTCCAGCGCGGTCGCCATCGATGCGCTCTCGCCGGGCGTGTTGATGAGGATGGCGGTGGTGGATCCGCCATACATGCCGCCATAATAGATGCCGGCGAACATGATCAGCGAACCGCCGGGATCGAGCTTGTAGGTCACCGGCAGCAGCAAGGCGACGGTGAGCGCAGGCCCTATGCCGGGCAACACGCCAACCGCGGTGCCGAGCAGCACGCCGATCAACGCATAGAGCATGTTCATGGGCTGCATAGCGACAGCCATGCCGTTAGCGAGTGCGACGAAGGCGTCCATCAAAACAGCCTTTCCAGCGGGCCGGCGGGAAGGCTCAACGTCAGCAGGCGACTGAAGGCGACATAGATCAGGGTGGTCATTACGAAGCCGATGGCGAGATCGGCGAGAATGGCGCGTCGCCCGAAGGCCGTCGCCGTGGCGACGAACAATGCCGTGGTCGCCGGGATAAAGCCGCCGCCAAGACCGATGATGGCGATCAACAGCGCCAACCCGCCGAGAATCAGCCACACCGCTTTGGCATCGGCACTCTCGCGTGCCGGCAGATTGCCGCGCAGCGCCTCCACCAGATTGCCGATCGCGAGAATGCCGAGCCCCACGGCGATGACAACAGGCATCACGTGAGGCCCCATGCCGTAGGGATTGTTGGATTGCAGCTGGCTCGCGTCCCACACCAGCACCGCGGCCAACGCCGCGAGCGCGAGCGCAATGACAACGCCCGCGGAGTCGATGCGCCGCTCCGCCGCCCCCTGCGGAAGGTCGCTCATGATTTGACGAGGCCGACCGACTTCAGCACGTCGGTGACGCGCACCGTTTCCTTCTTCAGGAAATCCGCGAACGCGTCGCCGGAAAGATAGGCGTTATCCCAGCCCTTCTGCTTGAGAACCTCTTTCCAGGCGTCGGACTTGACCATCTTCTCCACCGCATCGCTCAGCGTCTTCTTCTGTTCCGCCGTGATGCCGGGAGGCGCCATCACCGCGCGCCAATTGGCCAGCACGAGGTCAATGCCCTGCTCCTTGAAGGTCGGAATATCGCTGCCGGGGATCCGCTTTTCCGAGGTCACGCCGATCGCGCGCAGTTTGCCGGACTTGATCTGACCGTCATATTCGCTCATTCCCGAAATGCCCGCGGTGACCTTCCCGCCAAGGATGGCCGCCAGCGACTCGCCACCTCCGGAAAACGGAATGTAGTTGACCTTCTTGGCGTCGGCGCCGACGGCGCCCGCGAACAATGCCGCCATCACATGGTCGACGCCGCCGGCCGAGCCGCCGGCGAAGGTGACCTTGGCGATATCGGCCTTGAGCGCGGCAGCCAGATCCTGTGCCGTCTTGATCGGCGAACTCGCCGGCACGACGATGACCTGGATCTCCTCGGTGAGGCGCGCAATCGGCGTCACCTGCTCGAGCGTGACCGGCGATTTGTTCATGGCGAGCGCGCCGACCATGACGAAGCCGTTCACCATCATCTGGTTACCGTCGCCCTTGGCGCCGTTGACGAACTGCGCGATGCCGACGCTGCCGCCCGCACCGGCAACATTGGTGACCTGGACGCTGCCCGCGATACCGGCCGCGACAAGCGCCTGCTGCATCGCCCGGGCGGTCTGATCCCACCCGCCGCCGGGCGCTGCGGGCGCCATCACCTTGAGTTCGAGCTGCTGCGACAGCGCCGGGCTGGCTGCCGCGAGCGTCAGCGCGACCGCCGCGCCGATGAGGCGCGTATAAAACGGGATCATGGGAGTTCCTCCAGGCTGATGCGGATGGCTACGCATTTGCCGCATCGTGTCATTTCGTCGCATATCAGCCGGAAAAGCCGCCGCTGTCCAGACGGACTGTTCGCCGTCGTGATGTTCCGCAGCGAAAACGTCGGGGCGGTATTGTCTGCCGACCGGCCAAGACATCCGGCGGCGTTTTCGCCAAAACTTCCGCTGCTCAGGCCGGTTTCGCCACCGGCATCACGCCCCCGAGCGCCAGCGTCAGTTCGGCCGCCACCTCGCGGACGGTCTGGCCCAGCGACGGCAGGCGATCGTCGGTGAGCCGGCTGGTCATGCCGGACACCGAGATTGCGGCCAGCGGCTCGCTGCAATCGTTGTAGACCACGGCGGCGATGCAGCGCAGGCCCATGCAGGCTTCCTCGTCGTCGATGGCAAAACCCTGGCGGCGGACTTTTTCGAGCTCCTTGAACAGATCGCTCGGCCGCACGATAGACTTTTCGGTCAGGCGCGGCATGCCGTGATGGCGGATGATCGCGTTGACGTCCTCGTCGGACCAAGTCGCGAGCACGGCCTTGCCGACGCCGGACGCTACCATCGCGACGCGGCCGCCGACTTGTGTGAGTGACCGCATGATCTCGCGGCTTTCCATCCGCGTCAGCACGACGATGAACTCGTCATCGACGACGGCCAGATTGGCGGTCTCGCGCGTCAGGTCGCGCAATCTGCGCAAGTAAGGCACGGCCTGCGCGGAAAAATTGCGGCGCCGGGCAAAGGTCGCGCCGACCGTAAAGGCGCGCGCGCCGACATGCCATTTCGATTCGGTACGGTCGAACTGCACGAAGCGCCGGCTTTCCAGCGTCGACAGCAGCCGGTGCACGGTCGAGGTCGACAGCCCGGTGCGGATCGCAAGATCGCTCAGGCGATAGCCCTCGTCGTCTTCGGCAAGCGTTTCGATGATCGAGAGCGCGCGATCGACGGACTGCACGCCGCCGTCCCTCTGTTCGGCCTCACTGTCCGGGCCTGATTTCGGCTCGAGTGGTTTGCGCCGGATCACGTTTCGCTTCATCGCGACCTGCATCCATCCGTAACGTCAGACTGCTAGCGCGTCGGTCGGCAAGTTCCGTAGGCTTCGTTCGTCAAATAGAAATGCCGCTTCGGCGAACCGAAGCGGCATGGATCGTTGCTCTCAGAGCAGGCTCGCGCCGCGCGCCCACTTGTACTTGGCGCCCAGCACTTCGACCGGCAGTTCGGTCGAGTACGCATAGGCCGGGATGCCGTTCTGGTAGAGATATTCGGCGGCCTCCTCGACTTCGACATCGCCGGCGAGCGAGGCGACGATCGGCTTCACAAAGCCCTTGGCCTCCATCTCCTTCTTCACCTCGACCATGTTGCGGGCGAACACCATCGGCGGCGTGACGATGGTGTGCCAGTAGCCGAGGATCAGCGAGTGGATGCGCTCATCCGACAGGCCGAGCTTCACCGTGTTGATGTAGGTGATCGGCGGTTCGCCGCCGGTGATATCCACAGGATTTCCTGCCGCGCCGAAGGGCGGGATGAATTTGCGGAACGCCGCGTCGAGATCCGGCGGCATCGCCATCAGCGACAGACCGTTATCCACACAGGAGTCCGACAGCAGCACGCCGGAGCCGCCGGCGCCGGTGATGATGAGTACGTTCTCGCCCTTCGGCGTCGGCAAGACAGGCATGCCGCGCGCGAATTCGAGCAGTTGGCGCAGACTGCGCGCGCGGATCACGCCGGATTGCTTGAAGACGTCCTCATAGATCTTGTCGTTGCCGGCAAGCGCGCCGGTGTGCGACGACGCGGCCTTGGCGCCGGCCGAGGTGCGGCCGGCCTTGAGCACCACGACCGGCTTCTTCTTGGAGACGCGCTTGGCAGCATCCGCAAAGGCGCGGCCGTCCTTCAGGTCTTCGCAGTGCTGGGCGATCAAATTGGTGTTGGGGTCCTGCTCGAAGAAGGCGAGCAGATCATCCTCGTCGATGTCGGACTTGTTGCCGAGACCGACGATCGCCGAGACGCCCATTTTCGCCGAGCGCGAAAAGCCGATGATCGCCATGCCGATGCCGCCGGACTGCGACGACAGCGCCGCATGGCCCTTGACGTCGTAAGCGGTGCAGAACGTGGCGCAGAGGTTCGACCAGGTATAGTAGAAGCCGTAGATGTTCGGCCCCATCAGGCGGACGTTGTACTTCTTGCCGACCTCGACGATTTCAGCCTGCAACTCGGGTGCGCCCGCTTCGGCAAAGCCCGACGGGATCAGCACCGCGCCCGGAATTTTCTTCTCGCCGCATTCGACCAATGCGCCGGCGACGAACTTTGCCGGGATCGCGAACACCGCGGTGTCGATCACGCCGGGAACGTCCTTGACGCTCTTGTAGGCCTTGTAACCCAGGATCTCGGCGGCCTTCGGATGGATCGGGTAGATATCGCCCTTATATCCGCCGTTGATCAGGTTCTTCATCACCGAGTTGCCGATCTTGCCGTCCTCGGCGGAAGCGCCGATCACGGCGACCGCCTTCGGCTGCATGATGCGGTTCATCGCGGTGACGATTTCTTCGGTCGGGCGCGGCGCCGGACGCGGCTGGTAGTCGAAGTCGACGACGATGCGCACGTCGGCGGCGATCGCGTCGTTCTTGGTGGCGAATACCGGGTTGAGATCGAGTTCGACGATTTCGGGGAAGTCGCTGACGAGCTGCGACAC
Organism: Bradyrhizobium sp. AUGA SZCCT0169; assembly: GCF_018130085.1. Lineage (NCBI taxonomy): Bacteria > Pseudomonadati > Pseudomonadota > Alphaproteobacteria > Hyphomicrobiales > Nitrobacteraceae > Bradyrhizobium > Bradyrhizobium sp. AUGA SZCCT0169. The sequence goes on along the minus strand of NZ_JAFCMC010000002.1, from coordinate 362,954 downwards.
TTTGACGATGACTGCGGCCAGCGCCTCGCGGTTGACCGGATCGCCGCCGCGCACGCCCTTCAGCATCTCATTGGCCTGGATGCCGTCGAGCATCGACAGCGCGTCGTCCTTGGTGGCGGGCGCCAGGCGGAAGGTGATGTCTTTCAAAACTTCGACCAGTACGCCGCCGAGGCCGAAGGCCACCAGCTTGCCGAACGATCCATCGGTGATGGAGCCGACGATGACCTCGGTGCCGCCGGCCAGCATCTGCTGAACCTGGATGCCCTCGATCTTGGCGTCCGCCTTGTACTTCTTGGCGTTGGCCAGAATGGTCTCGTAGTTCTTTTCCGCGTCGGCAGCCGACTTGACGCCGACCATGACGCCGCCGGCCTCGGTCTTGTGGAGAATGTCCGGCGAGACGATCTTCATCACGACCGGAAAACCCATGTCGGACGCGAGCTTGGCAGCCTCGGCCGCGGATTTGGCCACGCCCTCCTTCGGAACCGGAATTCCGTAGGCATCGCAGACCAGTTTGCCCTCCGGGGCCGTCAGGCTGGTGCGCTTATCGGCCTTCACCGCATCGAGAACTTTGCGGACCGCATCTTTGGAATTCGACATGGACTTCCTCCTGGGGCATATTTTATGGCATTTGGTATGCCAGCGACGAGATTGTCAAGCGGTCCGGTGACCTGGAAACGCTGAAAACACGGGCAACTTGACATCCTGGTATTTGGTATGCCAAAAATATTATGGCAATTCCCTGCTACAACACGTCTCCCACTGGAGGAGACGAATCGTGCCCGCACGCAAACAACCCAAGGCGACGCCTGCAATGGCTGAAGCAGATATCGCAATCGTCCGGATTGCACCTGAGACGAGCTTCAAGAACAAGGCCTATGAGGCCTTGAAGGAAGCTATTCTCAAGATGGATATCTATGCGACGCCCGAGCAGGTGATGCTCGACGAACGCGCGTTGTCCGAACGCCTCGGCGTCAGCCGCACCCCAATTCGCGAAGCCATCGCGATGCTGGAGCAGGACGGTTTCGTCAAAACCGTGCCACGCCGCGGCATCGTCGTGGTCCGCCGCACCAAGACCGAGATCGTCGACATGATCCGCGCCTGGGCGGCGCTCGAGAGCATGGCCGCGCGCTTGATCACCACCACCGCGCGCAAGAAAGACATCACGGCGCTGCGCGATTTCTTCAAGGACTTCGGCAAGGACCGCCTGCCGCAGGACCATGTCGAGGAATATTCCAAGGCCAATATCGCCTTCCACCAGGCGCTGATCTCGCTGTCGGAATCGCCGGTGCTGGTCGATATGACCAACGACATCCTGTTGCATGTGCGCGGCTACCGGCAATTGACGATCGGCCGCACCGATCGCACCGCGACCTCGCTGCCCGAGCATCTGGCCATCATCGAAGCGCTGGAAGCGCGCGACACCGAGCTCGCCGAAAAGCGCGCACGCGATCACACGCTGGGCCTCGCCGCCTATGTCGAAGCGCACGGTCAGGAACTGTTTAGTTAGAGAATTGTCCAGTTAGACCAACTTCACAGCAGAAGACGATCAACTCGTCCGAATCACACACGATCAGGGAGAAAGTGGAATGTCCGTAACCGCAGCCAAGAGCATCGATACCAATCAAGCCGAACGTGAGCTTACCGACGGCTTTAATCTCATGATCGATGCGCTGAAGCTCAACGGCCTTACCACGATCTACGGCGTGCCCGGCATTCCGATCACGGATTTCGGCCGCATGGCGCAGGCCGCGGGCATTCGCGTGATCTCGTTCCGCCACGAACAGAATGCCGGCAATGCCGCCTCTATCGCCGGCTACCTGACCAAGAAGCCCGGCGTCTGCCTCACGGTTTCGGCGCCCGGCTTCCTCAACGGCCTCACCGCCCTCGCCCACGCCACCACCAACTGCTTCCCGATGATCCTGATCTCCGGTTCGTCCGAGCGCGAGATCGTCGACCTGCAGCAGGGCGACTATGAAGAGATGGATCAGCTCGCGATCGCAAAGCCGCTGTGCAAGGCGGCGTTCCGCGTGTTGCATGCCCAGGACATCGGCATTGGCCTGGCACGCGCGATCCGCGCCGCGGTCTCGGGCCGTCCGGGCGGTGTCTATCTCGATCTGCCCGCGAAATTGTTCGGTCAGGTGATGGATGCCGAGGCCGGACAGAAGTCGCTGGTGAAGGTGATCGACGCCGCTCCGGCGCAGATCCCCGCCCCGTCAGCGGTGAAACGCGCGCTCGACGTGCTCAAGGGCGCAAAGCGTCCGCTGATCATCCTCGGCAAGGGTGCGGCCTACGCGCAAGCCGATGATGAGATCAAGAGCTTCGTCGAGAAGAGCGGCATTCCGTTCCTGCCCATGAGCATGGCCAAGGGACTGCTGCCCGACACCCATCCGCAGTGCGCGGGTGCGGCGCGCTCGACCGTTCTGAAAGACGCCGACGTCGTGATGCTGATCGGTGCGCGTCTCAACTGGCTGTTGTCGCACGGCAAGGGCAAGTCCTGGGGCGAAGCGCCGAAGAAGTTCATCCAGATCGACATCGAGCCGAAGGAAATGGACTCCAACGTCGAGATCGTCGCCCCCGTAGTCGGCGACATCGGCTCCTGTGTCTCGGCGCTGCTCGAAGGCATGGGCGCGAACTGGGCGGCGGCGCCTTCCGACTGGACCGGCGCGGTGACCAAGAAGCGCGAAGAGAACGTCGCCAAGATGGCGCCGCGGCTGATGAACAACAACTCGCCGATGGATTATCACGGCGCGCTCGGCGTGCTCCGAACCATCATCAAGGAACGGCCCGACGCCATCCTCGTCAATGAAGGCGCCAACACGCTCGATCTCGCCCGCGGCGTCATCGACATGTACCAGCCGCGCAAGCGCATCGACGTCGGCACCTGGGGGGTGATGGGCATCGGCATGGGCTATTGCATCGCCGCCGCGATCGAAACCGGCAAGCCGGTGCTCGCGGTCGAGGGCGACTCGGCGTTCGGTTTCTCCGGCATGGAGGTCGAGACCATCTGTCGCTATAACCTGCCGGTCTGCATCGTGATCTTCAACAATGACGGCATCTATCGCGGCACCGACGTGAACTCGGTCGGCTCCGATCCGGCGCCCACGGTGTTCGTCAAGGGCTCGCGCTACGACAAGATGATGGAAGCGTTCGGCGGTGTCGGCGTCCACGCCACCTCGCCGGATGAACTGAAGCGCGCGGTCAACGCCGCGATGGATTCCGGCAAGCCGACGCTGATCAACGCGGTGATCGATCCCGCGGCCGGCTCCGAGAGCGGCCGCATCGGCAACCTCAATCCGCAAAGCGTGCTGAAGAAGAAATAATCCGATTTCCACCAATCCATCCTGCGCGTTGCAGGGCATACAGAGTACGGAGCAAGCAATATGACAAAGGCGCTCGAGGGCGTTCGCATTCTCGATTTCACCCACGTTCAGTCGGGTCCGACCTGCACGCAGTTGCTGGCCTGGTTCGGCGCCGACGTGATCAAGGTCGAGCGTCCCGGCGTCGGCGACATCACGCGCGGCCAGCTGCAGGACATTCCCAATGTGGACAGCCTGTATTTCACCATGCTGAACCACAACAAGCGCTCGATCACGCTCGACACCAAGAACCCGAAGGGCAAGGAAGTCCTGACCGCGCTGATCAAGAGCTGCGACGTGCTGGTGGAGAATTTCGGCCCCGGCGTGCTCGATCGCATGGGCTTCCCCTGGGAGAAGATCCACGCAATCAACCCGAAGATGATCGTTGCATCGATCAAGGGCTTTGGCCCCGGCCCTTACGAAGATTGCAAGGTGTATGAGAACGTCGCGCAGTGCACCGGCGGTGCGGCGTCGACCACCGGCTTCCGCGACGGCTTGCCGCTGGTCACCGGCGCGCAGATCGGCGACAGCGGCACCGGCCTGCATCTCGCACTCGGCATCGTCACCGCGCTCTATCAGCGCACCGTCACCGGCCAGGGCCAGAAGGTCACCGCCGCGATGCAGGACGGCGTGCTCAACCTCGCGCGCGTAAAACTGCGCGACCAGCAGCGCCTCGCCCATGGCCCGCTGAAGGAATACAGCCAGTTCGGCGAAGGCATTCCGTTCGGCGACGCGGTGCCGCGCGCCGGCAACGACTCCGGCGGCGGCCAGCCCGGCCGTATCCTCAAGTGCAAGGGCTGGGAGAGCGATCCCAACGCCTACATCTATTTCATCACCCAGGCGCCGGTGTGGGAGAAGATTTGCGACGTGATCGGCGAGCCGAGTTGGAAGACCCACGCCGATTACGCCAAGCCGCCTGCCCGGCTGTCGCGGTTGAATGAGATCTTCGCCCGCATCGAGCAGTGGACGATGACGAAGACAAAATTCGAGGCGATGGAAATCCTGAACAAGGACGACATCCCCTGCGGCCCGATCCTGTCGATGAAGGAGATCATCGAGGACCAGTCGCTGCGCGCGACCGGCACCGTGGTCGAGGTCGATCACCCGACCCGCGGCAAGTATTTTTCGGTCGGCAATCCGATCAAGATGTCCGACAGCCCGAGCGAGGTGACGCGCTCGCCGCTGCTCGGCGAGCACACCGACGAGATCCTGCGCCAGGTGCTCGGCTTCAGCGATCACCAAGTGGCCGAGATCCACGACTCCGGCGCGCTCGATCCGCCGCGCAAGCAGGCGGCCGAATAAGCCGCTCTTTCCTTCCGAAAAAACCAAGGCCGCCGGTTTCCGGCGGCCTTTTCGTTATTCGGAACCTCGATACGTCATTAATGTTGCAATGCAGAAGCCTCTTTGCTGCTATGCAAACAAATGCGTTGTTTCTGGCATCTGGTATACATAAATTCGGTGGAGATCACGAAGCGGAGCCACTCCGCGAAAGAGAAAAGGGGACCAAATGTCCAAGACCGCCTCCATCGGCCTCATGCCCTCCAGCACATTCTTCGGCCGCCTGATGGCCTCCATCGACCGCCTGCTGACCGCGAGCTCCCGCATCGCCATTCGCAACGGCGACCTCCCCCGTTTCGGTCTCTGAGCCGCTAAGGCGCAGTATTGACTGCGTTTTCAGGTTCGACCACTTCAAGTTTCCTCCCAGACTAAAGGCCCCGGTTTTCCGGGGCCTCTTTTTTGACGCCTTATCTGGCGCCCCCGTAAGCATTCCAGGTCAAGGCTCCAACTGCGACAAATCGCCCGAGCTATGCTTTGGCGTCACTATTCGTTTGCAGTATTGGCATATCGCATACCAATATGTCTCCCAAGCGTTCCGGCCCAACAACGAACGGAGGCGACAGGAGGATGGCGGCAGGCGCTACGGCGCCAAGGCGGCGACATACGCAGGCGGTGCCGCGGTTCGCAGTTCACACTTATCCGAAAGACGCGGATGCTGCGCCGAGAGGTCAGGCCTACAATTCAGTTTCGCCTGCAACCCTGACCTGCAATGCCATCTGACCAAACCTCGTGAGATAACCGAACAAGTGGGGAAATCCGGGCTGGATCAGAAGTGTTGAGTTAAGAGTTGAGTTAAGAGTTGAGTTAAAGACAAAGCCGGCAAAGAACGGCGCTTTTAAATTTTACGGGGAGTACGCCAAATGAAGCATTCTGTCTTGCATACCGCGTTAGCCGCGATTGCCATCTTCGGCGCGGGCAATATGTCCGCCTCCGCCGCATGGGAGCCGGTTCGCCCGGTCGAGTTTATCGTACCCGCCGGCACCGGCGGCGGCGCCGACCAGATGGCCCGCACCATCCAGGGCATCGTGACAAAACACAGCCTGATGAAGCAGCCGATGGTCGTCATCAACAAGTCAGGTGGCGCCGGCGGCGAAGGCTTTCTCGACGTCAAGGGTTCGGGAAACAATCCCCACAAGATCATCATCACCCTGTCCAACCTGTTCACGACACCGCTTGCGACAGGCATCCCCTTCAACTGGAAGGACATGACGCCGGTCGCGATGCTGGCGCTCGACGAGTTCGTGCTGTGGGTCAACGCCGAGAAGCCCTATACCACCGTCAAGGACTACGTCGCTGCCGTGAAGCAGGCGCCTGCCGGCGGCATGAAGATGGGCGGCACCGGATCGAAGCAGGAAGACCAGATCATCACGGTCGCGCTCGAGAAGGCTATCGGCACCAAGTTCACCTACATTCCCTACAAGGGCGGCGGAGAGGTCGCGGTCCAACTGGTCGGCAACCACGTCGATTCCACGGTCAACAATCCGATCGAGGCAGTGGCGCAATGGCGGGGCGGCAAACTTCGTCCGCTCTGCGTGTTCGACGCCAAGCAGATGACCTATGACGAAGTCGTCGCGGACGGCAAAGGCTGGAAGGATATTCCGACCTGCAAGTCGCAGGGCCTCGACATCGAATACCTGATGCTGCGCGGCATCTTCATGTCGCCCAAAGCCACCAAGGACCAGGTCGAATATTACGTCGAGTTGTTCAAGAAGGTGCGGGCTACGCCGGAGTGGCAGGACTTCATGAAGAGCGGCGCCTTCAACACCACCTTCCTGACCGGGGCTGAATACGCCAAATGGGTCGAGACGGAAGAGAAGCGCCACGAAGCCTTGATGAAAGAAGCCGGTTTCCTCGCTGCTCCCTGAAACCGAGCTTAGTCACGTCGCGTACGCCGGCCAATGCGCAGCGCATAAAGCGCTGCGAACCCAGAACCGTGATTCCGGATGGAGTTTGAATGACCACGAATAGCCCGCACGCCGGCCCGACCCACAAGGCCGTGGAAGCCGGCGTTACGCTGCTGATCGCGTTGTTCGGCGCGATCGTCGTCTACGGCAGCCTGAAGGCCGGAATCAATTGGGGCGCGGAGGGACCGCGCGCCGGTTTCTTCCCGTTCTACATCGGGATCTTCATTATCGCCTCCAGTGCGATCAATCTCTGGAACGGGCTGCGTGACGGAGACGACGCGCTGTTTGCGGAATGGGGACAGCTGCGCCAGGTCCTGAGCGTCGTCATACCGACCGCGATCTATGTCGGCGTGATGCCGTTCAGCGGCCTCTATCTCGCTTCCATCATCTTCATCGGCTGGTTCATGCGATGGCTCGGCAAGTACAGCTGGCCCATTGTCGCTGCCGTGGCGCTCGGCATGCCGATCGCTACCTACCTGATTTTCGAACGCTGGTTTCTGGTTCCGCTGCCCAAGGGACCGATCGAGGAATGGCTTGGTCTCTAGAGCATGATCCGGAAAAGTGGATACCGGTTTTCCGAAAAGATCATGCTCAAATAAAAGCAGAAATCCCGTGTCGTTGGAATTGTCATTTCATTAGCTCACGCTAGCAGGACTTGAAGCATGGAAGAACTCGTCAATCTTTTTCACGGCTTTGCGGTCGCCCTGCAGCCATTCAACATCATGGTGATGATCCTCGGCATCGTGCTCGGCGTCATCATCGGCGTGCTGCCGGGATTGGGCGGCGCCAACGGCGTCGCGATCCTGCTGCCGCTGACCTTCAGCATGCCGCCGACATCGGCGATCATCATGCTGTCCTGCATCTACTGGGGCGCGTTGTTCGGCGGCGCCATCACATCCATCCTGTTCAACATACCCGGTGAACCCTGGTCGGTGGCGACCACGTTCGACGGCTATCCGATGGCGCAGAAGGGCAAGGCCGGCGAAGCGCTGACCGCCGCCTTCACCTCCTCGTTCGTCGGCGCGCTGTTCGCCGTCGTCATGATCACGCTGGTCGCGCCGCTGGTCGCAAGTTTTGCGTTACGCTTCGGTCCAGCGGAAAAATTCGCGGTCTACTTCCTGGCGTTCTGCAGTTTCGTCGGCTTGAGTAAAGAGCCGCCATTCAAGACCATCGCCGCGATGATGATCGGCTTTGCGCTGGCGGCCGTCGGCCTCGATTCCATCACCGGACAATTGCGGCTGACATTTGGTTCGACCGAGCTGCTCAACGGCTTCGACTTCCTGATCGCCGTCATCGGCCTGTTCGGCATCGGCGAGATCCTGCTGACCATGGAAGAGGGTTTGGCCTTCCGCGGCGGCAAGGCGAAGATCGACCTGCGCGTCGTCCTGCAGACCTGGAAGGAAATGCCGAAGTACTGGGTGACGTCGCTGCGCTCCTGCCTGATCGGCTGCTGGATGGGCGTGACGCCCGCAGGTGCCACGCCGGCGTCGTTCATGAGTTACGGCATCGCCAAGCGGGTCTCCAAGAACGGCAAGAATTTCGGCAAGGGCGAGATCGAGGGCGTGGTCGCGCCGGAGACCGCGGCGCATGCGGCCGGTACCGCGGCATTGCTGCCGATGCTTTCGCTCGGCGTGCCGGGATCGCCGACCGCGGCCGTGCTGCTCGGCGGCCTCCTGATCTGGGGCCTGCAGCCCGGCCCGATGCTGTTCGTCGAGCAGAAGGAGTTCGTCTGGGGTCTGATCGCCTCGATGTATCTCGGCAATCTCGTCGGCCTGATCGTCGTGCTGACCTGCGTGCCGATCTTCGCCGCCATCCTGCGCGTGCCATTCAGCATCATTGCGCCGCTCATTCTGGTGCTGTGCGCGATCGGCGCCTATTCGGTCCACAGCTCGACCTTCGACGTCGTGCTGATGCTGGTGTTCGGCGTGGTCGGCTATCTCCTGAAGAAGTGCAACTATCCCCTCGCCCCGCTCGTGCTTGCCATCGTGCTCGGCGACAAGGCGGAGGAAGCCTTCCGGCAATCGCTGCTGGGCTCGCAAGGTTCGCTCGGCGTGTTCTTCTCGAACTCGCTGGTCGGCACGATCATGGTGCTTGGACTGATCGCGCTGTTCTGGTCCGCGATCCAGGAAGGCTATAGCCGCTTGCGTCCCCATTCGGTCGCCTGACGGCTAAAAATACCAGACACAAAAATTTTCTGACTCTTCAAAGCCGTCGGATCGCCACGCGATCCGGCGGCTAAGTCTTTTTATATGCTGCATTTTCTAAAAGGATTGAGGAAAGAGACATCCACGAAAAAATCGACTAGCCTGCGACATCTCGTCAACATTTCTCTTGCCTACTGGCATATCGTATACCAATCTCCTCCTCAGAGCTGTCGGGCGATAGAACAGCGCACATAGGAGGAATGATGACGGACACGGTTCACGAAGCGGCCCCCGGGGTAACCCGCGTCAGCGATGCCTACCGCTGGTCGCAATTGGCGATCGGCGTCGCCGCCATGGTGATGATCGCGAACTACCAATACGGCTGGACGTTCTTCGTCCCCGACATCCAGCAAAAGTTCGGTTGGGATCGCGCGTCGATCCAATGGGCGTTCACCCTCTTTGTTTTGTTCGAAACCTGGCTGGTGCCGGTCGAGGGCTGGTTCGTCGATAAATACGGCCCGCGCATCGTGGTTCTCGTCGGCGGCGTCCTCTGCGCCGTCGGCTGGGCGATCAACGCGCAGGCAGAAACACTCAACGGCTTCTATCTCGGCATGATCATCGCGGGCATCGGCGCCGGTGGCGTCTACGGCACCTGCGTCGGCAACGCGCTGAAATGGTTTCCCGACAAGCGCGGCCTCGCCGCCGGCATCACCGCGGCCGGCTTCGGCGCCGGCTCCGCGCTGACGGTCGCCCCGATCCAGGCGATGATCAAGGATTCCGGCTTCCAGACCACCTTCCTCTATTTCGGTCTCGGACAAGGCATCATCATCGTGCTGCTCGCCTTCCTGATGTTCGCGCCGAAAGCAGGGCAAGTCCCGGCCGTGATCCAGAACGCCAACGTGATCCAGAGCCGCCGCAACTATGCGCCGACCGAGGTGATCCGCCAGCCGATCTTCTGGCTGATGTATTTCATGTTCGTGATCGTGGGCGCCGGCGGATTGATGGTCACCGCCAACCTCAAGCCGATCGCCGTCGACTGGAAGGTCGACAGCGTACCGGTGACGCTGATGGCGGTAACGATGACCGCGGTGACGTTCGCCGCGACCATCGACCGTGTCCTCAACGGTCTGACCCGGCCGTTCTTCGGCTGGATCTCCGACATGATCGGCCGCGAGAACACCATGTTCATCGCCTTCGGCATGGAAGGCGTCGGCATCTGGGCGCTGTACATGTGGGGCCACGATCCGATCTGGTTCGTGCTGCTGTCGGGCTTCGTGTTCTTTGCCTGGGGCGAGATCTACTCGCTGTTCCCCTCGACCTGCACGGACACGTTCGGTGCGAAGTTCGCGACCACCAATGCCGGCCTGCTCTATACGGCGAAGGGCACGGCAGCCCTGCTGGTGCCGATCGCAAACTACATGCAGCAGTCTTCCGGCACCTGGGACAGCGTGTTCATCATCGCGGCGGGCGCCAACATCCTCGCCTCGCTGCTGGCGATCTTCGTGCTCAAGCCGTGGCGCAAGGTGGTGGTCGCGAACGCAAAGGCGTCCACCTAACCTGCCCTACCCGACCCGACGACAAGCGCGCTCATCCCCCGGGATGGGCGCGCTTTTGTTATTGAGGACATCCGGCCTGGTATACCTGAGACTATTTCAGTCCACCGAGCCAACCCGTGCCGGCTGTCCGGCGCCGCACCCTGCGCTCTAAAACGTCAACAATACTGCCTATTTCTATGGACATGTCTTGCCAGCGACCTGCCCTATTCCGTGTTGACTTATGGTATTATGTATACCAGAATTGCGCATAATCCACCCCAAGGAGGTTGCCATGCAAGTCGGAGATATCCTGCGCAAGAAAACCGCCCGTGTCGCGACGGTTCGCATGAACGAGACGGTTGCCATCGCCGCGCAACTGATGCGCTCCAGCAATATCAGCGCGCTGGTGGTCAAGGATGTCGTTCGCACCGAGGGCAATACGGCGGTCGGCATGTTCACCGAACGCGACGTGGTTCGCGCGATCGCCGAGTACGGTGCCGCCGGAGCCAATCTCAAGGTTTCGCAATTCATCTCGGTGCAGCAGCTGGTGTCGTGCAGTTCGCAGGATTCGCTCGAGCACGTTCGCCATCTCATGAACAAGCACCACATCCGCCATGTGCCGGTGCTCGAGAATTACAGCCTGATCGGCGTCGTCAGCATCCGCGACATCTCGACCGCGTTTGACGAGGAAGCCAACGCTCAGCTGGCCATTTCGGCCTGACATTCGCCCTGGGCCTTCGCGGCAACGCGCGGGTCCGAGACGACTTTGCACCGGCGCCCGCTTGACGCCGGAATTGTCAACCATTTGGCTTTTGCGAAAGACCCCATGAAAATCTGTATCTACGGCGCCGGTGCGATCGGCGGCTATCTCGGTGTGCAGCTTGCGCGCGCGGGCGTCGATGTCAGCCTGGTGGCGCGCGGCGCCCACCTTGCCGCGATGCGCGCCAATGGGCTCAAGCTTCTGATCGGCGACGAGGAGCGCGTGGTGCATCCGCGCTGCACCGACAATCCCGCCGATCTCGGGCCGCAGGATTACGTCATCATCTGCCTGAAAGCGCATTCGATCACCGGCGTGCTGCAAGCGATGCAGCCGCTGCTCGGACCGCATACGCGCGTCGTCACCGCGGTCAACGGCATTCCCTACTGGTATTTCCACAAGCATGGCGGCGTCCATGAGGGTTCGACGCTGGAGAGCATCGATCCCGGCGGCCGGCAGTGGCGCGAGCTGACGCCGCAGCGCGCGATCGGCTGCATCGTCTACCCCGCGACCGAGATCGAGGCGCCCGGCGTGATCCGCCACGTCTATGGCGACCGCTTCCCGCTCGGCGAGCCCTCCGGCGAGGCGACCTCCGACGTGCAGCGGCTTTCCGACGCGTTCGTCAAGGCCGGGATGCAGGCGCCGGTGCTGGATCGGATCCGCGACGAGATCTGGCTCAAGCTGTGGGGCAATGTCTGCCTCAACCCGATCAGCGCCCTCACCCACGCCACGCTCGACGTGATCTGCTCCGATCCGGCGACGCGCGCGCTGTCGAAGGCGATCATGATCGAGGCACAGACCATTGCGGAAAGTTTCGGCGTCAATTTCCGCGTCGACGTCGAACGCCGCATCGAAGGCGCCCGCAAGGTCGGCGCGCACAAGACCTCGATGCTGCAGGATCTCGAGCGCGGCCGCCCGATGGAGATCGATCCGCTGGTCACGGTGGTGCAGGAAATGGGACGGCTTACCAGGATCCCGACGCCGGCGCTCGACGCCGTGCTGGCGCTGGTCGGCCAGCGCGCCAATATCGCCGGGCTCTATGACGGCAATGTCCGCCCGGCCGAAACCAATGCTCCGGCCTTCGCATGACGGAACGGGTGAAGCCGCTGTGTGATTGTAATGCCGATGGACTTGCGATAAGCACAGCCGCTCCTCGTCCGAAGGAGCTGCCCCCAAGGCTTGACGATTTAAGGCCTCCTACGTTTCCCCGCCGCCAGGCGCGACGGAAATTCTTGAGGCCAGGCGTGGGGCGAAACATCAAAGCAAAACCCAGCATAACCGGTGGAAGAGAGAGAGTATGGCGCGCAACATTCTGATCCTTGGAGCTTCCTACGGCTCGTTGCTGGGAACAAAACTATTGATGGCCGGTCACAACGTGACCCTGGTTTGCCGGAAGAAGACGGCCGAACTCATCAATCGCGAGGGCACTGAAGTTCGCATCAAGCTGCGTGACGAGAAGGCGCACCGGGCGATCTTTTCGCGCGACCTGCCGGGCAAGCTGGACGCAGTCACGCCTGGCGAAGTCGACCTGACCCGTTACGACCTGGTTGGCCTTGCGATGCAGGAGCCGCAATACACCAACCACACCATCCGGGTTCTGATGATCAAGATCGCCGAGACGAAGCTGCCTTGTCTGTCGATCATGAACATGCCGCCGCTGCCCTATCTCAAGCGGATCCCCGCACTGGCGGACATGGACCTCGAAGAAGCCTACACCAACGCGCTGGTCTGGGAGCGCTTCAAGCCGGGACTGGTGTCGCTGTGCTCGCCCGATCCGCAGGCCTTCCGCCCGCCGGACGAGGCGGCGAACATCCTTCATGTCGGCCTGCCGACAAACTTCAAGGCAGCGGCATTCGAAGACGAGAAACACAATCAGCTGCTGCGCGAACTGGAAGCCGACATCGATGCGGTGAAACTGGATGGCCAGGACGTTCCGGTCAAGCTCAAGGTGTTCGACTCGCTGTTCGTGCCGCTGGCCAAATGGTCGATGCTGCTGACCGGCAATTACCGCTGCATCACGCCGAACGAGCCGCAGTCGATCCGCGACGCGGTGCATGGTGATCTGAAACTGTCGCGATCGATCTATGACCATGTCGACGGCATCGCGCGGCGTCTCGGCGCCGACCCGATCGATCAGGTGCCGTTCGAGAAATATGCCAAGGCGGCGGAAAGCCTGCTCAAGCCGTCATCGGCGGCCCGCGCCGTCGCCGCTGGCGCGCCGTTCATCGAGCGGGTCGACTTGCTGGTGAAGCTGATTTCGCATCAGCTCGGCGCGCCCAACGCCGAGATCGACAACACGGTGCAGGTGGTCGATCAGAAGCTGAGCGAGAAGATCGTAGGGAGCGGATCCGGCTCGGCCTGATCGGCGCCATCACGGTTCGAGAATAGCGCCGTTGTTTCCTATCGGTGCGGCAACCGCCATCATGTCGGGGTCGCCCTTGTGATTCAAGAAGCGACTTCGCTCGGTCGGCTTAGGCGACACCGATCAGCGCCGGCCATGCCTTCATGGCGTCGTGGGCGATCCGCATGAGCGTTGCGCGGGTCGCGCCGTCCCGGGCTTGAATAGCCATGCCTTGCTGCACCGTCACGTAGAAAGTCGCCACTGCGCGGGTGTCCATCTCGGCCGGCAGTTGCCCCGCCGATACGGCCAGCTTCAAACGGGATTCCAGATCATCGATGTTGGCGGCGCGGTCGTTGCGCAGCCCCTCACAGAGCCCTTCATTGGCCGCAGCCGGCGTGAGGCCCGACAGCACGACCATGCATCCGCGCGGTTTCCCGCGCCGGGTGAAGGTCGTGGCACTGGTGGTGAGATAGGCCTCCACCGCATCCCGGATTACGGGGGCGGCGTCCATCGCTGCGAGGATTTCCGGACCCTCGGTGGCCTTGTAGTGTGTCACCGCTTCCTGGAAGAGCGCTTCCTTGGAGCCGAACGCCGCATAGAGGCTGGGTGACGCAATGCCCATCGCGCCGGTCAGATCGGAGATCGAACTCCCTTCGTAGCCTCGCGCCCAAAACACTTCCATCGCGCGCGCCAGCGCTTTCTGGCGATCAAAACCCCGAGGCCGGCCACGATCGGCCATGGATGCGATCCTTTTCTGTATCGATCGCTATATATTTCATTTGACAGCGCCCGTCCAGTGAGACAGGCTCCATTTCTGTAACGATCAACACAGAATGGATAACGCATGTCACGTCTTGAAGGAAAGCGCGCGCTTGTCACAGGCGGCAGTCGCGGAATTGGCGCTGCGATCGCCCTGCGCCTGGCCGATGAAGGGGCGGATGTCGCCCTCACCTACGAGAAGTCCCGCGATCGCGCCGAGGCCGTGGTCGCCAAGATCGAGGCGCGCGGCCGAAAGGGCCTCGCCATCGCCGCGGACAGCGCCGATCCGGTGGCGGCGAAGTCCGCCGTCGACGGCGCCGCCGCCGAACTGGGCGGGCTCGACATCCTGGTCAACAGCGCGGGCATCGTCCGAGGATATGGCCCGATCGAGACCTGGACGCTCGAGGATATCGACCGCACCTTGGCGGTGAATGTCCGCGGGGTCATCCTCGCCACCCAGGCGGCCGCGGCCCATCTGTCCAAGGGCGGCCGTGTCATCACCATCGGCAGCAATCTCGCGGAGCGGGTGCCTCAGCCGGGCATCACCCTTTATGCGGCGTCGAAGTCGGCCCTGCTCAGCTTCACCCGTGGCCTCGCCCACGATTTGGGCCCGCGCGGCATTACCGTGAACCTGGTTCATCCCGGCTCGACCGATACCGACATGAATCCTGCGACGGGCGAAGGCGCTGATTTCCAGCGAGGCCGGATGCCCATCCCGGAATACGGCAAGCCGCAGGACATCGCTGGTATTGTCGCGTGGCTCGCCAGCGAGGAAGGCCGGTTCGCCAACGGCGCCGGGTTTACCGTCGACGGCGGAGCCAACGCGTGAGCCGGGCGGCGAGCGATCACAAGGCGCTCCGCCGCACCGTTCCCTTGCTGGCGTTGGTCACCGCGATTGTCGTGGCCATCGAGTTCGTCGTGGTCGGTCTTCTGCCGTCGATGGCTCGTGATCTCAGGATCAGTCTGGCCGCCGCGGGCGGACTGGTGTCGGCCTTCGCGCTTTCGGCTGCGCTGCTGGGACCGCTGCTCACCCTGGCCGCCACGCGTCTTCAGCCGCGTCGCAGTCTGGCCGCGGTCGCGACGATTTTCGGGGTTGGCAATCTCTTGGCCGCCGCGGTTCCGAGTCACGGGCTCCTGCTGGCAGTCCGGATTGTCGAAGGAGCAATCCTGCCGGTTTTCGTGAGCGTCGGCGCCGGCGTGATCGCAATCCTCGCCAGCCCGGAGCGCCAAGGTCGCGCCATCGCACAGGTGAACATCGGCACTATCGCCGGCCTCGTCTTCGCGGTTCCGGCCGGGGTGGCGCTGGGGACATCGGCGGATTGGCGAACTGTTTTCGCAGGCCTGGGTGTCCTGGCGCTGGCCGGCGCCGTCGCCCTGGCGATCGGCCTTCCGACCGTCTCCACCTCATGCCGGCCCAACGTCGGAAAGCAGGCGACGATCCTGCGATCGCCGCTCGTCCTCGGTCACCTCGTTCTCTCCGCGACGGTGTTCGCTGCCATGTTCGCATCCTATGCCTATCTGGCTGCGATCCTGGAGATTGAAGCCGGCTACCGCGGCGTGCAGGTTGCGATGCTGTTGATGGGATTCAGCGCCATAGGTCTGATCGGCAATGCCATCGGCGGCCGCGTGGCGGACAGGCGACCGATCGAGGGCACGGTGGCGGCGCTCCTGGTCGTGACCTTCGCCGTGTGCGCCATTTCGGTGACTGGCGGCCACAGCTGGTTGTTCCTTCCGCTGCTGGCGCTCTGGGGCGCGGGCCACGCCGCCGGCTTCGTCCTCTGCCAGGTCCGCGTGATGTCGGCCGCCGACGAGGCCCCGGCCTTTGCGATGTCGCTCAACATCGCGGCCTGCAATCTTGGGATCGCTGTCGGCGCCGTGACCGGGGGTGCCCTGATCGAGGTTTCTGGCCTGAGAATGTTGGGAGTCGGCACCGCAGTTTTCGCGGCCTTGGCCGTTAGCTCGGCGGTGATCATCCAACGGATCGACCAGTTGCGGCGCGCGGCATCTAAGGTGCAAGCCGGCAGCTAAGTTTCGTCAGCCAGGCGCGGAAAGATCGTCAGCGAAACTCGTCATGCCCGGCCTCAGCGGTCTGCCTTGCGCAGACCGCGTAAACTTGTCTGCGCTGCCGGGCATCCACGTTTTCGCTTCACGCGATCAAGAAAAACGTGGATGGCCGGCATAGGCGAGCGGAAGCGACGCCGTCCTTCAGACGGCTATGCCCGGCCATGACGAAAAGTGGGTCACGCCCTTAAAAGATCGGCGTCGGGTACGGCTGGCCGATCCAGGGATTCCAGGTGACCGTTCCCGGGGGATAGCCGCCGAACGGGGGCTGCGTCGTGCAGCCGATGATGACGACCTTGTCGCCGAAAATGCCGCCGCCGATGCGGCCGCCGCTGACGGCTTCGAGTTGCGTGAGGCTGAGGGTTTCGCAGTCAGCGCCCGTGTTCTGATTCAGGGAATTGCTCATGATCATCCTATCCGTTCGCTAGAGTGGTTGATGTTCCGGGCATAAGCGGCCCGTGATCGCAACTTGCTCCAGCGCTCCCGGACGTGCCGTGATTTTGATCACCCAGAAATTGGCAACGCCCGCGCCCCAATCGTCGCAGCGAAAGGATGTCCGAATGTTCCGCTCTGCGGAAACAACAGCGCGCTTTTGCATGCTGGCGATGCCCTGACCCGCGCCCGCCGCCGGTAGACTTTTACACCTGCTGACGGCATCCTGCCGCTCGAAATCCAACAAAACCGCGCGTGGCTCCGCCCGCGCCCGGAAAACAAAGGGCAGGACATGATCAAGACGCGGTTCACCGAAATGTTTGGCGTCGAGCACCCGATCGTCCAGGGCGGGATGCAATGGGTCGGACGGGCCGAACTCGTCGCGGCCGTCGCCAATGCCGGCGCACTCGGCCTGATCACCGCGCTGACGCAGCCCACCCCGGAAGACCTGACCAAAGAAATCGCGCGCTGCCGCGACCTCACTGACAAGCCGTTCGGCGTCAACCTCACCATCCTGCCCGCGATCAAGCCGCCGCCTTACGCGGAATACCGCCAGGCCATCATCGAGGCCGGCATCAAGATCGTGGAAACCGCCGGCAACAAGCCGCAGGAGCACGTCACCGAATTCAAGAAGCATGGCATCAAGATCGTCCATAAATGCACCAGCGTCCGCCACGGGCTGTCGGCGGAGCGGATGGGCGTCGACGCGCTTTCGATCGACGGCTTCGAATGCGCCGGCCATCCCGGCGAGGACGATACCCCGGGCCTCATCCTGATTCCGGCGGCCGCCGACAAGATTAAGATTCCGATGATCGCCTCCGGCGGCTTCGGCGACGGCCGCGGCCTGGTCGCAGCGCTCGCGCTCGGCGCCGAGGGCATCAACATGGGCACGCGCTTCATGTGCACCAAGGAAAGCCCGATCCACCAGCTGGTGAAGGAGCGCATCGTCGCCAATGACGAGCGCGAGACCGAGCTGATCTTCCGCACCATGCGCAACACCTCGCGCGTCGCCAAGAACGTGATCTCGACCAAGGTGGTGCAGATGGAAAGGGAAGGCGCAAAATTCGAGGACGTGCGCGAACTCGTCGCCGGCGCGCGCGGCAAGATGGTCTACGCCAGCGGCGATGCCGATGAGGGCATCTGGTCGGCCGGCCAGGTCCAGGGCCTGATCCACGATATCCCGACCTGCGCCGAACTGGTGTCGCGCATCATGCGCGATGCGGAAGCCATCATCCGCAGCCGCCTCGAAGGCATGATGTCGGGCGCGTCGCGTCAGGCCGCGGAATAGCGCGGCTGCTCGCGGCGAACTCGGTCACCTCTCCCGCTTGCGGGGGACCAAGGACGGCGGCCATAGGCCGCCTACGCCTCCCCCGCAAGCGCGGGAGAGGGAGAAGAAAGAAGAGCCCATGAAAGCCTATGTCTACGGCGCCAACGGCGCTGAAATCACCGACGTCGCAAAACCCTCGCCGAAGGGCACGCAGGTGCTGGTCAAGGTCAGCGCCTGCGGCCTCAACCGCGCCGATCTCGGCATGACCAAGGGCCATGTGCATGGCGCGGCCGGCGGCGTCGGCACGGTGCTGGGCATGGAATGGGCCGGCGAAGTCGCCGAGCTCGGGCCTGACGCGAAAGGCGTCAAGGTGGGCGACAAGATCATGGGCTCGGGCGGCGCGGCGTTCGCCGAATACACGCTGGCCGATCACCGCCGGCTGTTCCGCGCGCCCTCCAACATGAATTTCGAGGAGGCCGCTACGCTTCCCGTCGCGCTCGCCACCATGCACAACGCTGTCGTGACGTCAGGCGCGCTGCAGGCGGGTCAGACCGTGCTGATCCAGGGCGCCTCCTCCGGCGTCGGGCTGATGGCGATGCAGATCGCAAAATACAAGGGCGCCAAACTCGTGATCGGCTCCTCCACGGATGCGATGCGCCGCGGCCGGTTGAAGGAATTCGGCGCCGACCTCGCGGTGGATTCCTCAGATCCTGGCTGGGTCGATGAAGTGCTCAAAGCGACCGGCGGCGAAGGCGTCGACCTGATCGTCGATCAGGTCTCGGGCTCGGTCGCGAACCAGAATCTCAAGGCCACCAAGGTCAAGGGCCGCATCGTCAATGTCGGCCGGCTCGGCGGCACCCATGCCGATTTCAATTTTGACCTCCACGCCGCGCGCCGCATCAACTATATCGGGGTCACCTTCCGCACCCGCACCATCGAGGAAGTTCGCGAGATCTTTGACGAGGTCCGCAAAGACATCTGGCCGGCGGTGGAATCGCGAAAACTGCAGCTGCCGATCGACAAGGTTTTTCCATTCGCCGAGATCGGCGCGGCGTTCGCGCACATGGAAGCCAACAAGCACCTTGGGAAGATCGTGGTGACGCTGTAGTCTCGTGTCCCGGACGCAGTGCAGCACGCAGTGCTGCTCCGCAGAGCCGGGACCCACGCACCAATGGACCCCGGCTCTGCAGCGCATCACCATAGCGCGTCGAAGACGCGTGTAAACGCGCTGGTGGTGCTGCGCAGCGTCCGGGGAACGCAGGCAATCACCCCTCAGGATGAGGGTGGCTTGCTAGACTAAAGCGCCCGAATCAAATCGCCGGAGTGGCGATCCTTTCCTTCAGTTCGGTGCAGGTCTTGCGGACCTCCGCCGTCATCAGCGAACAGTCCTCGATCTGAACGAAGATGCGCTTGGCCTCCTCGCGGTAGCGGGCTGCGGTTTCCCTCATCTCCTGGGTCACGGCGAGCGCATCGCGGGTCATCGCCTCGCATTGCTTGACGCGCTCGATCAGTTCCGCGCCCATCGCCTCGATGTCTTTCGCGGCAGCTTCGTATTCGCGGACAATGGCTTCCGCCGTCAGCTTGCCGATTTCCGTGGCTCCCTCGCGGTGCTCGACATAATGAGGCATCGACGCGTTGTCCGCCATCGACACGGTCGGCTCATGCACCCTTGGCGGCGTGAAAGTGACAGGCCGCCGCTCGTGGACCGGCGGACTTCTTCGAAACTCCGCTTCGATTTCGCCCTCCAGGTCAATGACGCTGGAGACCCTCTCAACTATAGACTGTACCATCACTACTACTCCCTTTGTCCAAAAGTGAGTCTTCGTAATCGAGTTTAATCAGACTCCACCTCTTTGGGCGCTGTGCGCCCGCGCTCTTGCTTGAGGGCGAAGAGATTATCGCCAAAATTCAGGCAGTTCTACTGCAACGGATGTCTTTTGTTCACTAAACGTTCCTACTCCTGAATTGCCACTACGTTGCTCAACTTGGGTTTCGGCGGGACTGGATTTGCAGAAGCGCCTGCGCTCGCCGCGGATGCCTTGCACGCAGGGCGTGACCTCGGCGGCACGCGCTTCCCGGTTGCCGGACACCGCCGACCGGCGGCAAAACCGCGCCCGACGCTGCCGCAGGGAACCACACCACGGGCAAGACATTGACCTTCCATGAAAATGGCCAAGGCAATCCGGCAGCAGGCAGCCACCGCGGAGCGCGTCGCAGCGTACGCCGTTGACGCCTATGTCGCCGACCAGATGAAATCGCTGGCGCACGCCTTTCGAGCCCAGGCCGAGATCATCAAGAGGAAGCAGAAGAAAAAGAAGAAGAAATGAGCTTTTCCATCAAGGCCAAGTGCCAGCACGGCGGACTGATCCATCACAGGAAGACCGCAGAAGCTGCGCTCAAGAAAGCGCGGGAAATGTCGCGTGCCGGCTGTTATGACATCTGCATCACCACGCCCGAAGGACGCGATTACCACTCGTCCGAGTTCGCGGACCTGCCTCGCACGCCCAAAGAGCGAGCCGTTCGGAAATCGCATCCCACTCACAGGCCGGATACGCCGTGATGTGCCCGGGCCTGATTGACTCCGATCCTCAGGCTTGCGCGCGGCGATAAGGAACCAATTGCCGGCGGATCGATTGGCTGAGAATGATCCGGAGTTCAAGACATGACCGATGACGCCCCCACCCAGCCGTTCATTTACGAAGGCCTGGATCCGATCCCTGATCCCAAATCCACAATCGAGGAGGTCTCTGACGCCGTCAAAGGCGCGGCCAGCCGGGTCGGCGACGCGATCGAGTCCGGCCGAAAACCCGGCATGCCGCTAAGCATCCTTAGCAACATTGCACGTGAAGCTCCGCTCGGATCTCTCCTGGTCGCCTTCTTGCTCGGCGTCGCGGTAGCCCGGCGACGGTGAGGAGAAGGCCATGGCCGACAAATCGACCTTTACCGCCGACGAATGGAAAACGCTTTTAGAGAGCGTGATGGCGCCCGGCCTTGCCGTAACGGCCGCCGAGCCAAGCGGGCTTTGGGGCCTGCTCCAGGAGAGTTTCGCAAGCGGAAAAATGCTGGCGAAGACGAAGATGGACACGGGCTCCAACCCGCTGATCAAGGCCGTGGTCGATGATTTCGCCACAAGCGAGGGGCGAGCCGTGGCGCGCGACGGCTTAAAGGAAAGCCTCAGCGGCAAAAAGCCCTCCGAGGTCAAGACCGCCTGCATCGAAATCCTGCAAAAAGTCGACGGCGTCCTGAGCGCCAAGGCGCCCGGCGACGCGGCTGCGTTCAAGAACTGGTTGCGCGAGATCAGCCAAAATGTCGCCGAGGCATCCACCGAGGGTGGATTTCTCGGTATTGGCGGTGTCGTGGTCAGCGATACCGAGAAGGCGACGCTTGCCGAAATCTCCAGCGCGCTCAAACTGGCGAGCTAGGCATCTCAATTGACCCGCTTTACCAACGGGCATTCGCTATTCGCCGGGTCGGAGTAGACCTCGCCACTCGGAATCTTTTCAAGCACGTTGTAGTATTCCCAGGGCGCCCTGACCTCCGACGGATCCTTCACCTGGACCAGATAGAAGTCGTGCACGAGCTTGCCGTCCTCGCGCACCTTCGCTCCCCTTGCGTAGAAGTCGTCAACCGGCATTGAACGCATTTTCTCCAGCACCGGATCCGTTGCATCGCCGCCAACCGCCGCGACGGCTTTCAGATAATGACTAACGCCTGAGTAAACCGCCGCTTGCGGTGCCGTGGGCATTGTGCCGCGCAGCTTGAAGAAGCGTTGGCCGAAGGCTCTGGTCTCGTCGTTGAGCGCCCAATACCACGCCGTGAGGGTCGTCAGGCCTTTTGCGATCTTCGGGCCCATCGCATGAACGTCGGTGAGGAACATCAGCTCGGCCACGGGCTTTTGCTTGCCGGTGTTCATGCCGAACTCGTTCCATTGTTTCATCAACGTCACCAGCTGCTCACCGGCATTGGCGAAGGCGATGGCCTTGGCTCCGGATGCCTGGGCCTGCAGGATGAAGGAGCCGTAATCCGCGGTGCCGATCGGGTGATACACGGCGCCGAGCGACTTGCCGCCTGTTGCCGCGAGCACGCGCTGCGACTCCATCACCATGTTCTTGCCGAACGCGTAGTCGGCCGCAATGAAGAACCACGTATCGTAGCCTTGGGCGACCAGCGTACGGATCGGCCCCGACACCAGATTGTAGGAATCGTGCAGCCAGGCCAGGCCGTTTCGCGAACATTGCTTGCCGTTGAGTTCGGTGGTCGCCACGGCCGAATAGACCGCAATCTTGTTCTTGTCGCGGGCCAGTGACTGGATGGCGAGGCCAACGGCCGAGTTGGACACGTCGGCGACCATGTCGACGCCATCGACGTCGAACCATTTCCGGACGATGCCGACGCCGATATCAGGCTTGTTCTGGTGGTCGGCGGCTATGATCTCAACCTTGATCGACGGCACCAATTTCCCAAAATCTTCCGCCGCCATTTTGGCGGCAGCGATCGAACCTGGTCCGCTCAAGTCAGACAAGGGCCCGGTCTGGTCATTGATGATACCGATCCGGACGACGCCACCGGAGAGTTCGGCCGCGCGAGCGAGGGCCACGGATCCGATCATTGCCCCGCAGAGCAAAGCAGCAGCGGCCTTGAACATCATTCTTCCCGGGTTCACGCGGCCGTTGCAAATCATGCGAGTATCTTTCCCAAAAATGGCGCCAAGTTTCCGGCCGTCTAACCGCTCATGCAGCCGTCATTGCTTTCGATTTGAGCTTCAAGGCAGCCTTCTGGACCGCCGCCGCGCGCTTGCGAAGCCAGGGTTCGGCCTCAAGGCGCATTTGGGAAAGCATCTCGGGCGGCGCATTCTGCACGGTGATATCGAACGGCGGCTGCGGTTGGTATTCCAGCATGAGCTGGAGTTTCTTCGCGACTTCTTCGCCGCAGAGCTCCGATGCTACCTGGAAGCCGAAATCAATTCCGGCGGTTACACCACCGCCGGAAATCCGGTTACGGTCGATCACGACGCGTTCGTCGACCGCGATGGCGCCAAAGGCGGCAAGCTGCTCACTCATCAGCCAATGGCAGGCCGACTTGTATCCGTCGAGCAGGCCGGCGGCGCCGAGGATCAGGCAGCCCGCGCAAACCGACGTGACGTAGCGCGCCGATCCACCCTTGTCGCGAACGAACGCAATGACCTCATCATCGCCCAGAAAATCAACCAGCCCCGGGCCGCCACCGATGCAGAACACATCCAGATCCGGACAGTCGGCAAAAGTCGTGGTCGGCAGCAGCGGCAGGCCGACGTCGCTGATCACAGGCTCGATGCGTTTCCAGAGCAGATGCATGCGAACGTTCGGAAGGCGGGCAAAGACTTCGAAAGGTCCGGTGACATCCAGCTGGGTCATCCCGGGAAAGAAAAGAAGTCCGATCTCGATCGGCTTGCCAGACATCGTGCACCCCTCTGTTGAACAAGAGGATGTTGACAGGCGAGGCCGTTTGCCGAAATGTCATAATACACGCATTTCCTGCCAAACTCACGAAGAGATTGCCTGACAAGGCCCGCTCATGGCTTCGACCGCCCGCCGTCTGGTCTTCGTCCTGTTCGAGGATTGCCTGCTGCTCGACTTTGCCGGGCCGCTGCAAGCCTTTGAGCTTGCCTGCGAAACATCCGAAGCCGGCCGCACGCCCTATGTCTGGCAGATCTGCTCGTTAAAGGGTGGTCCGGTCAAAACCTCGTCCGGCCTGGAGGTGATGACATCCGCCCTCTCCGACTGCGACCGCACTGATATCGACACCCTCATCGTCGGTGGCGGCCCCGGCGTCCATCGTGCCGCGGCGAATGCCGCACTGGTCGACTGGTTTCGCACCGCAGCGCCGAACGCGAGGCGTGTCTGCTCCGTCTGTACCGGTACCTTTGTTCTGGCTGCGGCCGGCCTGCTTCACGGGCGGCGCGCGGTCACCCATTGGGGCTCCTGCGACATGCTCAAAGCCCAGTACCCCGACGTTTCGGTGTTGGTCGATCCGGTCTTTGTTCACGACCGCGGAGTTTGGACATCCGCGGGTGTGACGGCAGGCATCGATCTGGCGCTCACCTTGCTGGAGGATGATCTCGGCCACCGCGAAGCCATGCGTATCGCACGCCGCCTGGTCGTGTTCCTGAAGCGGCCCGGCGGGCAGGCGCAGTTCAGCGTGCCGCTGTCACTGCAATCGTCCGAGGACACGGCGTTCGAAAACATCTCGACCTGGATGCAGGACAATCTCCGGCGCGATTTGCGCGTCGAGAGTCTGGCCGAACGCGTCGGCATGAGTCCCCGCACCTTCGCACGCGTGTTTCGGCAAAAGACCGGCCGCACACCCGGCAAGGCCGTGGAAGAGCTTCGCGTCGAGGCGGCCCGCAGGGCACTGGAAGAATCCGCAGCCCCCATCAAGGAAATCGCCGCGCGCGCCGGATTTCAAAGCGAAGAGCATTTGCGGCGGGCGTTTCGGCGGAGGCTGAACGTGTTGCCGCAGGATTATCGGGTGCGGTTTTATCAGGGGGAGAGGCAGTGAGTGCGCGGATGGCGAATTAGCTTGGCGTGATCCGCGTTCTTGCTTGAAAATGCACCGGCGGATTTCGCCTTCGGATAATCCGCCCTCCACGCTCACCTGTGTGCTCGGCGGCCCCGAGCGCAAAACCCTATTTTGCCTGAGCGCCGCGACGTCGCACGAAGAATCACGGCGGAAGTCGTCGTCACGAATCGATGTGGTTGAGGTGGAGGTGCCGGGTGCGGGTAATCCCTGAGCGTCGACGGGACTTCCGCTCAAGCCATGTGGCGCAATAGCAACACGCCCTGGGAAACGCCCTTCATGACGCCCGTTGGTCGCTCCAGTTGTCCGAATCCATTCGTCGGATGCGCCGCGTCTGCTTAAGGTCGGGATACCGTAAGCTTATCACAGCTTCCGACAAGGGCGGCCATGTCGGAAATCGTTGAAACGCGTGTTACGCTTTGTGCCGATGCCGACCGGCCGCATTGGGCACGGCGCTTCAGGGCGCGCGCGACACGACCGGGCTTTGGACGCGTCAGCATCGTCGGGCTGCTGCTGGCCCTCTTGCTTACCGTCTTCGGCTCGCAGGCCGCACTGGCGCAGGTCGCCGATCTTGCCATGACGAAGACGGTGTCCGATCCGACCCCGAACGTCGGGGATGTGGTGAGCTTCACGGTCACCCTGAGCAATGCGGGACCGGACGCTGCCACCAACGTCAGTGTGCAGGATCTGCTTCCCGCCGGCCTGACCTTCGTGAGCGCCGCTCCGAGCCAGGGAACCTATGCATCGGGTAGCGGTATCTGGGACGTGGGTTCGGTCGCGGCCGGCGCGCCGGCAACACTGCAATTGGTGGCCACCGTTGCCGGCGCCGCTGCGCAAACCAACACGGCGTCGATCGCAGCCTCCGATCAGTCCGACCCCAACGGCGGGAATAATTCCGCGTCCGCGACGGTCACACCGCAGACCGCCGATCTGTCGCTCACCCACACGGTGTCCAATCCGAGCCCGATCGTCGGGGATGTGGTGACGTTCACGGTCACCCTGGGCAATGCGGGACCGAATGTTGCCACCAACGTCAGTGTGCAGGACCTGCTTCCGGCCGGCCTGACCTTCGTGAGTGCCACTCCGAGCCAAGGAACCTACAGCGACCTTACAGGTATCTGGACAGTGGGAACGGTCACGCCCGGCGCACCACAAACACTGGCGTTGCAGGCCACCGTCACCACCACCAATCCGACCACGAACACGGCGACGATCTCGCAAAGCGATCAGTTCGATCCCGCGACCGGCAACAATGCCGCGGGCGCAACGGTCACGGCGCACAACGTCAACGCCGACCTGTCGGTCACCAAGTCCGCCCCGGCGACCATCCAGCCGGGGCAGAACATCACCTACACGATCACGGTGAGCAATGCCGGGCCCGAGCCGGCCGCCACCGTTACGGTGAACGACACACTGCCCGCGGGCCTAACCTTCGTGAGCGCCACGCCGAGCCAGGGCACCTTCGCCGCCGGTGTGTGGACGGTGGGAACGGTCGTCACCGGCACTCCGCAAACGCTATCGCTCACGGCGACGGTCAACGGGGCGCTGGCTGTCGGCACCGTCCTGACCAACGTCGCCACCGTGGCGAGCGCCACGCCCGATCTGAACGCCGGCAACAACAGCGCGAGCGTGTCGACGACGGTGACCACCTCCGCAGCGACGACGACGGCATTGACGTCTTCGCTCAATCCGGTCGCGTTCGCTCAAGCCGTGACGTTCACTGCCACGGTTTCGGCAGGCGGCGCGACAGGCAATGTCACGTTCAGGGATGGCGCGACGGTGCTGGCCACCGTGGCGCTC
Source organism: Bradyrhizobium sp. AUGA SZCCT0169 (assembly GCF_018130085.1). Taxonomy (NCBI): domain Bacteria; kingdom Pseudomonadati; phylum Pseudomonadota; class Alphaproteobacteria; order Hyphomicrobiales; family Nitrobacteraceae; genus Bradyrhizobium; species Bradyrhizobium sp. AUGA SZCCT0169. The sequence continues at coordinate 336,705 of NZ_JAFCMC010000002.1, read as the reverse complement.
GGCGGAGCGGCGACGGCAACCTTCACCACCTCGTCGCTAGCCGTCGGCGTGCATGCGATCACCGCGACCTATAATGGCGATGTGAATTTCCTCGCCAGCACATCGCCCGTGCTGACGCAGACGGTCGGCACGGCGGCCACGGCGGCGGCGCTGGTGTCCTCGCTCAACCCGAGCGAATTCGGCAAACCGGTGACGTTCACCGCCACGGTCACCAGCAGCGCGGGAACGCCGGCCGGCACGGTGATTTTCAGCGACGGTGGCGTCGCGATCGGCACCGCCACGCTGGCGGCCGGCATTGCGTCCCTGACGACCTCGACGCTCACGGTCGGTTCGCACACCATCACGGCGAGTTATGGCGGGGCCGCGACTTTCGGTCCCGCGACGTCACCGGCACTGAGCCAGACCGTCAGCACGCCCGCGGACAGCGTGAAGCTGCGCGCGTTGCAGGTTTTGGTGACGCCGATCGTGGCCCAGGTTTCCGGGCAGGCGATCTCCGGCGCCATCGACAGCGCGATCGGCGAGGCCTTTAGCGGCGGCGGCGCCTTCATCTCACCGAGCGCCAGCGGTGTGCGTTTCAATTTCGCCGCCGATCCCGACGCGCAGCCGGCGAATGGATCCATCCGTTCCACCGATCCCTTTACCGGCGCCGGCGGGACATTGGCCAACAATGGACGAAGCTCCCAGCCGGGCCAGCCTGCGCGCATCGAGGACGCGTTCAATGCGATCGGCTATGCGCCGTCCACCAAGGCGCCGCCGCTCCGTGTCGCCGAGCCGAAGGAATGGCTGGGCTGGGCCGAAGTGCGCGGCGCGACGCTCGATCGCTGGGGCAGTTCGTCAGCCGTGCCCGGCGCCACCGTCGTCTACGGCAACCAGATCAACCTGCTGGCAGGTCTGACCCGCAGGTTCACACCCAACTTCGTCGCCGGCGTACTCGGCGGCTACGAGACCTTCGACTATCGTTCCGATGCGCTCTCGGGCCGGCTGAAGGGCGACGGCTGGACCGTGGGCTCCTATCTCGGCTGGAAGATAACGCAAGGCATCCGCTTCGACGCCGGCGTCGCCTATTCGGGAATCGGCTTCGACGGCACGGCGGGCACCGCCGCCGGATCCTTCACCGGCCAGCGCTGGCTGGTCACGAGCGGGCTCACCGGCACTTACAGCAGTTACGGTTTCCAGATCGAACCATCGGCGCGCGTCTACGCGTTGTGGGAACATGAAAACGCCTACACCGACACGCTCGGCACCCTGCAAGCCGCGCGCGACTTCTCGACCGGCCGCGCCAGCGCCGGCACCAAGCTGGCCTATCCGGTCGCGTGGTCGGGTGCGACGGTCCTGACGCCTTACGTCGGCCTCTACGGCGACTACTATTTCAAGAGTGACAGCGTCGCGCTGGTCGCGCCGGGCGCGCTGCCGTTTGTCGTGCTCGACGGCTGGTCGGCGCGCGCTGTTGGCGGCGTGACGGCGCGGTTCGACAACGGCGCGCAACTCGCCATCGGCGGCGAGCGCAGCGGCCTCGGTGGCAGTTTCGGGCTCTGGACCTATCGCGCGCGGGCATCCCTGCCCTTCGGTGCGCGCTAGAAAAGCGAGTAGCCCGCATGCGCGCATGCGCGCATGCGGAATCAGCGCGACACAATACCCGGATATCTCGCGTTGCTCATCCGGGTTACAGGCCACTCCAATACTGTTATGCGAAGCCTCGGCAGCCCCGCAGCAACAATTTTCCGTTTTCCAGAAATACCCCTTGACGCCACCCCCAAATCACCTGCACAGCTCATCCATCCCGTCCCAATGAGAGGGGCGCTCGCGATCGTCACGAACGTGGGACGGGGTGCGGTGGACGCGGCAGCGTCGTGCGCGACAGGTGACTGCAGGGTGAGATGAACCTCATGAGCGGCTCACGGCGCGCAAGACGAGCGATGCCAACGCCCGAATGGACCTGAAAGCGAAGACGGGCCGTGCCCGGCGAAGCCAAAGGCGAAGACGGGAATGCTGCGTACGGCAAAACCGTGTGGTCCTGGCACCCGTTGCTGGTGTCAAGTTTGCGAAAGGCAAGTCGAACCCGACCGGGTCTCGATGCGCCGTCAATTCGCAGACGACGGTGACAAAAACGAACTCGTCGCCGGGGAGAGCACGGCATAAGCCGTAAAGCCATTGCGCAGGGAATGTCGGATCGCCTCCGCTGCCCTGTATGCTCGTGTGCACTTTCCTTTGTGCTAACCGCACACGAGACCGCGGGTGCAGCGTGCATCCGGCATTCCCTGCGCCCTCTCTTGAGAGGGCGGGAAGAATTCAAGCAAGACTCGGGCGCAATGCGTCGCGAGATCGCGGAGCCATATGTTGTCGTCGTCCCGGCGAAGGCCGGGACCCATAACCACAGGGAGAAGTTTTGCGAAAAATCTCTGCTACCGAGGCTTCGCCGAGAGATCACGCGGTATGGGTCCCGGCCCCCGTGCGCAATTGCGCACTAAGCCGGGACGACAGAACGGATAAGCCTTCGCATGTCAGCTCCTTCAATTCAGAACAATTCGCAACAAACCTGCTTCTGCAAACCAGTTGCGACTAGCGCTGTGGATGGGCGCTTGATGTTGACGGGCGCCCTGCTAAACCGCCGGTCATGACACTGACCCACGCCCGCGTTTCCAACCTCAAGACCAACGTCGCCGCGATCTCGATATTCGCCAGCGCCGGCATGGCCGCGGCGAAATTCGCGGTCGGAATTGCGATCGGCAGTCTGGCGCTGATCTCGGAGGCCCTGCACTCCTCGGTCGACGTGATCGCGACCATCATCACCTGGCTGGTGGTGCGCGTCTCCGACCAGCCGGCCGATGCGGAACATCATTACGGCCACGGCAAGTTCGAAAGCCTGTCGGCGCTGTTCGTCATCGCGCTGCTCTATGTGCTGGCCGGCGGCATTTTGGTGGAATCCTGGAGCCGCCTGCGCGACGGCGCGCCGCCGCCGACGCTCTCGGCAGTGCCCTTCGTGGTGCTGGTGATCGACATCGGCGTCAATTTCTGGCGGGCGCGGGCGCTGCATCGCACCGCGCGCGAAACCAAGAGCCAGGCGCTGGCCGCCGACGCGCTGCATTTTGCCTCCGATGTGCTGGGTTCGACCGCCGTCATCATCGGCCTGGTGCTGACCGGCTTCGGCTATGCCTGGGGCGACACGGCGGCGGCGATCGCGGTCGCCGTGATGATATCGCTGCTGGGCTTGCGGCTGGGACGATCGACCATCGAAACGCTGCTCGACCGCGCCCCGGAAGGCGCGGCGGAGAAAGCCTCCGCGGCGATCCGCGCCGTACCCGGCGTGGTCGGTGTCGAACGGCTGCGCGTGCGCATGGTCGGGCCGACCCATTTCATCGACGCCATCGTCAACGTGCCCCGCACCTACCCGATCGACCGCGTCGAGGCCATCAAGCGGATCGCGCAGGCGGCGGTGAGCCAGGCGCTCGGCGACGCCGATTTGACGTTCACCGCGGTGCCGGTGGCGCGCGACAATGAGAGCGTGCGCGAGCGCATCATGGTGATCGCGCGCAATTCCGGCCTCGCGGTCCACCACGTCACGGTGCACGATCTCGGCGGCCGGCTGACCGTCAGCATCGACCTCGAGGTCGACGGCGACATGGTGCTATCAGCGGCGCACGACATCGCCCATGAACTGGAGCGCAGCATCCGCGAGGATTTTGGCGAGGATGTCGAGGTCGATACCCATATCGAGCCGTTGGAACCGGAACTGCCCCACGGTACCGACGCCTCACCCGAACGGGTGGAAGTCATCAAGGCGGCGCTGACGGGTTTCGCGGCCAATGGCGCCATCCACGACATTCATAATGTGCGGGTGCGCGACACCGACGCCGGCGAAATCGTCAACTTCCATTGCCGCGCCGCGCCCTCGATGAGCGTCATCAAGGTGCATGAGAACGTCGACGAGATCGAGCGCGCGCTGCGCCGCGCCTTCCCGACCATCAAGCGCGTGATCAGCCACGCCGAACCGCCTTATGAGTGAGTTGGGCGTACTAATACGGACGCGTTCCTGTTTCGGACTCTTTTTGGAGTCCCCGATTCCCCGTTGGACAAGATTTATTTGATATTAACGAATCGTTGACTCTCGACAGCCAGGGAAAAACGGATTCAAATCGCTGTGATTCGGAAGTCGAGGGCTCTTCCGAAACGATGTGCAAAAATGAATTTTCGGTGGGGGTCTATTAGCATGGCGCGCGCGCATGCGGCGAACGCGTGTGTCCAATCCGATTCGATCAAGGGATTGGCGCAATCGATCGCTAAACCGGCTTACCACAGGCTGCTGATCGCCGAACCGGCGCTACGACGCGCCGTGCCGACCCTGATCATCGCCTTTCTGATCACGATCTGCCTCGGCGCGGTCGTGCAGGTGATCGACCAGACCCGGCAGAAGCGCGCCGCCATGAAGCGCGACCTCGCCGCCGTCACCGACCTCATGGCCGAACGCATCGATCGCCTCGCCTCGGTCCGGCAGGATCGCGCGCTCACCATCGACCGGCTGCAGAGCCTGCTGCCCGAACTCATTCCCTCCTGGGGCAACGCGGCCGGCCGCCATTTCATCATCACCGGCGTGGAGCATCGCGTGCTGGCGCGGATTCCGGTCGAGGGCCTCAGCGGAAGCGACCGCGTGCTCGACGTGATCTCCACCGCGCAACTGCTCGCCGCGCCGGCTCATCAGGGCGTCATCAACGACATGACGCTGCCGAGCGGCAACGGCGCGCTGGCGATTTCGCGGCTGGTCAAGGCGCTGCCCGGCCAGGTCATCGTGATCCAGGAGAAGAACGATCCCTTGTGGGGATCGGACGCGGCGCTGTCGATGACGCTGTCCGCCACCACCGGCTTCGTCGTGCTGATCCTCGGCTTTGCCTTCCACTGGCAATCGACCCGCGCCCGCGAAGGCGACCTGATCAATGACGCGGTGCGCGGCCGGATCGACACCGCGCTCAACCGCGGCCGGTGCGGCCTGTGGGACTGGGACCTGTCGCGCGGCAGGATTTTCTGGTCGCAGTCGATGTTCACGATGCTCGGGCTCGACTCCCGCAACGACCTGCTCACGTTCGGCGAAGTCAACGCGCTGGTGAAATCCGACGACATCGATCTGTTCGCGATCGCCGATCAATTGATCTCCGGCAAGCTCGACCATATCGACCAGACCTTCCGCATGCAGCACACCGGCGGCCACTGGATCTGGCTGCGGGTGCGCTGCGAACTCAGCCAGTCCGCCGCCGACTCAGGCCTGCATCTGATCGGCATCGCGGTCGATATCACCGAGCAGAAGAGCCTCGCCGAGAAGACCGTCGAGGCGGATTTGCGGCTGCGCGACGCGATCGAGACGATTCCGGAAGCCTTCGTGCTGTGGGATGCGGAAGACCGCCTGGTGCTCTGCAACTCGCATTTCCAGCGCCTGCACAAACTGCCGGACTCGGCGGTGACATCAGGCACCTCCTATGAAACCGTGATCGAAGTCGGCAGCATGCCGGAGGTCCGCACCAGACTGCAGGAGACCGGCGCCCAAGCGCCGGGAGCACGTACCTTCGAAGCCCAGCTCGACGACGGCAGCTGGCTGCACATCAGCGAACGCCGCACCAAGGACGGCGGCTACGTCTCCGTCGGCACCGACATTACCCGCATCAAGGAACACGAGCAGAAGCTGGTCGAGAACGACGCCCGGATGCGCGCCAACGTGCTCGATCTGAAGCGCTCGCAATCCGAACTCGCCGACCTCGCCGAAAAGTACTCGCAGGAAAAAACCCGCGCGCAGGAAGCCAACCAGGCCAAATCAAAGTTCCTCGCCAATATGAGCCACGAGCTGCGCACCCCGCTGAACGCCATCATCGGGTTCTCCGAGATCATGGGCAGCGGCATGTTCGGCGTGCTCGGCTCCGACAAATATCAGGAGTACTGCCACGACATCCTGACATCGGGAAAATATCTGCTCGAGGTCATCAACGACATCCTCGACATGTCGAAGATCGAGGCCGGCCGCATGAAGCTCGACCTGGAGCCGCTCGATCTGTCGAACATCCTGGCGGAGTCAATGCGCGTGGTCTCGGGACGCGCCGAAGACAAGCATCTGACACTGGACGCCGACATCGAAAGCACCATCTCGGTCATGGCCGATCGCCGCGCAGTCAAGCAGATCTTCGTCAACCTGCTGTCGAACGCCGTCAAATTCACCCCCGACGACGGCAAGGTCACGGTGCGCGGCCAGGTGCTGAACGACTCCATCGTGCTGATGATCGCCGACACCGGCATCGGCATCGCCCCGGACTCGCTGCGCCGGCTCGGCAAGCCGTTCGAGCAGGTCGAGAGCCAGCTGACAAAAACCTATCAGGGATCGGGCCTCGGGCTTGCCATCGCGAGATCGCTGACCAGCCTGCACGGCGGAACGATGCGGCTGCGCTCCAAGCTCGGCACCGGAACGGTGGTGCGGATCACGCTGCCGCGCGAGCCGCATGCGCCGAAAGCGAAGCTGTCGGTCGCGGGCTAGCCGGCCCTCAAGCCGATTCCAGCGTCGGCGCGACTTCGCGGGCGATCTGCACCAGCGCTGCGATCAGCGGCGTCATCGGATCGCGCTGCGGGATCACCATGCCGATGCTGTAATCGACCACGGGATCGACGATCGGAATGCTGCGGACGGTATCCGCGAGCCCCAACGTCTCCGCCAGCTTCGCCGGCATCACGCTGGCCCAGCGTCCGGTCTTGACGTGGGTATAGAGCACCAAGAGCGAGTTCGACGTCAGCGTCGGCATCGCCTCGGCGCCGACCGACGTCAGCGCGCGGTCGATGATGCGGCGGTTCTGCATGTCCGGCGTCAACAGGCACAGCGGCACCTGGCCGACTTCCTTCCAGGTGACCTGCTTGCGATCGCCGAACATCGCATCCGGCGCCGTCAGCAGGCGGTAGCTCTCGTTGTAGAGCGGGATGGTGCGAACCTTGCCGATCGGCTCGTTCTCGATATAGGTCAGCCCGGCGTCGACCTCGAGATTTTCGAGCAGCCCCAGCACCTCGGCCGAGGTGCATGAGCGGATCTGGAAACGCACATCGGGATGGCGCGCGCGGAACGGCGTGGTGAGCTGCGCCACCATGCCGAGCACGGTGGGGATGGCAGCCAGCCTGATCTCGCCGGAGAGCTTGTCCTTGAGGCTGTTGATCTCCTGCCGCATGGCGCGGGTATCGCCGACGATCCGCCGCGCCCAGTCGAGCGTGCGTTCGCCCTCGGGCGTGAAACCCTGAAAGCGCGAGCCGCGCTGCACCAGCATGACGCCGAGGATTTCCTCGAGCTGCTTGAGGCTCGTCGACATGGTCGGCTGGGTGACGCCACACGCCTCGGCGGCGCGTCCGAAATGCCGCTCCTTTGCGAGCGCCAGCAATAGTTCAAGCTTATCGAGCAAGAAGGCCTCAGTGAATCTGGTCGGTTAACCCCATGGTCCGGCGGTGACAAATACCATGGCCGCCGCTGGACCCATACGTCAAAAGCCGAACTCCAATCACGCGGTTTCGGCGCTCATTGGAGACTGATATCGCCCGATTTTCAGGGCTTATTAGGCGAACGGCATGGAACGGGTTCCCAGAAATTTGGAACAATTCCAATTACGATCAGGACGCGGGCTGGCCGTCTTTCGCCTGCCCTCGCCCCTTTCAGCCGGAGTGCGACCCACGGCCTCAGGTCCGGTACCGGACATTGCCTTGCGCCCCCGGCAGGCCGCAACTATTTATGGTCATTGAACTTCGGCCGACCGACTTGGCCTCGCCGCGTTGCGCGCGTGACTGACGAGCCTCTGCCCACTCTCGAACAAACATCGTCGGGCCCCTTAGCGGGTCTTAACCGGTGGATGCGATCATCGCCTCGTCCATCAACCGTGAGTCATGCCCGGCAACGGCCGGCATGCGCCAGGGAGCCAAGTACGCACTTCATGATCGACAAGCCAGACAATGCCGACGCCCAAACCGCCGATGCGCATGACGACATCATGTACCCGTCCGCGCTGCCGTTCATCGTGCTGCACCTCAGCTGCTTTGCCGCGTTCTGGACCGGCATCACCTGGCAGGCCGTCGCGATCTGCGTGACGCTGTACTGGCTGCGCATGTTCGCGATCACGGCGGGATATCACCGCTACTTCTCGCACCGGTCCTATGCGACCAGCCGCCTGTTTCAATTCGTGCTGGCGTTCCTGGCCCAGAGCACCACCCAGAAGAGCGTGCTGTGGTGGGCCGCCAAGCATCGCCACCACCATCTGCATTCCGATACGCAACATGACGTACATTCGCCCCGCCACAAGGGTTTCTTCTACAGCCATGTCGGATGGATTTTTTACCGGCAACACGACCTGACCGATCTGGTCAAGGTCGCCGATTTTGCGGCCTTTCCGGAATTGAGGTTCCTGCACCGGTTCGAGCAGCTGCCGAGCGTGATCCTCGCGATCATCTGTTTCCTGATCGGCGGATGGTCCGGCCTCGTGGTCGGTTTCGTCTGGAGCACCGTGCTGCTCTATCACGCGACCTTCTGCATCAATTCGCTGGCGCATGTTCACGGCCGCAAGCGCTACGTCACCGGCGATGATTCCCGCAACAACTGGCTGCTGGCGTTCTTCACCATGGGCGAAGGCTGGCACAACAACCACCACGCCTACCAGAGCAGCGCCCGCCAGGGTTTTCGCTGGTGGGAAATCGACGTCACCTTTTACATGCTGAAGGCGCTGTCCTTCGTTCGCGTCGTCCGGGACCTGAAGACGCCGCCCGCGGAAGTGCTGCGCAACGAGCAGCGGCTGGGTTCGCGCGTCATCAATCGCGCCGCCGATGAACTCGTCGCCTGGTTCAATCCGGAGCGGATTGCGCTCGCCGTTTCGTCGGCGCTGCATTCGTCCGAATTGGTGGCGTTGCAGGAGACGCTGAGCCAGGCCCGATCGCAAACGGCCGAGATATTGGCATCCTTCCATCCGAGGATTCCAACGCGCGACGAATTGCTGGCGCAGGCGCAGGCGATGTTTGCGCGCACCCGCTCGCTCGACGAAATCGTCGATCGCGCGCACCAGCTCTTGCTCGGTGCGGTCGGCTCGCAGCTGATTGCGGTGCCGGTGCGGGCGTAGGAAAAAGCGGCGGAATGGCTTCCGCCCTCGCCCGTTGGGCTACGGCGTTACAAGTGCCATTCCGCCTGCGAGCCATTCAAACTATCAGAATTGCAAACTATCAGAATCCAATGGGGCCGAGCGCCCTGACTGAATCCATGGTCAAATAGCCGGGAAACGGTTTCCACCAATCCGGCGCACCGGTGCCGGTGCCGCTTGTGGCGGTGGACGCAGGCACTTTGTCAAACGCCGATTTCAAGCCGCCTCCGCTGATCACACCCAATTCGTCGATGCTCAGTTCATGATTGACCTTGGTCATGGCAAGTCTCCATCCGTTGGCGCAAGCGATCACCGCTCGTCATGAGCGCAACCTATGCCGGCTAAGCAAACCTCTTCCGTGACTGTCGTCACGTCGTTGAAAAGCGGCAATCTAAGCGATGGCTGCGCCAGGTCGCTTCGCTTGCCCCTGCGAGTCTGATTTGAATTTCAAATAGCCCGCCACGTCATTGCGTTTCTCAGCTCTCTCAACTCGTCGTCCCGGCCTTGAGCTCAGATGCGCAATTGCGCATCTGAGCTCAAGGCCGGGACGACGAGGATATAGTTTCGCATTCTCGCGACGCATTGCGCCCGAGGTTTACCTAGAAATTCCTTGCCCTCGAAAATTCAGAGGGCGCAGGGAATGCCGGATGCGCGCTGCACCCGCGGTCTCGTGTGCGAATTGTGCAAAGAAAGCTGCACACGAGCATACAGGGCAGCGGAGAACATCCGACATTCCCTGCGCAATGGCTTTACGGCTTATGGCGCGCTCTCCCCGGTGAGACGGTCTCTATTGCCACCGTCACCCCTCGGAAGCGTTGGCTTCTTCAGAGCTTGACGCCGTTACGGGCGCCAGGACCACACGCTTTCACCGTACGCCTCAGTCACGACCGTCAATCGCAACATCAGCGTCCACCGCGACCCGCCCCTCGTTGTGACGATGGCCAACGCCCCTCTGATTGGGACGGGATGGCTATTGATGTGCAGGTGATTTGGGGTTGGAGGGAAGAGAAATATTTTTGACTTTCGGAAATTTTCCGCTTGACACGATTTCTGCCAATCAGAAGTCGTTTGGACTTCGCCTGAGGCTACACCGGGCACGGCCGGCGATTGATTGGTCGCCGCTCTCTCCACCGTCATTGCGAGCCAACGGGTCGCGCGAATGCGCGCGCGATGACAGGCTCCGCGAAGCAATCCATACCTCGGCTCGGAGCGATATGGATTGCTTCGCTCCGCTCGCAATGAGAGCGGCGTACAACATCACGCCGTCATTCCGGGTTCGCGCTTGCGCCCGCCCCGGAATGACGGGGCAGTAGCTGCCTGCTACATGCCCATGATCGCGATATCCTTCACTGTGCCGCTGACACCGGCGATCTTGGTGGCCTCGGTCGCCTTGCCGGTGGCGAGGTCGACGCTGTAGAGCGTGCCGTCGGCCATCAGCCAGGCTTCGTTCTTGCCCGAACCGTCGGACCAGATGTCGAACGCAACGTTGCTCGGCTTGATGCCGAGCTTTCCGATGGCGCCGAGCACGCCATCGTTCGGAGGCGCCTGCTTGATCAATCCGCCGATGGTGGCATCGATATTGAACAATGCCGTTTCCTTGGCGCCCTTCACCGAATTGGTGTAAGCGCCGGCGACGATGTTCGGCTTCTCGCCCTTGTGCATGTCGGCGTCGGCATATTTGTGATCGCCGTCCTTGGTCACCTTGCCGTCATCGACATTGGCGCGCAGGTTCATGCCATCAGCACCCATCACGCGCAGGCGATCCGCCACCGGGTTGAAATCCACCGTCGCGGCCACGCCCTTGGCAAGCGTGGTGTCGAGCTTGGACTTCGTCGTGGCCTTGCCGTCCGCCGCAATGGTCACCACGGTTCCATCGTCGACCAGCCCATAGAGCAGGCCATCGGCCGGGCGCACGTCGATGCCGACCAGCGCGCCGGAAATGCCGGACACCTTGACGGAACCGGTGGCTTTCTTCTGCGCGGTATCGACCATGGCAATGGTGTCACCGCCGATCAGCGCGGCAACCTGAGCTGCATTGGCGGCGGCGGACGACAGCAGGATCGCGGCTGAAGCGGCGAAAATCGAGCGAATAATCATCGAAAACTCCCTGTGTTCTTGACGGCCCTCTCGGGACCAACACAGCGGATACCGGCGGCGCCGGCGAAACGGATGCAGGGGCCTGAAAATAAATTTCTGGCCGTGCATCCAAATGCCGCACGCGCCGGTACAACAACTATGCAAGGGCATAGACATGACCGGAAATGGCACCATCACCGCAGATTCGCGCCACCCTGCCCCATCAGATCAGGAGCGCGAGCTGCAGCTTGCCGCGGCATTGGCGCGCTGTGCCGCCGGCGACCGCGCGGCGTTGCGGATGATCTACGACAGCGAAGCGCCGCGCATGATCGGCGTCGCCCGCCGCATCCTGTTCCGGCAGGATCTGGCGGAAGAAGCGGTGCACGATGCCTTTATCCGGATCTGGCGCGGCGCCGCCGGGTTCGACCCGCATCGCGGCAGCGCCCGCGGCTGGCTCTATGCGGTCGTGCGCAACCGTGCCCTGAGCATCCATCGCGATGAGCACCGCTATGAAACCTCGGATGAAAGCGCTGAGAAGATCGACTGCGAAGCAACCCTGTCGCGCATGCCGGAGACCAGCGCACTGCGCCGCTGCCTCGAGCGGATCGACCGCCCGCGGCGCGACGTGGTGGTTCTGGCCTATGTCCACGGCATGAGTCACGGCGAGTTGGCGGGAAAGCTGCGGGTTCCGCTCGGGACGGTCAAAAGCTGGGTGCGGCGCAGCCTGTTCGCGTTGCAGGAGTGCATGGGATGACCGAGCCCAATGCCGATGACGCAATGGCCGCCGATTATGTGATGGGCCTGCTGGAGGGCGCGGAGCACGCCGCGGCCGAGCGGCGCATCGCAACCGACGACGCCTTTGCCCGGGCCGTCAGCGCGTGGCGCGAACGGCTGGCCGATCTCGATGCCACCGCCGACGAAACTCCGCCGAGCCCCGCCCTGTGGCAGCGGATCGCGGACGCGACAAAGGCCGAACCGATCTACTCACCGCCCTCCGCGCGCGCGGCACTGCGCGGCGCCACGCTCTGGAACAACATCCGGTTCTGGCGCGGGGCCGGCATCGGCGGCGTCTTCGCCGCACTGCTGTTCGCCGCGATCATGGTCGGCGCATTGATCACGTCGCGCCAGCTCCGCAACGACATGATCGCGCTGGCGCAGCGCAAGCCGATCTACGTCGCCGTGCTGGTGAATGACGCGACGAAGGAAGCCGGCGCTATCGTCAACACTTTTGCCAATGGCCGCGTCGAGCTCATTCCGCTCCGCCCGATCGATGTTCCCGCCGGCCGCACGCTGCAGGTCTGGACCTTGTGGGATCGTACGATCGGCCCGAAATCGATCGGCCTCACCGGTCAATCGCGCACGCTGCAGCTCGACCTGGGATCGCTGCCGGAAACCGTGCCGGACCAGCTGTTCGAGATCACGCTGGAGCCGGAAGGCGGCTCTCCGATCGGCCGGCCGACGGGGCCGATCCTGTTCAAGGGCAATGCGGCGCGGGCGTTGTAGCGTTTGGAGCCGTCAGCGCGTAACACGGAGGGCAGATTTAAGCCGAAGGCGCAATCCGTCGAAGAGCAAAAGGGCAAAGGCGGCAGAATACGCTACGCTATTCCGCCCTACGAACTCTCGTAAGAAACCCGCTAGCGGCTTTCTTCCTATCGTCGCCGACGGTGCTTGTGTTTCGGAAGGTCTGTTCCGGTCATTGCCCGATACCACGCGGCGTCTGACTGCGCGTGCGCTTTGGCGGCGGCAAAATCCGATTGTCTACGGTAGAACTCACTCAGGCTAAGGTAACAATCCGTGCGCGCCGGTCCGCGCGGCATCGCTTCGCAGTTCGCCTGTGCGTTCGCAACGCCAGAAACGCCCGCCAGCAAGATTGCTATGATACGTGCAGTCCAATTTGCCATGCCTCCTCCAAGCGCTTAGCCATGGCTCTAATTCGAACTTTTCGCCCTCCCGGTGGAGGCATACGCATTCCTTCGTATTCGGGCGCCGCCAAACGTGCAAAGGTTCTGTGTCCACGTTATCTTTACAGCCCGTACAGGGCGGACTTAAGCCGAAGGCGCAACCCCCGACCAGCAAAAGCGGCGGATTACGCTACGCTAATCCGCCTTACGGACCTCCCGTGCCATCCGGCTTGGCTTTCCACCGCTGGTTGTCATCGACAAGTTGGGGTACAAATTAGGAGACTACGCTCAAATTTGATTCGGTTAGGGGGACTTTCCAGCTATGGGTTCGGTCGGAAGTATGGCCGTATGGTGCGCCCATAGGCTAGGAGAAAGCGGTGCATCCGCGGACGTACACTTTAACTATTGGCGGGTGGCTCAAAAACCAGGTTTTTTCAGAAAGAGAAAGCCAGAAAACGATTTTGCCGAGATTGGAGTTCTGATCGCCGATCCGAAAAAGATCGAAAGAATACGGATTTTTGTTCCGTACCGCATTTCGGCAAAGGAGATCAAAGATTGCGGTCCATATTTTAGGTCAGTCGAGATTGCCCAAGGTATTTTTAACGAACCATTGACTAGCCATTTGAGTGGGCCCCCGGGACCTTCTCGAGTAGACCTTATGAAGAACGGTATTTCGTTCTGCAGAGTCCACCAATTTGCACTGTCCGGTGAGCATTTAGACGAAGGCCAACTTACGTTAAGCGACGAAGACGGCGGGACACTCGTAACGATCACTCGGCACGCCCTCGACGAAGTTGGCTACGGAATGACGAACATATACCCGGCCTATTTTCGGATTCGCACGCTCCTTCCAAGTGGTGACCCCAACCCTTTCATTTCAGTGACATCCCCACACGACCGATGGTTTCAGAGCGGATTTGAAGAAATCGAATGTGTCGACTTCCGGCTAAATGAGGCTCGGACCTTACCGCCCAAAATCGAAACTCTGATGCGTACCGACGCTGCCCTACAGCCAGCGGAACTGAAAAAAGTTGCGTTTCTGACTGCGATTCCCGTGACAGCAGAACTCACAGGCACGAGTATTGCGACACACAAGAATCGCGTTCTGGAACACAATATCTGGAATTCATATGTTGCCGACGGCCTACCTGCCGGGATGATGGTCTATCATTGGCGCAGCGAAAAAACGCCCGTGGAAGATTTTTTCGCCTTCGTGAAGTTACGAATTCGGCGTAGCAGCCTGCGCATCTTGTTAACATACTTACTTATCGCATTCGCTTTTGGTGTACTTGGCAATCTCACCGCATCGCGAATTGATGCGGGTATTGCGAGCAGCTCGAACGGCCCTCAAGATGCGAAGACATCCGCTCCTTCTGGAGAGAAACGCAGATGATCAATCACTCACTCCTTCGCGCCAGCATATCCAACAGATTGCCGCTCAGACCAGTCGAAAGCCAAGCTCTGAAATTTCTTCTACCGCTATCGGACGACTATCCCAATATTGAAAATTGGTTCGAGCAGACGGTTGTTCCTGGCTTAAGAGAGGGCACGCGAACGTTGATATGCGTCGAGCGGAATGGTGGAATCGTTGGAGTCGGAATCGGCAAGAACGACCTCAGCGAGAAAAAGATCTGCACCGTCCGCGTTTGCCCGTCATATTTCGGTCGAGGTATTGGCTTGCGCTTGTTCGACGCTCTACTCCACTGGGTAGGCACAGACCAGCCACACCTCACTGTAAGCCAAGCGAAACTTCCGGCCTTCGATCGCATTTTTGAGCGGTATCGATTTCGATACAGCTCATCTCTTGTCGGAAGGTACATTCCCGGTAAGACTGAAATTTCCTACAATGAGGCAAGTTTGTTAGCTCAATCCCCCGCAAGTAATTTGTCCACAAGCTCGTCAATTTCAAAGCCATTCGTAACTAATCCAATCAACATTGGCACGCCAAGGTTTGTTGCATAGTCAACCGTAACTCTTCGAGTTCTTTGAATATGCAGATCTATTTGGTCAATTTTTCGGACTGGTCGACTCCGGATATCGTTTGATCGTCTGAGATAGATATCCGCAGCGCTTGACTCTAAAAGAATTATGCCGCTCGGGCTTAGCGAACGAACAACGTCGATCGGAACGTCGATAAGCTCGACATCGTTGTCAATTACGTTCTGCGAATCGATCAAGAAGTAGTTTTTCTGGCTGTATCTCATTCGACTGGCCAGCGCGTGAGCGAGAATACCTTGATTCCGCAAGATATCCTGAACGCCTGATTTCCTCAGAGCTTCGATTGAAGAATCACTCTCCTCCCGAAGCACCTCGCTAGCGCTGATGTAGGCAAACGACGGATGACGCCGAACATAGGACTTACATGCCGTCGTCTTACCGACGCCCGGAACACCAAAAACGAGAATTGCACTCGTCACCGATCACACTCTTCAGGTTGTCATCTTTCGAATCGGAAGATTTTGGACGTAGCGATTTTCTGCCATATACATATAAGACTGCGGCGGGAAGAAATTGGCAATTAGATCGTTGGGATCCAGCTGCTCCGAAAAAAGGCGCACCTTTCCGATCTTGAGCGCAAAACCAAGGTCACGGCCAGCGAAATAGTCCAAAAAGTACCGCTTCGAAATGCCGGACCCTTCACGGGTCTTCCGCCATAAGCGCTCCGGGTTGTCTTGGAGTACACCATCGATATCGAATTCGCCGACGATTTTTCCGATCGGTTTCGTGCAATAGACCAAAACTGTTCGAACATCAGTTCGCGAAAATACCCTTCTTCGATATTCAAAGGTCTTCAGGCCCGCGAAAATATTCTCCACGTGAGGCGGTCTAATCGACAACAAGACGAGCATTTACGCTTCCCATCTCCAATATGCGCTCCAACTGTGCGCTAGATAATTCACGAAGGTCCCATCGCGGATGCTCACTGATTCCTGCTTCTTCTAAAAGACGCCCCCGGGTAATGCGCTTATTGAACGCCGAGTTGTATGTCATCTTAGCTACGTAGAGCCTATTCTCAGTAGAGTATTTTTCTCTCAGTTCGTCCCTCGAGAAAACACTGTGTGGACTCGCATATTTGAGGAATGCCTCCTCGTCAGCGAAATCTTTCTTAGTCTTTGTTTCTTCAACAATACATATCGACGTCGCCACTGATCGATAAAATGCGGGACCAATGCCATCAGTCGTCCGATATATCACAACGATGTCACCCCTCGTCATTCGAGTAAGTGAAAGCCGACCGATGTACATCTTATGAATTGTGTTTGTATGAGATACATCCCGAACAATTTCGCGCGGCTCATTGTTCAAAATTGAGTCTGGGAGTAGCTGCGAATGATACTCAGGATAGACGGCAAGCAGCCATACTTTTCGACCGCGTGTTCTGAAAAACGGATAATCTTGGACTATGTCGCCGCTTAAGGCGGTCAACTCTCTCGCCAGCACTAGCTCTGTGCCATCCGCTGTGCGTTTTACTGCGTAACGCTTGAAGCCATAGCGCTCGAAAAGACGAATGAGGTCAGAGTGAAGTTCGAAGACTGTGATATAGACCCCGTTCCGATCCTCCTCAATTGCCGTGTCCAATATCTTCTTGAGGACGCGCTCCCCCAACTTCGTTCCACGTCCCTCAATTTTTAGGGTACCAACCTTTAGCCAACGTCTTGGGGGAAGAGCAGGCTCAACATCCGAAACCGAGCCGTCTTCCTGCTTTAGATAAATCATTCCACTTAGTCGATGTTTGTCATCGACTACGTAAAGTTCCTCGTGCGCCTTACTTTTGAACCAAGCTTCGAAACCCTTATAACCGGCCTTCAGGCTGTCGAAGAATGGATCAGAAAGAGAAAGGGTACGAAACGTCGTTGATCGAAGCTGCCTTGCCAACTTAAGCCCCGGTTGCGAGAAACAGGATCGACAACTCATATTAGCTATTGTTGGTCGATTCGATACAAGATCCACAAGTCTGCAGCCCCGGCGTGCCTAGAGACACAAGGAGCCCGGACAGCCATCCTGTGCCCCATCCAAGTATTTGATAAAGCTTAGCAAAAGCGGCGGAATACGGTCCGCTATTCCGGTCCCATTGCCAGATTGCAAAGGCGCTATTCCGCCCTTCGAACTGGCCGGTCATCCGCACTTACATTCCCACAACGGGGAGTTTCGCCGTCATCGGTGGCGGGTTGCCCGGCGGTGATCTTGGCACCATCGCGGCATCGCGGATCGCGTCAGGCCTGCCGCTTTTCGGCTTTAGGGCCGCCTAGCATGGGGAATTTCGACGCACTCATCGCCGTTAGCGCCAGGGCGAACATGAAAAGTGGCAACTACTCTCCCATCGCTAGCAACCAAGTCCGCTGTATGAGGTTGCTGGCCCGAGCGGAAACGGCTGGCCTTAAACCAACCGAGCAACGAACGCCGAGCAATTTGCTTTGCTTCAACAAGTGGCTCTGCGGCTAGCGGCACGTCCTTCACATCAACGTCGCCGTAATGTTGGCGGTAGCATTTGAGCAATAGTACGCTGATCGTCATTCTTGTTTCTGCTCTTTCCGTCACGCTGTAAGCTAATGCTTAGCGACAATCTTCGCAAGAAAGTATGTTGAAATGCAAGCACGGGCGTTACTTTTGCTAAAGCGACCGATGCTTTACCTCGGTTGCGGGCGGATCGAGCTTCAAGTTTTTCAACGGTAGTCTGTTTTTTTTGCGTGGGCAAAGAATCTGGTCGGAAAGCTACGGCAAAGCTCCGACGGTCTACCCTCAAACCCGTCCCATCATTGGGCCAGAGCCGCTGAAGTAGCCGATACAGAATAAGCACTCACCCCGTAAGTAACCCTCGAGTTCGTGTAGGAATACGCCCTCGCCGCCCCCTACCCCCCGCCCACCAGCGCCAGAAACACCCGCCTCACCTCGGCCTCCGTCTCCCTTACCCTCGCCTGCAGCGTCGAGAAATCCGGGGTGTCGCCGGCGCGCGCCATCACGCGCTGCAGGTTTTCACCTGCGGTTTCCGGGTTGAACTTGCCGTTCACGCAGAGCCGCAAAATCTGGGTCAGGTCGTGATAGAGCCGCGTCGCGGAGCGCAGCACTTCGGCTTCGGCTTGCGGCAGCACGCCTGAGCGCGCGGCGTTGTCGAGCACCTGCAGCGTCGAGACGCTGAGGATTTCGGGTTTCTCGGCCGCATAAGCCAGCTGCAGATATTGCGCGATGAAGTCGATATCGACGAGACCGCCGGCGGCGAGTTTCAGGTCCCAGATGTCGTCCTCGCCCTTTTCCAGCGCGATCGCGCGGCGCATGTCGGCGACGTCGGTCGCCGTGCTGGCGGGATCGCGGGAGCGGACCAGGACGCCGCGGATGATGTCCTCGATCTTCTTGCGGAACGCGGGCGATGCCGAGATCACCCTCGCGCGTGTCAGCGCCATGTGCTCCCAGGTCCAGGCTTCGCGTTCCTGATAGTCGGCGAATGAATCGATCCGCGACGCCACCGGGCCGGCGCGGCCCGAGGGGCGCAGCCGCATGTCGACGTCATAGAGCACGCCGTAATTGGTCCGCGTCGTGAAGGCCGAGATCAGGCGCTGGGTCAGCCGCGCAAAATACTGCGCGCCGTGCAGCGACCGTTCGCCGTCGGAATCCGGATGCTCCTCGTCGAAATCATAGAGCAGGATCAGATCGAGATCGGAGGACGCCGTCATCTCGCGGCTGCCGAGCCGGCCCATCGCGAGGATCGCGGTCTCCTGCCCTTTGATCCTGCCATATTGGGTCGCGAACTGGTCGGTGACGAGGCCATGCACGGTGTGCACGATGCCTTCGGCCACATCAGCAAAGGCGACGCTGGCCTGCTGCGCCGACACGGTACCTGAAAGAATGCGCGTGCCGATCAGGAACAGGCTTTCCTGGCCGAACAACCTGAGACGGTCGAGGAAGTCCTCGTAGGAATCCGCGTCCTTCAATGTCGTCGCGAGGCGTGCGGACAATTCCTTCTGGTCCGGCATCGCGCCGAAGAAGCGCGGGTCGATCAGCCCGTCCATGATCTGCGGCTGGCGCGCCAACATGTCGCCGAGCCGCGGCGCCGCGCCGAGGATCAGCGCCACCAGTGCAACGAGATCGCGATTCTGGCTCAAGAGCGAGATGAACCGCCCGCCGCGCTGCAAGGCGCCCAGGAAGCGGTCGAATGCCGCCACGGCATCGTCGGGGTCCTCGGCATGCGCGAGGCCGTCGATCAGGCCGGGGATGAATTCGATGAACGCGCTCTTGGTGGCCTCGTTACGCAGCCCGCGATAATCGCCGGCTATCCATTGCTGCAGCGTGCCGGCGACCATGACCGGCTTCTTGAAACCGAGCGAGCCGAGATGGTCGAGCAGCCGCTTGTCTTCCGGACCCGCGCCGTAATTGACGTCGGGCAGTTTCACGGTGCCGGTCGGGTCGCCCTCGAACAGCTTGCTGTAGTGCCCCTGCACGATGTTGAGGTGCCCGAGCAGATCTTTCGCGAAGGCGGCGCGGCTTTCATAGCCGAAGAAGTTTGCAAAACGCGCCACGGCATCGGAATCGTCCGGCAGCGCATGGGTCTGCTCGTCGGATATCATCTGCAAGCGGTGTTCGACGCGGCGCAGATATTCGTAGGCGATGGTAAGTTCTTCCAGCGCCTGAAACGTGATCCAGTTGCTGGTCGCCAGCACCTGCAACGCCTGCAGGGTGGGCCGCACCCGCAAATGCGGATGCCGGCCACCGGCAATCAATTGCTGGGTCTGGGCGAAAAATTCGATCTCGCGGATGCCGCCGCGGCCGACCTTGACGTTATGGCCCTCGACCGAGATCTCGCTCTGGCCGCGATAGGTCTGCATCTGCCGTTTCATGTCGTGGACGTCGGCAAGCGCGGCGAAGTCGAGATGCTTGCGCCAGACAAACGGGGCCAGTTCGGCAATCAGCGCCTCGCCGGCCTTGGGATCGCCGGCGCAGGGCCGCGCCTTGATCATCGCGGCGCGTTCCCAGGTGCGCCCTTCCCGCTCGTAATAATGCAGCGCCGCGTCGGTCGACATCGCGACCTGCGTCGAGGCGGGATCGGGCCGCAGCCGCAGATCGACGCGGAACACATAGCCGTCGCCGCTGCGCTGCTGCAGAATTCGTGCGAGCGCCTGCGTGACGCGCACGAAGAACGGCGCCGGTTCGATGTCGCCGACGAGCGAGGTCGCTGCCGGATCGAAGAACACGATCAGGTCGATGTCGCTGGAATAGTTCAATTCGCCTGCGCCCATCTTGCCCATCGCCAGCACGATCAGGCCGCAGCCTTCCTCGGGCTTGTCAGGGTTGGCCGCATTCATCCGGCCGCGCACGACTTCCTGGCGGAGCAGGAACCGCAACGCCGCCTGCACTGAAGCGACCGCGAGATCGGTCAGCGCAGCCGTCACCCGCATCACCGGCCAGACCCCGCCGATGTCGCACAGCGCGGTCATCAGTGCGGCTTCCGCCTTCATGCGGCGCAGCAGATGCATCACGTCGGCTTCGCTGGCCGCATTGAATACGTCGTCGGTGGTTTTCGCGATCAGCGAGGTAAGGTGCGACTCCGGGTCGCACGCCAAGAGGCGGATCAGCCGCGCGGCGTCGGCGCGGATCAGGTCGAACAGATAGGGCGAGAATTCCGCAGTCCCGAGCAGGATGCGCCGGGCGAACGGCTGCGTCAGCACGGCCTCGAGCGCAGCCGACTGCGCCGGCTCCAGTTCGGAGAGCCAGGCTGAAACGATCTGTTCGGCATTGCTGGAAGCGGAGACATGCGGCCCGTCCACGAAGCGTGCGGCGAGGCCCTGTCCTTCCGCGTTGCCCGGCGCGGATGAGTTCATGCCACCTTCTGTGGCACATCCGGCGTTTGAGCCGCAAGCCTGTCACCGGAGGCCGCGCGCGCCGGAATGGCCAGCGTCGCGACCAGGCCCGGATGCGCATCGCCGAGCCGGAGTTCGCCGCCATGCAGGGTTGCCACCGCCGAGGCCAGGCTGAGGCCGAGGCCGGAACCGGGCAGCGTCCGGCTGGCTTCCAGCCGCACGAAGCGCTCCACCGCATGCTTGCGGTCGCCCTCGAGAATGCCGGGGCCGTGATCGGTAACGCTGAGCAGCACGGAATCGCCCTCGCGCCGCGCCTCGATCAGGATTTCTTTGGAACGTGCCGCCACGGCGGCGTCCAGCGGCTGCACCGCAGGGTCCGGCTTGCCGTATTTGATCGCGTTCTCGACGAGATTGGCCAGCGCCTGGCTGATCAGCTCGCGGTTGCCGTGCAGGGCTGAGGGTGCCGCCTTGACGCGCAGGGTCAGGCCGTCGTCTTCGGCCAAGGGCTCATAGAGTTCGTGGATGCCTTTGGCGACGTCGGCGGCGTCGAAATCGTCCATGTTGCCGCGCGCCTGCCCGGACTCGGCGCGCGCGATCATCAACAACGCGTTGAAGGTGCGGATCAGGCCGTCGGATTCCTCGATGGTGCGTTCCAGCGCGGCGCGGTATTCGGCCTCGCTGCCGGAGCTCGCCAACGCCTCCTCGGCGCGGTTGCGAAGCCGCGTCAGCGGCGTCTTCAGGTCATGAGCGATGTTGTCGGAGACTTCCTTCAGGCCCATCATCAGGGCCTCGATCCGCTCCAGCATGGCGTTGAGGTTTTCCGCCAGACGATCGAGTTCGTCGCCGCTGCGCCCGACCGGCAGCCGGCCGGAAAGATCGCCGGCCATGATGCGCCGGGTTGTGCCGGTCATGGCGTCGATGCGGCGCAACACCCGCCGCGCCACGAAGATGCCGCCGCCGAGGCCGAGCACGATGACGACCAGCAGCGACCATTGCGCGGCCTTGGCGACGATGCCGAACAGCCGCCTTCGCTCATCGAGATCGCGGCCGACCAGCAGCCGAAAACCGTTGTTGAGTTGGGTGACGCGAACCAGCGCGCGATGGTGGGCGGTGTCCTGCTCGTCGAGCCGGCGGTACGCCGTCTCGGACCAGCCTGAGGAAGCCATCACGCCCGGAGAGAGCGATTCGACATTGCCGCCGAACGCCGTTCCCGCCGGCGTGGTGACGAGATAGAGGTTGGCGCCCGGCCGCAGCGTGCGGCGACCGAGCGTAAGGGCAAGGCCCTGCAGACCGCGGCGTTCGTAGATGGTCTCGATCTCGGCGATCTCGG
The DNA here is from genome assembly GCF_018130085.1 of Bradyrhizobium sp. AUGA SZCCT0169. Classification (NCBI taxonomy): domain Bacteria; kingdom Pseudomonadati; phylum Pseudomonadota; class Alphaproteobacteria; order Hyphomicrobiales; family Nitrobacteraceae; genus Bradyrhizobium; species Bradyrhizobium sp. AUGA SZCCT0169. The sequence continues at coordinate 314,483 of NZ_JAFCMC010000002.1, read as the reverse complement.
CATTGACGGTCGCGGTGATCTGCTCGTTGATCATCCGCCGCGTATTCCAGGCGAAGTAGCCCAAGAGCGAGGCGGCAAACAGCGCAAACAGAAACAGATAGACCAGCGTCAGGCGAAACGCCGTCGTGCGGATCAGTTTACCGAATGCCGTCACGGATCATGTATCCGGCGCCGCGGATCGTGTGCAGCAAGGGCCGCTCAAAACCCTTGTCGATCTTGGAGCGCAGCCGCGAGATATGCACGTCGATCACGTTGGTCTGCGGATCGAAATGATAATCCCAGACGTTTTCCAGGAGCATGGTGCGCGTCACCACCTGCCCCGCATGCTTCATCAGATATTCGAGCAGGCGAAATTCGCGCGGCTGCAGCGTCAGCTCGTCCTTGCCGCGGGCGACGCGGTGCGACAGGCGGTCGAGTTCGAGATCGCCGACCTTGTAGGTGGTCTCTTCCGCTGGACCGCCATGGCGGCGCGACAGCACTTCGACACGCGCCAGCAGCTCGGCGAATGAATAGGGTTTTGGCAGGTAATCGTCGCCGCCGGCGCGCAGGCCCTTGATGCGGTCATCGACCTGGCCGAGCGCGGAGAGGATCAGGACCGGCGTGCGGTTGCCCTTTTCGCGCAAGCTGCCGATCAACGACAGGCCGTCGCGCTTCGGCAGCATGCGGTCGACCACCAGCACGTCGTAATCGCCGCTGTCGGCGAGCGACAGCCCCTCCTCGCCGTCACTGGCGAGATCGGCGATATATCCGACTTCACGGAACGCCTTCACCAGATAGTCGGCGGACTCGCGGTCGTCTTCGATGATCAACAGGCGCATTTGGGAGGCGGTTGCGGTCTGAGAAGCGGTTGTGCTCACGTTGTGGGCCTTTTCTCACCATGGCGCGTGGCGCATGCCGATGCAAGGCAACGGGGAACCCGCGCAATTATTTGTGTTTGAAAGCCAAAAAAGCGGGCGGCGAGGCTGGGGGACCCCGCCGCCCTTTTCCCTTCCGACAGAGGGGGGCGTATTCCATCGAAAGGTAGCTGGAGGGAGCGAGTTTTGCACCCGCTCCCCGGAAGGAGCCGTCGGCGGGGGCGACTGTTGCCGGCGAAACCCTCCATCTCGTATTTAACCCTTCGCTACGGGCACTGCCACGAACCGCGACGAACCGCCGCTCTTCACGCGCATGAGAACGCTGCTCTTGTTGTCGGTGCGCGCGGCGTTGATCGCATCACGCACTTCGCCAGCGGTAGCGACGCTCTTGCCGGCCACTTCGAGGATCACATCGCCTTCCTTGAAGCCGCGCTCGGCCGCCGCACTCTTCGGGTCGACCTCGGTGACCACGACGCCTTCCTTGCCGGCGCCTGCCACGCTGTTGGCGGGGGCAACCGTCATGCCGAGCTTCGGCACGTCAGTTCCCTTGTTAGGCTTGGCCTTGTCGCCATCGTCGATGCTGGCCTTGGCCTCAACGGTGTTCGGCAACTGGCCGAGCGTGAGGTTGACGACCTTGTCCTGGCCCTTATGCAGCACGTTGAGCTTAACCGCGGCACCCGGCGCCAATCCGCCGATGGTGCGGGCGAGTTCGCGCGCATCCTTGACCGTCTCGCCGTTGACCGCGGTGATGACGTCGCCGGATTCGATGCCGGCCTTGGCCGCCGGACCGTTGGCCTGCGGTTCCGCCACCAGCGCGCCTTCCGCCTTTTTCAGGCCGAGGCTGTCGGCGATATCAGCGGTCACCGGCTGGATCTGGACGCCGATCCAGCCGCGCGCGACGGAGCCCTTGTCCTTGAGCTGGGCGACCACGCTTTTTACCGTGGAGGCGGGAATCGAGAACGCGATGCCGACGCTGCCGCCGGACGGCGAATAGATCGCGGTGTTGACGCCCATTACCTCGCCGGCGGTATCGAATGCCGGTCCACCCGAGTTGCCCTTGTTCACGGGCGCGTCGATCTGGATGAAATCGTCATACGGACCGTTGCCGATGTCGCGGCCGGAAGCCGAGACGATGCCGGCGGTCACGGTGCCGCCGAGGCCGAACGGATTACCGACCGCGAGCACCCAATCGCCGATCCGCGGCTTGGAGTCGGACAGTTTAGCGAACGGGAAGTCGGTGCGGCCGGCGACCTTGATCAGCGCGAGGTCGGTGCGCGGATCGGTGCCGATCACCTTGGCGGTGTAGCTCTTGCCGTCGTCCATCGTGACTTCGACCTTGTCGGCACCGTCGACGACGTGATTGTTGGTCACGGCATAACCGTCAGGCGAGATGAAGAAGCCGGAGCCCTGGCCGGTCACCGGGCCACGGCCGCCACGCGGGTTACCACGCAGGCCGGGCGGCAAACCATCCGGTCCACCGAAGCGGCGGAAGAAGCGCTCCATCGGCGAGCCCGGCTGGAACGGCGTGTCGTCGTCCCGGTTGGCGCTGTCGTCCTTGTCCTTGCTGGCAACCTTCTCGGCGATGTTGATCTTGACCGAAATCACCGACGGCTTAACGCGCTCGACGATGTCGGCAAAGCCGATCGGCCGCTCAACCTTGCGGACTTCGTTGTTGACCTGCGCGTGCGCCGCGCTGGTGAACACATCGACCGGGCCCGACGAAGGGCTGAAACCATAAACCGCGGCGCCGAAGCCGGCGACGACGGACGCCATCAGCGCGAATTTGCGCGCCGAGAACAGGGAGCGGCGCGGAGCGCCGTAGGACGGAAGCGAGGAAAGATCGACGGGACGTTCAGTCATTTTCAGAAATCTCCAGATCCAGAATTCGACGGTGCGGGGGCGAGCACCTGACAGGACGGAAGATGGGGTCTGGCGCCTTACCGCGCGCTGGCGAGGGAATTAAACTTTTGTAATGGAGGCGGTTATGGCTGCGGCAGTTTAGCGCAGCAATCCAAGGGCTTAGCGGGGCGGAATGTGGCGTTTTTGGAAGGTGACAGCCCCTGCCCGGTCCGGAAAAAACCGAACCCCGTTCCGCATCTCGGAACTCTAAGTAAATCGCTACCTGCGCACCGCACAAATGAATGCGTTTCTCGCTCCTGCTGGGCCCTCAGGTCTTCAGCTTCAAGCGGCCCATGAAATCGCGTTTGCCGAGCGGAACGCCGTTGGTGCGCAGGATGTCGTAAGCCGTGGTGGCGTGGAAATAGAAGTTCGGCAACGAGAACGACATCAGGAAGCCTTCGGCCGTGAACGGCAATTTGCGATCGGCGAGCGCGAAGATGACGTCGCGGCCAGCGAGCGCATTGACCGCTTCCGGCGTCAGCGCCGACAAGGCGTCGCGGGCCTGCGTCACATGCGCCTGCAATCCGGCGAAGTTGAACGGGGTTTTGAACGACGGCGGATTGAAGAGGCCCTGCTGCACGCCCTCGATGGCGCCGCGGGAATGCTGGACCACGGAAATGATCTGGAAGCGGAACGGCAGCATGTCCGCCGCCAGCCGCGTCTCGACGATCGCTTCCGGATCGATGTTGTTCTCTTCAAAATGGCTCAGCGCGCGGTCGAGGAAGCCGCTGACCGCGCCGAGGGTTTGCAGATAGTTCGCCACGCTGGCGTCGTAGAGCGAAAGAACCATGTCCGTTTCCCCGGGGCGTTTTTTGTTACCCAGAGGTTTTAGCGGAAACTGCTCCGCTTGCAATCGAGGATGCCCAAGGCCGGCTTTCCGGCGAGGTTTCCGCCGCAATCAGGCGCTCCGGCAGGCGTCTTTATCGGACGTCAGCGTGTGCCGTCGATACCCATGTCATCGAGACGGGACTGAGGCTTCCCGCGCTATCCTGGACGGCGGGCGCGATCAAGTGCGACCTGCAGCAAACGATCTACGCTGCTGAGCTGGTCCAGTCGCAGCAACAGCAACTTGTTCATCAAGTCCAACTGATGCTGAAGCCTCTCACGCGCCTCGCAATCCTTGAGGCCTCCAACGACGCCCGCAAGTGTCTCCAGTCCTCGCTGCATTGTATCGATGCCCTGACGCAGCGTTTCGCACGTACGCTCGGTCCGGGCAATTTCAGCTTTTGCTTCCTTGAAAGGGTCGGCGTCGGCCCCATTGGCATCGGCAGATGTCTCAGCAATGTTGGCTGAGTTATCCAACGGTTGAGTTGCAGATGGCACCACCCTTGCCTTCATTTCCAAGCGGACAATATTCTGATTGTCCGCCCTCGGGGTCGAACGGGTCATCACGCCGCCCGCACCGTGCTGAGGAAATTACCTACCTCGAGCCTGAGGCGGTTGCTTTCGAGGGAAAGCGATTGCGCCGACGCAAGCACCTGCGACGAGGCAGACCCGGTTTCGTGGGCGCCGCGTTGCACGTCGGTCACGTTCGAAGCCACCTGCGTGGTGCCCTGCGCTGCCTGCTGAACGTTGCGGGAGATCTCCTGGGTCGCCGCGCCCTGCTCTTCGACAGCGGACGCAATGGTCGCCGATATCTCCGAGATCCGGCCAATCGTTCCGCTGATCTCCTGGATCGCCGCCACCGAGTCCTGCGTCGCGGTCTGAATGCCGGCAATCTGGTGACTGATCTCGCCGGTCGCTTTCGCCGTTTGCTCGGCGAGCGCCTTGACCTCGGATGCGACCACCGCAAAGCCGCGTCCCGCCTCTCCGGCCCGCGCCGCTTCGATGGTGGCGTTCAGAGCCAGCAAATTGGTCTGTCCGGCAATGGTATTGATCAGTTCGACGACATCGCCGATCCGGGTAGCGGCCTGGGACAGCGCATGGACGCGATCATTGGTCGTTTGTGCCTGCTCCACGGCGTCGCCGGCAATCCTGGCGGCTTCCTGCACCTGGCGGCTGATCTCATTGACCGAAGAGGCCATTTCCTCGCTGGCGGACGCCACCGATTGAACGTTCGCCGATGCTTCCTCCGAAGCAGCCGCAACCATGGTCGAAAGCTCCTGGGTATGCTCCGCGGTCCTGGTCAGCGTATTGGCCGCAGCTTCCAGTTCGGTCGACGACGACGACACCGTCTCGATGATCTCGCCGACTGCGTTCTCGAACTGGTCGGCGAGCTTGTACATGTCGGCCTTGCGCTGCTCGACGGCTCGCCTCTCCGCGTCCGCCTGCTCGGAGCGCAGCCGGTCGGCCTCGATCATGTTGTCCTTGAAGACCTGCACCGCGCCCGCCATTTGGCCAATCTCGTCGGTGCGTTCGACCCCCGCCACGCTCACCGATGTGTCGCCGGTTGCGAGCTTTCCCATCGTTCCCGTGATCACCTGGATCGGCGTGGCGATCGAGCGCGCCGTGAAAAGCGCAATGATCGCGCCGGCCGCGAGGCCCACTGCAAGCAGCCCCCACAGCGTCGCCGTCAGGAACGCTATGCTCGCCTGTACCGCGGACGCCTCTTCGGCGAGCATCTTCTTCTGGTTGGTCTTGATGCCGCCTGAGCGGGTACCGTCAGCCCCCTTGGGTCCGTCAAGCAAATCGAGAATCTTGAGCGCGCGAGGCGCCGCCTCCGTGACGAGAATTGCGACGGGCACGTTCCAATGCGCGGACTCCCGGATCCCGAAGATCTTCTCGTAAAGCGGTGCAAATTCCGCTCGCGCCTTGCTGATCTTGTCGAACGAAGCCAGCTGACCGGCGCTCAAGAGGCCTTTCTGGGCACTGACGGCGGCAAAGCCCTTTTCGAACAGTTCCCAAGGCTTGACGAATTTCTCCTTGTCACTTTTGTCGCCCGACAACAGATAGGTGCGAAGCTGGGCCGTGGCGGCCGCGAAATTGCCGCGCGTATCGGCCATCGCCTTGAGCAATTTCTTCCGTTCGGGCGTCGCCTCCAGGGTGTCCTCCTCGTTGATCATCCTGGTGATCTCCGAGAATATGGTCTCGGCACGAGGACCCGCTTCGGTCAGCAGGACCTTGGTCGCCGGCAGCGCGTCGGTGGTGAAGGCGATCGCTTCGGCCTTGTCCTGGGCCGCGCGAAACTCCGCGAGCAATGCCTTGGCCTCGGACCATTTGCGCTGGTTCTCGGGGTTGGTGAAATGCACAGCCTTGTTGTCGAAGGCGGCGACGGTGCTGTCCAGTTCCTTCCACATCGCCATGCGATCGAGCTTGCCCTGCGGGTTGCCCGTCAACAGGTAGCCGCGCAACGTTGCCAATGTGGAATAAAGATTGCCAACCATCTCGGTGCTTTCGAGTGCCACCGGGGTGCGCAGGTTCACCATGCGATCGACGATCGTGGAGACCCCGCCGACGGCAAATACCGTGTATCCAACAGCCGTGGCGATGATCGCGCAAACGGCTGCAAAGCCAGCGATAAGGCGACCGCGGATGCGAAGTCCTGAAATGAATGGCATTAATGGATATCTCCAAATTTATGCTCAAATCCGACGCCGTGCGGTTTGAAATCAGACCTGCCCGTTCGCGACGAATTCCGTCGTCCTCTGCATGTCCTTTCCCGGGTGCATCGAAGCGCAAGGCGTATCGTTAACGAAAATAATTGGAATGCCGTTAAGCAAAATTTCACCAATGCGGTGGGCGCGTTACAAAAAATGCGCACGCGCTGCGAAACAAAATGCAAAAATTGCAGTTTGGCGAGTGATTTACGCCATGCAACTACAAATTTTTTCCACCCTGGCGATATAGGAAGAAGGCGTCGCAGTGCGGCGACGAACTTGAACACTCGAACCCAGGATCGGAACAGCGGTTCCGAACGTCCGCGCGCCAGGCGGCGCGCGCCGCAATGCGAACGTGCACATGCGGACCTTCTGCAATTATCGCGGCCGGACGCCGGGCTTGCCGACTTGCGGAAACAGCAGTTCCACCCCCGCATCCGATAGTGCTTTGCGGAACACTTCCAGCGATTCGTCGGATACCGGCAAAGCGCCGTCATATTCTTCCAGCCGCCGCACCACGCCGGGCGACACGCCCGCCTGCTCGGCAAGCCGCCTCACGGACCAGTTCAGAATTCCCCTCGCTGCGCGCATTTGAGCGCCGGTGAGTCGGGACGGCGGGGCGGTGAGACCCAACACTTTCTGGTCATGCACATCGGTGGACACGCCCATCCACTCCTGAATGCCGCCCTCCGGATTCAGGATCGGCACGGCGCTGAATCTGAACCACCGGTAAGAACCGCCGGGTTGCAGCAAACGATGCTCAACCTTGTAAGGCCGCCCGGTCTCGACCGCGACCGACCAGCTTTTCAGCGCGGCATCGCGCTCTTCTTCATGCAACAGGTCGACCCAGCCATTCCCGTGAACCAGCCGCGGCCCGTCTTGCCCCGCTGCTTTCCAGTTCGGCAGCGAGGTGATGCGGCCGTCGGAACTCGCGGTCCACACCAGACCTTCTATCGCCTTGATCAACGCATCGTGGCGTTCGATGCCCGCCCGGAGTGGCTGCAACGTTTCGTAGTGCTTGGTAATGTCGAGCGTAACGCCGATTATCCTGGCGGGCTCACCGGCCTCGTTGAGCAACATCTCGGCCTGGTCGTGAACCCAGCGCAGCCGGCCATTCGGCCTGATGATACGAAGGTCGCGATCGAGCGGCAGACCGTCGAGCAGCATGTCGCCGACGTCACGCCTCAAGGAGCGATCGTCGGGGTGAATTCTCTGATTGAATTCCTCAAGCGACGGACTAATCACGCCGGGATTCAGTCCCAGCAATTCATGGAAGCCGCGCGACCAAAGCATCTGCCTCGTTAAAACGTCATAGCGCCAGATCCCCGCACCAAGCTTCTCTTCAAGAAACCGAAAAGTGTCAGTCGCCCCGAGGTCGCCCTCGAACTGGCTCAATCTTAAATTCCTCTGCAACTATTCTAACAGGTATCAGGATAGCACAATCATTCGAACCTCGACACGGTATTTCTACCACTAATTGAACATGGTCGGATTGCAATTTTACCAGTCGGACTTCTTTGCCGTCGAAGTGCGACCTCCCGCCTCACCCATCGGGCGCGCAGGCCGGTCACCACGAAAATGTTGGTGTGATGTGTCGGCTATCGGACAGAGGACACCCGGGAATGGTTGCCGAGGTCCCCTGCGTTCGGGCTCGAGACCAGCAGAGGCACCTCTCGCCGCAACTAAATCGGCTTGTCCGGTGAGGAGTTCGCAGCGATCAGCCGCTCCAGGCGGGCCTCTTCCTCGGCCGTCAGCTTGAGCAAGCCTTGATCTTCCCTGCCCGGGAATCTCGAACGGCGCCGGCTGTAGATCCATAGCGCCAGTCCGCCACCCCCGAGCGCCAGCGGCGGCAACAGCCACAGCACCAGCGTATGCGGGTTGAACCGCGGCCGCAGCAGCACGAATTCGCCGTAGCGCGCTACCAGGAAATCGATCACCTGCGAATTGCTGTCGCCGGCCGCAATCCGCTCGCGTACCAGCAGCCGCAGGTCACGCGCCAGCGGCGCTTCGGAATCGTCGATCGACTGATTCTGACATACCATGCAGCGCAGCTCGCGCGACAGGTCGCGCGCGCGGGCTTCCTTGCCCGGGTCCGCCATGATCTCGTCGGGCTGCACCGCGTAGGCCGCCGGGCATCCGATCAAGAGAAACGCGGCAAATGTGCAGGCCAGGAGCGCTTTCAATGGATCACTCCGCGGCCTGCAACGCTCGCGAAGCCTTCGCGGGCTTCGGCGCGCCGACGCGCAAGCGCCGATCCGACAGCGACAGCAGGCCGCCAAACGCCATCAGCATAGGGCCCCACCAGATCAAGAGCACCAGCGGCTTGTGATAAATGCGAACCGCGACCGCGCCTTCGTTCGTGCTCTCGCCGAGCGAGATGTAGAGCTGGCTGGCGCCGCGCGTCAGCAGCGCGGCCTCGGTAGTCGACGATCCCCGCGTGGTGAAATTGCGCTTCGACGGCGACATCACACTGAGCTTCTCGCCGTCGAGGCTGATGGTGAACTGCGCGATCATCTCGCGATAATTCGGTCCCTGCCGCTGCGTGACGCCGTCGAGCTTCAATTCGTAACCGGCAACCCGGGCGACCTCGTTCGGCTTCAAGGTGCCGATATATTCGCTGTTCCAGGTGGTCTCGCAGACGATCCCGATCAGGGCCACGCCGACGCCGGCATGCGCGAACGCGGTGCCCCAGGTCGCCCGTGGCAGGCCGCGCGCGCGTTGCATCGCGGTCGCAAAGGGGGCGCGAAACAAGGCCGTGCGCTCGGCGAGATCGCACATCGCACCGGCGATGACGAAGACCGCAAGGCCGATCGCGAGCGGCGCGAAGGTGCTGCCGCCATAGGTCCACGCATACGCCACCGCAATCGCGATCAGCGCCGCGATGCCCGCCGCCGTCAGCCGCTGCGCCGCGCCGAGCAGGTCGCCGCGCTTCCACGCCAGCAGCGGCCCGAACGACATCGCCATCATCAGCGGCACGAACAGCGGCCCGAAGGTCAGATTGAAGAACGGCGCGCCGACCGAAATCTTGTCGCCGGTCAGAACCTCCAGCGCCAGCGGATACAGTGTTCCGACGAACACCGTCGCGCAAGCCGTGGTCAGGAACAGATTGTTGAGCACCAGCGCGCCTTCGCGCGAGATCGGCGCGAACAACCCGCCCTGCTTCAGCGTCGATGCGCGCCAGGCATACAGCGTCAGGCTGCCGCCGATGAAAAAACAGAGGATCAGCAGGATGAAAACGCCGCGCGTCGGATCGGTCGCGAACGCATGCACCGACGTCAGCACGCCCGATCGCACCAGGAAGGTGCCGAGCAGCGACAGCGAGAAGGTCAGGATCGACAGAAGTATGGTCCAGACCTTCAGCGCGTTGCGCTTCTCCATCACGACAGCGGAATGCAGCAGCGCGGTGCCGGCGAGCCACGGCATCAGCGAGGCATTCTCGACCGGATCCCAGAACCACCAGCCGCCCCAGCCGAGTTCGTAATAGGCCCAGTACGAGCCCATCGCGATGCCGAGCGTCAGGAATATCCATGCCACCAGCGTCCAGGGCCGCACCCAGCGCGCCCAGGCCGCATCGATCCGCCCCTCCATCAGGGCCGCGACCGCAAACGAGAACGAAATCGAGAAGCCGACATAGCCGAGATAGAGCATCGGCGGATGCACGGCGAGGCCGATGTCCTGCAGCACCGGATTGAGATCGCGGCCCTCGATCGGCGGCGTGGCGATGCGCAGGAACGGGTTCGAGGTCATCAGGATGAACAGATAGAACGCGGCCGCGACCCAGCCCTGCACCGCCAGCACATGGGCGCGCAGCGACAGCGGAAGATTGTTGCCGAACGCCGCGACGAGACCGCCGAACAGCGCCAGGATCGCCACCCACAGCAGCATCGAGCCTTCGTGATTGCCCCAGACGCCGGTGATCTTGTAGAGCAGCGGTTTGGTCGAGTGCGAATTCTCGAACACGTTGGCGACGGAGAAATCCGATGAGACATGGAGCATCACCAGCGCCGTGAACGACACCGCCACGAACAGCAACTGCGCCAGCGCCGTGGAGCGCGCGACGTTCATCAAGGCGACATCGCCCCAGCGCGCGCCGGCGACCGGCACCGTCGACTGGATCAGCGACAGCGCCAGCGCCAGCACCAGCGCGTAATGTCCGGCTTCCGCGATCACTTAGGCGCCCCCTGCGTCGGCGCCGCCGAAGCGCTCGGCTTGGCGCCATAATCGTCCTTCCAGTGCCCCTGCTTCTTCAGCGCGTCGGCGACATCCTTGGGCATGTAGGTCTCGTCATGCTTGGCGAGCACGGTGTCGGCCCTGAACACGCCCGATGCGTCGATCGCGCCCTCGGCGACGACGCCCTGCCCTTCACGGAACAGGTCGGGCAGGATTCCCTTATAAGCAACCGGCAGCACGGCACTGCCGTCGGCGACGCTGAAATTCACCGCCAGATTGTCGCCGCGCACCAGCGATCCCGGCTGCACCAGGCCGCCGAGGCGGAAGCGCTTGCCGGCCGGAATCTGTTTCTCGGCCGCCATCGAAGGGGTGGAAAAGAACACGATGGAATCGCGCATCGCGTTCAGCACCAGCGCCGCCGCCACCGCGAGCACCGCGAGCGAACCGCCGATCATGGTCAAACGCCGCTGCTTGCGCGTCATGATAATCCTTTGGTTCCCTGCATGATGGGTTCCATCATCCGTCAAGCCCGAGAGTCTTCAGGCCTTCATTGAGCTGGCGCAAGCGTTCGGCATCGTTGGCAACCGCCTGACGTGCATCGCCCAGCGCGCTCACCGCCTTGTCGCGCTCGCCCATCACCATATAGGCCCGCACCAGCCGCAACCACCCCTCGACATCGTCGCCGTTCTCTTTCAGCCTGGTGGCGAGGCGGTCGACCATGCCGCGGATCATCGCGCCGCGGTCGGCCTCGTTCATGTCCTTGGCCGCCGCCATCGCTTCATTCGACAGCGTCGGAGCAGCCGGACCGCCGACCCGCACCAGTGCGGCCTGAACCAGCGGTCGCCACGGCGCATCGGCCGGCGCCTTGGCCAGCATCGCGCGCCAGATCGCGGCGGCGTCGGTACGACGGCCATCCTGCTCGGCGGCAAGCCCGAGGAAATAGCCGGCTTTGGGCTCGTCGGCGTTCAGCGCCGCCGCGCGTTCGAATTCGGCCTTGGCCTGCGAGGTCACGACGCCGCCCGCCGAACCGGTCAGGGCTTCGCCGAGATCGGACCGGCGCTCGGCGCTATCGCCATTGTAAGTGATCGAATTGCGCAGCGCGCGGATCGCATCGTCGTAGCGGCCGAGCCGCACCAATGCCGGGGCCAGCACGCTCCAGCCGCGGCCGTCGGTCGGATTTTTTTCCAGATGCGCCTCGACCTGCGCGATCAGATTGTCGATCGGCTGGTTGGCGTCGGGGACACGGCTGCGGCTAGCCAGCGGAAAATCACCAAGCTGCGGCGATCCCAGGGAAAGGTAGAACGCGACCGCCGCGACCGGCAGCCCCACCAGCGCCAGAACGGTCGAGGACCGGCGCAGTCTGAGGTTCGCCTGTGCCGGCAGGTCATCCCTGCCATCCGCGGCCGCCAGCAGGCGGCGGCTGATCTCGACGCGCGCGGCTTCGGCTTCCGAGGGCCCAATCAGGCCGGCGGCGACATCGCGATCGATCTCGGCAAGCTGGTCCCTGTAGACGGCAGCCTCGCTGCCACCAGCAGGCGCCGCCGAACCGCGGCTCAACGGCCAGAGCACGGCAAAGATCGCCGCGACCGTCATCAGCGCGAACACAAACCACAGCGTCATCAAGCGGTTCCCGGGCGGAAACGGCGCCCACGAAGCAGGCACCGATGCGCCGCTTTACACCACCGGCGGCAAGCCCGGCAATTGACAATTGCGGCAGAAAAACCGGGGAAACCGGACCGATCGCAGCCTCGATCGCGTGGGCGCCGCCGGGTTAGCCGGCGCGACGCACGAACCAGCGAGAAACTTCGCGCAGCTCCTGCAAAACCCGAAGAGCGACGCGTGAGTCACGCCACCCACCCCGAGCGCCGGATTCGTCGCATTATTTCAATCATAAATTGAATATCTATAACAACACATCCGGCCACGCAGGTGCCTGCCTTTTGTTCCTGGCGAACGAAAAATCTGGCAGGTCCGTCAAAACGTTCCGCAGCCGCCGCAGGCTGCGGCAGCAAGCTATAGCATTTGCACCAATACGTAGGCGATGCTACACAATGGGGTGAATACGTTAATTCCCAGCCCCTTAGAGGCAAAACCGATGCGATCCTGGAAAACTCTTCGACGCGACGCCCTTCCCCTTGGCCTTGTTGGAATTCTGGATGGCCCGAAGGTTCGCCGCGGCGCCGCGTTGCTTGCGCTCCCGTTCTTGTTCCTGTCGCTTCCGGCCTCCGCACAGGATGGAGTGGACAGAACCGCGATCGCGGCCGCGCTGCTGCCGCGGGATCTCAGCCCCTGGGGCATGTTCATGCAGGCCGACATCGTCGTCAAAGCCGTGATGATCGGTCTGGCTTTTGCGACGCTGGTGACCTGGACGGTATGGCTCTCGAAGACGATCGAACTGATCAAGGCGCGCCGTAACGCGAAGAACGCCTTGCGCGAACTCGCGAGCGCCAGGAACGTGGAAGACGCCGTGCGGCAGGTGCCCGAGGGGGCGGTTGCGCAATTGCTCGAGGGCGCCATGGCGGAATTGAAACTGAGCACCGATCGAATGGACAAGGAAGGGATCAAGACCAGGGTTGCGTCCCGGCTTCAGCAGATCGAGGCGGCGGCCAGCCGGCGCATCGGGTTCGGCACCGGCGTGCTGGCAACCATCGGATCGACCGGCCCCTTCGTCGGACTGTTCGGAACGGTGTGGGGAATCATGAACAGCTTTATCGGAATCTCGAAGTCGCAAACCACCAACCTCGCGGTGGTCGCGCCGGGGATCGCCGAGGCGCTGCTGGCGACGGCGCTCGGGCTGGTCGCGGCGATACCCGCCGTCATGATCTACAATCTGTTCGCCCGCCAGATCAGCTCATATCGGGCGCTGCTCGGGGACGGGTCATCGGAGATCACCCGCCTCGTTGGCCGTGACCTCGACGGCGGCGCCATACTCGTCCGGCGGCATCTCGCAGCGGCGGAGTAGCGGCGATGGCTGTCAGCGTTAATCAGAGCAATGGCGATCTTGCGGAAGTCCATGAGATCAACGTGACACCGTTCATCGATGTCATTTTGGTCCTGCTCATCATTTTCATGGTCGCCGCCCCCCTCGCAACCGTCGATATCGCGGTCGACCTTCCGGCCTCGAATGCGCAGCCGCAGCCGCGGCCCGACAAGCCGGTCTATCTGACGGTCAAACCGGACCTCTCTTTGTCCGTCGGCAACGAGACCGTCGGCCGGGCCGCCCTGCCTGGCGTGCTCGATGCGAGCACCAACGGTCATAAGGACAGCCGAATTTTCCTGCGCGCCGACAAGCTCGTCCCATATGGCGAGGTGATGCAGGTGATGAACATGCTGCGTGCCGCCGGCTATCTGAAAGTCGCCCTGGTCGGCCTGGAGCAAGCCTCATCGCCATGATGCAGCTTGCGGCCGAAGATCGTTCCGACCTGCAACGCTGGATGTTGAGCGGCCTTGCGGTGTTGTGCGTCTACGCCGGTGTGACGGCCACGCTGGCGACCTGGCGCTATCCGGACGACACCGCGGCGGCCGAGCCTTCCGGCGCGATTGTGGTCGACCTTGCACCGTTGCCAGCAGCGCCTTCGACCACACCATCCGATGTCGCGCCCGGCCCGGAACAGGTGATGTCGGAGGCGCAGCCGGTGGCAAAGCCCGAGGTCACTCCACCAGATGAAACGCCCGAGCTGCCTCCCGCTCCCAATCCGGATGCAGCCGTGGCGCTGCAAAGTAAGCCGCAGCCGGAGGTGACGCCGCAGCAGCAGGCGGCGGCCGCCACAACATCGGCACCCGCGGCGGTCCCTGATCGCATCGCGCCGGTCGCGGTGGCGCCGACCCAGGGCGCGCCGAATGTGAAAGATTCGGAAGCCGCGGTGACATGGCGAACCAAAGTCCTCGCCTTGATCGAAAAGAACAAGCGCTATCCGGAGGCCGCGCGGCCGCGGCAAGGGACGGCACGCGTGTCGTTTGCGCTCGATCGCAAGGGAATGGTGGCCAACGCGCGCGTGATCGAAAGTTCGGGCTCCAGCGCGCTCGACGAGGAAGCGGTCGCGCTGCTCAAGCGCGCGGAGCCTTTTCCGGCGCCGCCCGCAAATTTTCCGGGCGATTCTGTCGTCGTGAGGCTGCCGATCCGCTTCACCGTGAAATAGCGCGGACAAGAACGGGCTGCAGGGTTGCAGATACCAGACGTCCGCGACGGCGGCGTCAGGAACCAGGCGTCGGTGAAGCCGAGTGGGCCGCCTGCCTTGCTCTAAAATTCAGGCGGCCCCGCCGACCATATCAATTGTCCTGCCCCACGGCAGAGGCCATAGCCAGCTGAACAGAGTATGAGCAGACGTATTTGAAGGTCTTATGACAGAGGCCGCCAACCATGCAGCCTCTGTCAACCGCCATTTCCGCGCGGGCTTGCGCGATAATATCGGGATCAATCGGCAACGATGGCGCCGCCGGCGCCGAACTTGTAGTTCACGCCGACCCTGACGCCATCACTGGTCACCCTGGTGTTGGAGTCGAACGCGGCCGCTGTGTTGGCGGCGGTGGCCGGCGTGGAACGCACCGAACCGAAATCCATGTGAAGATATTCAAGCTTGCCGGTCCAGTTGCCCGCGAGGCGGGTCTCCAGACCGCCGCCGACGGCCCAGCCAAACCGGTAGATGTCGGTATTCAAGGCTGCCGTCGTCGCGGCACCGGCATTGTCGAAGCCTGAGGTAGACGTCGAGGTCGTTATCTTGCCGAACGGAACGCCTGCGGTGGCGTAGGCAATCAGGCCCGGTGTAACGAGCATTCCGACGCGCCCGCGAACTGAGGCGACCCATCCCAGATGGTAATCCAGGCTTGCCGTCACGGGTGCGTCGAGCGGAGCCAGCGCCGCGTTGCAGATATTGCCGGGACATGTCGTGGTGTTGCGTCCGCGCTGATTGCGGTATTCGAAATCGCCTTCGATGCCGGCTACCAATCGGCCGGATATCCAGTTGTAACCGGCCTGCCCGCCAATACTCGCAGTGCCGCGCGTGGAGAACAGGCGGCCGCCGTCAAACGGCAGGCCGGTCGCATCCTCGCTGAATACCGCACTGGTAACAGCCCTGCCGCCGACATACCCGACATTGCCGCCAGCATAGATGCCCGCCCAGTTCCAGGCCGCGTCGAGCATTCGCGGCGATTTGTAGTGCATGTCGCCGCCCGGCCCCCGCGCCATCCCGAAGGACGAACCCGGCGCTCCGCTCGGCCGGTCGACACCGTATTTGACGTTGAGGAAGAGCTTGAAACCGCGTCCGGGCTGCAGGATCTCGTCCTTGTGGAATTGAACGGCGTTGCGAATGTTGGCGTTGAGCAGATTGTCGCCAACGATGCCGGTGGCGACCTCGACCGCTCCCCACGGCGAATCCTTCCAGAACTGCCGATTCTCCAGCTGCACCTTGAGCAAATCGTATCCGCCGGTCGTCGTATCGAACTGCGAAACGTCGTTCTGTGCGAAGGCGTGCAGCAGGCCGACACGGGCGAACCAGCTGTCGTTCCGCCAATAGGCGCCGCCGCCGAGCCGCATCGGCGGGATGCGCGGAACATTGCTGCCGTCGGTGAACGTCGCGCGCACGACATCGAATTGTCCGTCCACACCAAATGTGCCGTTGGCGAGCGGTGCGACGTCCCATTGCCAAGCCAGTTCGCCGCCGCGAAACGTCGCGTCGCGCTGATCGTAATTGACCTGGATGTAATCGGTGCCGGCGCCGCATGTGGCAAACGTTTCCTGGCAAAGGATGCCGGTGGCGCGCGAAAAGATGAACTTGTCGTACGACGTGTAGTAGGCATTGGCGGCGAACCTGAAATCGCCGGCGATGCGCTTCAGGCCGATCTCCGCCGTCTGCGCGGTCTCGATTCCCAGGTTCGGGTTGCCGATCTTGAAGGTCTTCTCCGAACCGTCAGGACCTTGCGCGAACAATTCGAGCGCGCGCGGCGCGCGTTCGATCCGCTGCAGCGTCAGGCTCGCGACCAGGTAGGACGGAAGATCCTTGATGATGCCGAAACTGACGCTCTTCGGCATGAAGTCGAGCCTGGCCGCGGCCCTGCTCGGTTCATTGGGCGGCGGCAGAAATGTCGGCGGAAAAGTGAACGCCGTTCCCTCGACATCGACGCCCTCGATGCGCCCCGCCAATTGCGTGCGCAGCGTGTCGGTGTGTTTTACTTCATTGAGGAAATACGCCGCCGCGGTTCTGGTCTTGGCGGGAAGCAGGATCGCCTGGCCTTCCGTATCCAGTTGCTGGTAGGCGCCCTGCGCACCGACAATGCTGGTCAGCGCACCTATGGGCGTGGCGAATGCCGCAGATTCAAGCTCGATCTTGCCCTCGGTCTGCCTGTTCTTGAATGTGGCTGCAATCCCCTCGTATCCGGGACCGGCGAGCACCGTCTCGTCGTGCCGGTACTCCGAATATCCGGTCCAGTACCTGACGGCGGCAAGCGCGGCCGCGTCCGGCCGATACTCGCCCTTGCTGGTAATCTTGGTCTGCTCGAGATCGTTGTGCTGGCGCGCGGCCGCGGTCGCGATACCCGGAACAAAATAGTCGCTGGTGAAGCGAGAGACGGCGATGCCGGCATAGCCGCCGTCGAACAAATAAGAACCGCCGACCGCCGCTCCCGCACTTTGCGAGGCTGAATTCGGTTGTCTGCCGTTGCCGACCGGCGCGGGATTTGGCGGAACGAGGTAGGGATAACTCGGGATGCTGTAATCGCTGGAGGAGCGCCCGTAGATGTCGGCGTGAACGGCGGCGTTGCGACCGCCGGCATCCAGCAACAGACCGCTTTCCCATCCCTTGTTGACGCTCGTCACGCCCGATCTCAGTTCCGCGGCCACCCCACCCACTGGAGCGGCCGTCGGAATCCGGTTGTTGTTGACGTCGACCACGCCGCCGACGGCCTGCGAGCCGATCCGGAGCGCACCCGGTCCGCGAACCACATCGACCCGCTGGATCGCGAGAGGATCGATCGGTACGGCGTGGTCCTGCGCGATATCCGACACGTCGACCGCACCGACACCGTTCTCCTGAATCCGGACCTTGGCGTCCGACAAGCCACGCAGAATGGGGCGGGCGGATTCGGTGGCGAGGCCCGCGGAAGTCGCGCCGGGCATGTTGGAGAACAGGCTGCCGAACCCGCCATTGCTGCTGCCGGTCTGGATTTGATTGCTGCCGATCGTCGACAACGGCGCAAACGGCGGATTGAAGGGCGAGGCAGGCGCGGCCGCCGGGGCGGGACCAGGCAGCGCCGCGACGGTCCGTGAAGGCCGGCCGGGCTCGGAGCGCCCTGCCCGCCGGGCCGGCTTGGGCTGGCGGCCCTCCACGGTCACCTGCGGCATGTCGATTTCCGCCGGGTCGGCGGGCTTGTCTTGTGCTCCGGCCGCAGTTGCCGGTTGCGGCGGTGCCGTCTGCGATTGACCGGCATCCGCCGGGGCTTGCCCCGTTGCCGGGGCTGCCGGCGCCGATGGTTCGGCAGGCGCCTGAGGTGCGGCCGGCGACGCCGATGGCGCAGGCGTGGCCGTCTGCGAGAGCGCCGCAGCCTGGCTCAAACATACCATTGCAAATGCAGACGTGCCCAGAAGGGCCATTCGTGTCGCGCGCATCTCGTCCCCAACCTTCATCGCGCTACAGGAACCGGTCCGGATAAGCTGCGACCTTAAAACGTAGGTAAGGCTACATGTTAATGTTGCCCCATTAACTGTCAAGACGCTGCGCCCGGTCGTCGCAAGCGTGCGCCGGCCTGTTGCGGATTCGCGACATGCCGCCAACTTGCAATGTGCTCGGCAGCACGCCATGGTCGGCCTCCTCTCGATGGATTCGCCTGGAAAGGTGCCGTGTTGCGCAAGCCCTCGACAGACCGGGCCAAATCGATGCAGCCGCTCCCCACGGAGCAAACGCAGGCGCGCCGCTTTGTAAAAGCGCGCTCGGCGCGCTCGACCGCGGTCCTGGAAGATTATGTCGAACTGATCTCCGACCTGTTAGGCACGACCGGCGAGGCGCGCCCGACCGACATCGCGCGCCGGCTGGGCGTGTCGCACCCGACGGCCATCGACACCATCGCGCGACTAAAGCGGGAAGACCTCGTTACCGCCCGGCCCTATCGCGGGGTTTTCCTGACCGAGAAGGGCGAGACGCTCGCCAAGCGCGTCCGCACGCGTCACCGCCTTGTCGTGGATGTCCTGCTGGCGCTGGGCGTTCCCCAGGAGGCGGCCGAGGGCGATGCCGAGGGCATCGAACATCACGTGTCGGATGTGACGCTGAAGGCGTTCGCCGAATTCTTGCGCGCCAACAAGGATCGCCGCAAGGTGTGAGGGTGCAGAAGCGGGCTTACTTTGTTGGCGCTACTTTGTTGGTGCGCACTTCTGTTCGACGATTACGCCTTCTGCAGTGGTCGATTGATAGGTCGGGCTCCAAATGCGCAAGTCACCGCTTTCCCAATTTAACGTCCCTTTCAGCGCCCAAGCTCCCAGATTGTCTTTCTTCCAGGCCGAACACGGCACCGATGCCAGGTCCTGCGGCCAACTGGAGACCGAATAGACTGGTTTTGGCTCGCGCCCATCGGGTTGGGGGTCATACTCATCAGCCGCCGTGCAGGCACTGTGCGCGACAGTGATGACTAGAACGATCAGGACGCTTCGGAGCATCATTCATCCATTCCTTCTAATCACACCAACTAAGTCCACCGTGCTGTCGGAGCAACATTCCTAAACCTAGGACCAGCAATCGTGAATATCCGCTGAAATCGGACGATAGCATTTGAGGAGGTGCGGATGTCCGCTTTGGGGCTCAAAAACCGGCGACCCGGCCGTCCTATCCGTTGCGGGTGGACTTGCGCTCGGCGGATTTGCGCTCGCCCGTGACGGCATTTTCGGCCGCCCTGCTCATCAGCGACGCATAATCATGGCCGAACAGGACTTCGCAGAAGCGGATCGCCGCCTTGGCCTGCATTTGCCGGTAGGCGCGCGCCTTGGTGTCGCCGCCGCGCAGCGCCTGCACCAGCGCCTCGGTCGAGTGCTCGACATAATGCTGCAGGTCGGAATAGGTCCGCAACGTGACCTCGTTGATCGCAAGTTCGCTGGCATAGGTGCGGCAAACCGCGACGAAATCGATCAGGGCCGCGGTTTCCTCGACGTCCGTGGCGTCGATTTTGGGAGCCGACGAAATGTCCTTGTCGGCGCGCTGGCGCAGGATGCGCCGGACCCGGCCGGGCACGCTGTCGATTTCCGACTGCAGCGAATTGGAAATGTCGGCGCGGATCGAGGTCAGCTGCTTGCCCCACGTGGAATCGTTGCGCAGGTCGAGCTCCGTGCGCAGGCCGCGCACGCCGTCATGCAGCGTCTTCAGCTGCTCGCTGACATTGTCGAACTGGCCGCGCCTGATGTCGGTGCGCAGGCAGGCCGCGAGAAAGGACAGATCGTGCAGCGCGAGCGTGACGGCGATGCCGTACGGCGTCGCGGCGACACGAATTTCATCGTCGGAAGCCGCCATCTTGATCGCGAGGCGGATGATCTGCCACGGCGCCGCCAGCCGCTGCATGATCAGCGACAGCGCGAACGGCAGGAGTTGCGGCGTCTGCAGCGAGGGAACATTGAGCGCCGAGGTCACCGACGCGATCTGGGATTCCGACAACGCCCGCAACTGGCTGGCAAGCCGGCTGCCCAGCGTGTCCATCGCCTCGCGCGCGCGCAAGACCGACCCGATCGACAGGAAGTCCTCGACGACGTTGGGCGGGCCGATACGCGCGAGCGAACGCTGCCTGTCGTCGCCCTGCACCGGCGCCGCGACCTTGGCGATCGCTTCCGCGGCGGCGAGCTGGAACTTGCGCGTCTCGGATTCGAGGCCAGCGGTCGAACCGCTCTGCCTGATCTCGGCCAGCGCGGCTTCGAAGGCCCGCGCCTGCTCCGGCGCGCCGTCCCGGGCCAGCCATTGCCAGACCGGCAGCAGCGAGGTGCGGCGGATCTGGCCCTGCCGCATCGGGAAATTGCTTTCGACCAGAAACGGCTCGATCGGGCGAAACAGCAGGCGCGCCGGATCATCGGTCCGCGGCCGCACTTCGTCGTCTTCCTCGGTTCCGCGCACCACCTTGCGCAATTGTTCGAGCACGAGGGTGGCGACCGCGACTTCCTCGCCGCGCTCGATCGCGCGCTCGAACGAGCGCATCAGCAGCGCCTGCGCCTGAGGCGGGAGCTGGGCGAGATAGTCCCTCAGCCGCTCGGTCGATGTCTGGCTCATGCGCCCGGTGTGGATATGCGTGTGTCGTCCGGACGGCAAAGCGCGTCCAACCGCCATCATAAAAGTGCGCGCGTTAAGAAGTCGTTTAGGAATGATGAAATCAAGGGCGGCATGGCCGGGTCCCGGACCGGATTCAATCGCTTTCCGCTCAAACCCCCGGCAGCACCAGCTCAGCCCGCAACCCGCCGATCGGGGCATCACCGAGCGCAAGGCTGCCGCCATAGAGGGCCGCAAGATCGACCACGATCGAGAGCCCGAGACCAGAGCCCGGCTTGGATTCGTCCAGCCGCTGTCCGCGCCGCGAGACCTGCGCGCGCTCGTCGGCCGACAGCCCGCGGCCGTCATCATCGACGATGATCCGCAGCCGCGGCCCGGCGCTTGACTCCGCCGCCGGCTCGACCAGCACCTCGATCAGGACCTGGGTGGCGGTCCATTTGCAGGCGTTGTCGACCAGGTTGCCCGCCATCTCCTCGAGGTCCTGGCGTTCGCCGCGAAACTTCGCGCGAGGATCGGCTTTCAGATTGATCGCGATGGCCCGATCCCGGTGGATCTTTTCCATGGTCCGCCGCAATGCCTCCATCGCGGGCGCGACCTCGGTGACGGTGCCGACCACGGTGACGCGCGCGGCGATGCGCGCGCGCTCCAGGTGGTGGGCCACCTGATCGCGCATCACGTCGGCCTGCTCCAGCACCTTGCTGGCAAAGGCATCGACGGGGTGCGCGGCGGCCTCGTTGACGATCACGGAGAGCGGCGTCTTGATGGCGTGGGCGAGATTGCCGACATGGGTGCGGGCGCGCTCGACGATTTCTCGGTTGGCGTCGATCAGCGCATTGGTCTCGCGCGCCAGCGGAGCGATCTCGACCGGGAACTCGCCCTCCAGCCGTTCGGCACGGCCGGAACGGATATCGGCGATCGATTCCGAGATGCGCTTGAGCGGCGCAAGTCCGAAGCGGACCTGGAAGATCGTGGTCAGCAGCAGCACGATGCCGAGCGCCGCAAAAGTGCCGCCGAGGTAATAGTCGAAGCTGCGCGTCTCGTCGAAGATCTCGGCGGCATCGCCGGCGACGCCGATCAGGAATTTGCCGTCCGCGCCGAGGTCGACCGGCCGCTCCACCATCCGCAAAGTTTGCCCCTCGGGACCGTCGACATAGCCGAGACGGATGCCCGCCGCGGTCAATTCAGCGCCGTGCTCCTCGAGTTTCGGCAGCTTCTTGTCCCACAGCGAACGCGACACCCGCGCTTCGGGCTTGTCGCCGTCGGTGCGCACGACCTGCCAGTACCACCCCGACAGCGGCAGCTCGAACAACGGCTCGCCAAGCGACTGGAACGGGTGGTCGGGCGGCTCGTCCGGGGTTGCGACCTCGGCGATCAGGGTGCGCAGATAAAGATTGAGGCGGCGATCGAAAGCGCGCTCGGTGGCATCGCGATAGACCGACGACAGCACGAACCCGGTGATGACAAGGATCACCACCACCCACGCGGTCGCCGACAGGAACAACCGTGTGGCGAGCGACGAGCCGCGCATCAGGACGCGATCCGGAAAAGTGGCGGCCGGTTTTCAGACAAAAACATGCTCAAACAAAGAAGTAAGCGAGTTGCTTCGTCAACGCCTTTAATCAGGGACCGGCAGAGACCTTTCCGTTCCGATTGCATCGGAACGGGGCTCTAGATTCTTGTTTTGACGCGTTTTCTACCGCAGATAAGTCTACGCAATCTGCGTAAACTTGATTGCTATGCGAACCGGGCGCCACTTCGCTGGAAAACGCTCTGGTCACGTACCCGGGGCCGGCGGCGTCAGGAGATAGCCGAGCCCGCGCACGGTCTGGATGATATCGACGTCGAGCTTCTTGCGGATCCGGCCGACGAACACTTCGATGGTGTTGGAATCGCGGTCAAAATCCTGGTCATAGAGATGTTCGACCAGTTCGGTGCGCGACACCACGCGTCCGGTATGATGCATGAGATAGGCGAGCAGGCGGTATTCGTGCGACGTCATCTTGATCGGATTGCCTGACACGCTGACCCGGCCGGTGCGGGTGTCCAGCGAAACCGGGCCGCAGGTCAGTTCCGACTGGGCGTGACCGGTCGAACGGCGGAGCAGTGCGCGGATCCGCGCCAGCACTTCTTCGAGGTGAAACGGCTTTGCGACATAGTCGTCGGCGCCGGCGTCGAAGCCCTGCACCTTGTCGCTCCAGCGGTCGCGGGCGGTGAGGATCAACACCGGCATCGCCCGTCCGTTGCGGCGCCAGGACTCCAGCACCGAGATGCCGTCCATCTTCGGCAGGCCGATGTCGAGAACGACGGCGTCATAGGGTTCACTGTCACCGAGGTAGTGCCCCTCCTCGCCGTCGAACGCGCGATCGACCACATAACCGGCATCCGTCAGCGCCGTCGTCAGCTGACGGTTGAGATCGGGGTCATCCTCGACGACAAGCAGGCGCACGCTGGCCTCCAATGGTGTGCTTCACGAAACCTGCCACAAGATGAGGCTCATCGGCGTGAACGGCCAATGAACAGGCACTCGGCGCCATGTTACTTTTTCGTCATGACGGCCCGCAACGGCGCGGCCCTCAGTCGCAGGCACCACCTAAAACCCCGTTCCGATGGAATCGAAACGGGGCTCTAGATCTTCGTTTTGACGCGTCTTCTTCACGCGAACCGGTGTCCACTTCGCTTGAAAACGCTCTAGCCTGCCGAATCGGAGGCCCAAAGCGCCCAAAAAGCGCGGCTAACGGCCGTCTGCCCCGCGGACCACGATCAAATTGACCGGGCCGCCCGGCCGGCCATCGTCGAACACGCCAACCGTCAGCCGCCCGGTTTTCCAGGCGGCGGTATCGAGATTGGTGCGGCCCTCGTACAACAGCGGGCCGTCGGGATCATTGTCATGGCCGTGCACGACGTGGAGCTCGCCGAACCCGCTCGAATCGTCCTTCGGGTAGCGTTTCCATAACAGGGTCTTTTCGCTCTGCTTCTCCAGCGGCGTCCCTGCCTCGACGCCCGCGTGCACATAGAGGCGGTGCGCATCGACATACAGCAGCCGCAATTGATCGAGCCACGCGATATGGGCCTGCGGCACCGCGGCGGGATCGCCGCCATAGGACGCCAGCGCCGCATCGCCGCCCCGCTCCAGCCAAAAAGCCTGTTTCGCCGGATCGCGCAGCCCTTCGACCATCATCGCGTCGTGATTGCCCTTCAACGCAACAAAGCGCCAGCCGCCGCCGATACCTGGCAGCAGCCGGTCGATCACCTGCCTGCTCTGCGGGCCCTTGTTGACGTAGTCGCCGATGGTGACGATGACGCCGGCTTTGCCGGACGCATGCGCGTCGATCTCCAAAAGCGCGCGGCTCAGAAGATCATCGCGACCATGTATATCCGGAATGACGTAGGTGAAGCTCATCCGCGTACGCATTTCCGGCTAGGGGACTCCACGGTGCTATTCCAACCGCACGCCACCGGCAACCGGCTTGCATTGTCCGGCCGGGCTGCCGGCGACTGTATTTTGCTCCGTCCCTTACGTCCGGAAGAACACGAACCAGACCACGCCCAGGATCAGGATCGCCAGTCCAGTCGAGACGGTCAGGAGCGCCAGCACCGATGGGCCGGGTTCGGCCTGACGTGCCTCGGTCGGAGTTTCGATAATCTGGCCATGTCGACGCGTTGCCATGGGGGACCTCATTTGCCTAAGTGCCTGTAATGCCAGCTATTGCTTCGACACCACCTGTCAAAAGCAACGCATGATGACAAATGATGTTCCGGGGCTTCTCAGAGGGCATTTTGCAGTCAGGTCGTAACAGGTCGCAGTCGAACGCCGGAACATATCGCTCGGTCTCGGTTAACGCCGTTGGCAGATTCCCTCCCCCGCCGTGTTTGAAACCGGGTCTACCGATGGTATTCTTCACGGTCGTCTGTTGCGTCTGTTCGGAGTTTCCCATGGCCCCCCGCGCCAACTGGAAGGGCTTCTTGCGCCTTTCCCTCGTGACCTGCCCGGTCGCCCTGTATCCGGCGACCTCGGATACCGAGAAGGTCTCGTTCAACCAGATCAACCGCAAGACCGGCCATCGCATCAAATATGCCAAGGTCGATGCCGACACCGGCGAGGAAGTCGCCAACGAAGACATCATGAAGGGCTACAAGATCGACACCGACACCTATATCGAGGTGTCGAAGGACGAGCTTGACGATCTCGCGCTGGAATCGACCCGCACCATCGAGATTGATGAGTTCGTACCGCGAGCGGATATCGACAGCCGCTACGTGATCCGTCCCTATTATCTCGTGCCGGACGGCAAGGTCGGCCACGACGCGTTCGCGGTGATCCGCGAAACCATCCGCAGCATGGACAAAGTCGCGATCGGCCGCGTGGTGCTGACCAACCGTGAACACATCATCGCACTGGAGCCGCTCGACAACGGCCTGATGGGAACCCTGCTGCGCTACCCCTATGAGGTCCGCAGCGAGAAGGAATATTTCGACGACATCCAGGACGTGAAGATCACCAAGGATATGCTGGATCTGGCCAAGCACATCGTCGAGCAAAAATCCGGATCGTTCGAACCCGAGCAGTTCGAGGATCGCTACGAGCAGGCGCTGATCGACCTGATCAACCAGAAGCGCAACGGCCTGAAGACATCGCCGAAGGCAGCACCGAAGACCGGCGGCAACGTCATCAATCTGATGGACGCGCTGAAACGCAGCCTCGCCAACGAGAAACAGGCCGCTCCTGCCGCAGCCAAGGAAAGCGGCAAGGAAAACGGCAAAGCCAAAGGCAAGAAGCCGCGCAAGGCGGCCGCTGGCCAGCGCGAAATGCTGCTGCCGATCTCAGGCAGCGGCAAGCGCGCCGCCAAGGAGACGGTCAAGGAAGCGCCGAAGAAGGCCGAGAAGCCGGTTCGCACTTCCGCCCGCACCAAGAAGGCCAGTTGATCGCGCAGGCATTCGGCCGGTAACGCGCGATGCCGTGGTCGGCGCCGTTCGATAAGCCGATCGTGCTGCGCGGCGGCCGCACGCTCACGACGCTGCAGCACGCCGCCGACTACGTCATGAAACTGCCAAAAGCCGAACAGCAGGAAGTGCGCTGGCAAACCGCGGTCGAGCATTTGATCAATGCCGCAGAGACCGGCGGGGGCTGGCTGATGTTCGCGCGGATCGCCATGATGCGGGCGCTATATGCGGATGAAAACGACCGGTAACGCCGCCATACGGCGCTAGTCCCCGCCGTCGCCATCTCCTCCGCCAAAATCAAAGCCGTCAATGCCGTCGCCGGACGGCCTGCTCCGGAACATGATATCCGTGAGCAGGAGCACAACCAGTATGGCGGCGAATACGCGCCACGGATGTTGCAGACTGTAGGCGATGACCTGCCAGCCGAAGCTGGCGATCGGTGGACCCCAGGTCCCGAACAGCAGCTCTTGCATGGTGCGCGCTGCCGGCCCGTTCTATTTGAGCGATGTGCTGACGGTGCCGAACTTGGTGCTGAGCGCAGTGCCGACGCCGTTGACGGCACCGACGATCACGATGCTGATGCCCATCGCAATGAGGCAATACTCGATCGCGGTCGCGCCGGACTGATCCTGGAAAAAATTCTTCAACAATCGACGCATAAAAAACTCCTGTCGACGCCGCCGGAATTCTTCCCGCGCCACGCTCCAAATGGAACCCTAGATTGGAATGATTGACGGCGTTTTGACGAACAGGATGAACGACTGATTAAGCCGGAGCCCTGACTGCACCGGTATTCCTACGGTACCAAAAATTTACTCTGAATTGTGCCGCGCCGGCCATGGTCGGCGGATCGGCGTCTTCCGGAGCGAGCGCACATGTCCACGCAGAAGCGTGAACCAGGAAAAAACTACATCGGCCTCTTGAACGATGAGTTGGAAGAGCAGCGCACCGCCGAGGTGCGATCCGGCAACGATCGCCGTCTGACCGCGTATGTCCTCGGCCTGATGGCGGCGATGTTCAACCATCGCCGCAACGAGGCGAGATAGTCGCCCTCCTCTCGCCCGTAGGCGCGGCCGGCTTCGAGGCCGCCGCGGCGAAGAGCGCCCGACACGTTTCTGATCGAGTGGGAACCGCTGGACCTCGGACTCATCGGTTTGACGCCGGTATTGGTCTGTAGCAAGCGGTCCGGCGGCAAACGCATATCAGCACTTCCCGTAGCAGGCGCCGCCCGCGCTTTACCGTGAGGAAAATTCCTGTTCCAACTGTGAGAAATCGGCCGAACGAACCGGCCTGCACACAAGGGGGAGACCGTCATGAAGCTCGGCGCCGCGATTGCAGAAATCATGAAGCGCGAGGGGATCGAGATCCTCTGCGGCTATCCCGTCAATCATCTCATCGAATATGCCGCCAATGCCGATATCCGCCCCGTGATGGTGCGCCAGGAGCGCATCGGAGTCCATATGGCGGATGCGATATCCCGGGTCACCTCGGGCCATTCGATCGGCGCGTTCTGCATGCAGCACGGCCCCGGCGCCGAAAACGCCATGGGCGGTGTGGCGCAGTGTTACGGCGAATCCGTCCCGGTGCTGGTGCTGCCGATGGGTTATGCGCGGCGGCTCGCCAATATCGACCCAAACTTCAACTCCAGCCAGGCGATGCGGGCGTTCTCAAAATCCTCCGAGCCGATCAATATCGCGGCTGAAGTCTGCAACATCTTTCGCCGCGCCTTTACCAAGCTGAAGAACGGCCGCGGTGGGCCTGTCATCGTCGAAATCCCGGCCGACATGTGGAACGAAGACGTGCCGGAGCCGCTGAACTACACGCCGGTGCTGCGTACGCGTTACGGCGCCGACCCCGTCCACATCAAGGAAGCGGCCGCACTATTGGTCGGCGCCAAGCGGCCGGTGATCTACGCCGGCCAGGGCGTGCACTACGCCAGGGCCTGGCCGCAACTGAAGCGGCTGGCCGAGCGCCTCGCGATCCCCGTCACCACGAGCCTTGGCGGAAAATCGTCGTTTCCGGAGACGCATCCGCTGTCGCTGGGCTCGGGCGGCCTTGCCGTGCCCCGCGCGGTGCCAAAATTCCTCGGCGAGGCCGACGTGATCTTCGGCATCGGCTGCTCGTTCACCGAAACCTCGTTCGGCATCGCGATGCCGAAGGGCAAGACCATCATTCATTCGACGCTGGACCCCAACCATCTCAACAAGGATGTCGAGGCCAGGATCGGCCTGGTCGGCGATGCCGGCCTGGTGCTCGATGCGTTGCTGGAGGAAATCGGCAAGAGTGTCACCAGCGATCGTGACGCATCCTCTGTCGCCGCCGAGATCGCGGCCTCGCACAAGGAATGGCTGGCGAAATGGATGCCAAAGCTCACCCACAACGAGGCGCCGCTCAGTCCCTACCGCGTCTTGTGGGACCTGCAGCACACCGTCGACATCAAGAACACCATCATCACCCATGATGCCGGCAGTCCGCGCGACCAGCTCTCGCCGTTCTGGAAATCGGTGGAGCCGTTGTCCTATATCGGCTGGGGCAAGACCACCCAGCTCGGCTACGGGCTTGGGCTCGCCATGGGCGCCAAACTCGCAAAGCCCGACAAGCTCTGCATCAATGTCTGGGGCGATGCCGCGATCGGCTTCACCGGCATGGATTTCGAGACCGCCGTGCGCGAGCGGATTCCGATCATGTCGATCCTGTTGAACAATTTTTCCATGGCGATCGAGCTGAAGGTGATGCCGATCTCGACCGAGAAATACCGCTCGACTGACATTTCCGGCGACTACGCCGCGATGGCGCGCGCCTTCGGGGGCTATGGCGAACGGGTGACCAAGCCGGAAGACATCATTCCCGCGATCCAGCGCGGCATCGCCAAGACCAAGGAAGGCACCCCGGTGCTGCTGGAATTCATCACCAGCAAGGAGACCGAGGTCTCCCGGCCCGGAACCTGATCACAGACTCGGCCGATAACCGATTAGCCTGCTTCACATTTTGCCACCCCGGCCTTAAGAAAAGGCCGGGATGGCGCTGGCCTGGCCACGCCTGGAATGAAATTATCTGCCACATTGGTGCGAGCGCTGATGGCTTGGCGCCATCGGCCTGCAAGGCTTGCTCTGAAATGGCTTGCTCTGAAATGGCTTGCTCTGAAATGGCTTGCTCTGAAATGGCTTGCCGTGAAATGGATTGAGTGAATGACCGCGCTCCCCCCGGACGCCGTGGCCGATCTCTACAGACTGGTTGCCGAGCTCGAGCAGAGGCTCGAATCCAGCTTCGCCGCCCACGACGCTGATATCGCCCGTCAGGCAGCGACGGACGCGGAAAACGGCCGGCTGATCCATGAACTGAGCATCGCCCGCGAGCGCCAGAACGCCAGCGCCGATATCCTGCGAACCATTGCCAGCGTATCGGGCGATGCCGAACACGCGCTGCACCAGATCGCCGAAACCTGCGCCCGCCTGTTCGATGCGCCCAGCGCCACCATCCATATTGCCGAGGGCGACGGCTGGGCCAACATCATCCGATTCGGGGAAAGCTCGAAGCGCGTCGGCGCCGGCGTTCCGGAAACGCAGCTCAAGATCGGCGGCCGCAATATGCCCGGAACCATCGTGGGCGAGAACCGCCAGGTTCACGTTCCCGATGTCGACAATGTCGACCCTGAAATCGCCGATTGGCCGGGATTGCCATATGTTCGCGAGGCCGGTACGCGCTCGATGTCCGGGTCACCGTTGCGGTGCGAGGGCAAAGCGATCGGCGCGCTGATCGTTTACCGCGATCAGCTTGCGCCGTTCACCGAGGATGAGCTCGCGCTTCAGCAAAGTTTTGCCGACCAGGCCGCCATCGCGATCGAGAATTCGCGGCTGTTTAATGAGACAAGGGAAGCGCTGGAGCGACAGACAGCCACGGCCGAAATCCTCAAGGTCATTGCCGCCTCTCCCTCCGACGCGCAGCCGGTGTTCGAAGCCATCGCTGCCAGCGCCAAGCGATTGCTCGGCGGGTTCTCCGCCACGGTGCTGCGCTTTCTCGGCGACGAACTGCATCTGGTGGCGTACACGCCGACCAGCCCCGCCGCCGATGAAGGCCTGAAGGCCTCTTTTCCGAGATCGATCTCGGAATTCCCGACCTTCGCGCTGGTGCGCAATGGCGAGACCGTTCAGTTTCCCGACAGCGAAGCCGCGCACGTCCCGAAGTTGAACCGGGATCTGGCGCGGCTGCGCGGCTTCCGCAGTGTATTGTTCACACCCCTGATGAACCAGGGGGTGCCGGTCGGCATGATCAGCGTGACCCGCGCGGAGCCGGGCGCCTTTGCCGCCGACCACGTGCAATTGCTGCAGACATTCGCCGACCAGGCGGTGATCGCGATCGAGAACGCACGCCTGTTCAACGAAACCAGGCAGGCACTGGAGCGACAGACCGCGACGGCTGATGTCCTCAAGGTGATCGCCGGCTCGCCGTCGGACGTGCAGCCGGTGTTCGAGGCCGTCGTGACCAGCGCGAACCGGCTGATCGGCGGATTTTCCACCGCGATGTTTCGCTACGTCGACGACCAGATCCATCTGTCCGCGTTCACTCCGACAGACCCCGCGGGCGACGCGGTGCTACAATCCTCGTTCCCGATGCCGCTTGGCAGCTTCCCGCCCTACCAGCTGGTCCGCGACGGCGCGCCGGCGGAACTCGTCGATACCGAACTCGAGCCGGCCGCACGCGACATCGCGCGTGCACGGGGCTATCGCAGCATGCTGTTCGCGCCGCTCATGAACGAGGGCAAGGCCGTCGGCATCATCACGGTCACGCGCCGGGCACCCGGCTCGTTCGACGAGCCGCA
This sequence comes from Bradyrhizobium sp. AUGA SZCCT0169, assembly GCF_018130085.1. Classification (NCBI taxonomy): domain Bacteria; kingdom Pseudomonadati; phylum Pseudomonadota; class Alphaproteobacteria; order Hyphomicrobiales; family Nitrobacteraceae; genus Bradyrhizobium; species Bradyrhizobium sp. AUGA SZCCT0169. The sequence continues at coordinate 284,038 of NZ_JAFCMC010000002.1, read as the reverse complement.
CGTCCGGCTGCTGCAAATGTTCGCCGCGCAGTCGGTGATCGCGATGGAAAATGTGCGACTGTTCAACGAGACGCGGGAGGCGCTGGAACAGCAAAAGGCGTCTGCGGACATCCTCCGGGTCGTCAGCAGCTCGGTCGCCGATGCCCAGCCCGTATTCGACGAGATCTTGCGCAGCATCGCGCATCTGTTTGGCGGCGATGACCGGTTCATCTACCTCGCAGGCGACGATGGACTGCTCCATATCGGCGCGGCCCACGGCGTCAACGCCGAGCGCGTGCGCGCGCTGTACCCGGTGCCGCTGGAGGGTACCGCGAGCGAGGTAGCCTTCCGCGAGCGCCGCCTGATCCATTACGCCGACGTATTCAACGATCCCGACGTGCCTTCGCCGCTGCGCGAGATCGCTCGCCGTATCGGCACGAACTATTCGATGGCGCTCGCGCCCATGCTGTGGGAGGACCGTGCCATTGGCTCGATCTTCGTAGGCCGCACTTCGATGAAGCCGTTCAGCGAAAAGGAATGCAGCCTGCTGCGCAGCTTCGCCGACCAGGCTGTCATCGCGATCCAGAACGCGCGGCTGTTCAACGAGACGCGGGAAGCGCTGGAGCGGCAGACCGCGACGGCGGAGATCCTCAACGTCATCGCCGGATCGCCGACCGACGTACAGCCGGTGTTCGACGCCATCGCCGAAAGTGCCAAGCGGCTGCTCGGCGGCCAGACGGCGCTGGTCACCCGCGTCGTCGGCGACCAGCTTGATCTGGCGGCCCACACCGCCGGAAGCCATGCCGGCGATGAGGCGATACAGAGTTCGTTCCCGACCCCGCTTGCTTCCTCCGGAATGCACAGCCGGGTGGCGCTGACCGGGAGGATCGCGTTCCGCTCCGATATCGAAACCGAACCGGATGTGTCCGAAGCCGTCAAGGAAACGGCGCGCGCCCGGGGTTACCGAAGCATCATCTCCGTTCCGATGCTGCGCGAAGGCGTTGCGATCGGCACCATTGGCGTTTCGCGCGCGGAACCGGGACGGTTCGCCGACAATCAGATCGACCTTCTCAAGACATTTGCCGACCAGGCGGTGATCGCGATCGAGAATGTCCGCCTGTTCAATGAGGTCAAGCAGCGCACGGAAGATTTGAGCGAATCCCTGCAGCAGCAGACTGCGACCGCCGACGTACTCAAGGTGATCAGCCGCTCGGCCTTCGATCTGCAGACGGTGCTGGATACGCTTACCGAATCCGCCACCCGACTGTGCGAGGCCGATGCCGGGCTGATCGCCAATCGCGACGTCGACACTTTCCGGGTGGCCGCAACCTTTTCCTTCTCGCCGGAGTATGACGCGTTCATGCGAGGTCGCGCATTACCCGCAGGGCGCGGGAGCGTTGCGGGGCGGGTCGCGATCGACAGACAGGTCGTCCACATCGCCGACATCGCTGCCGACCCGGAATACACCATGCGCGAGACGGTGGTGCTTCAAAAGATTCACAGCATGCTCGGCGTGCCTCTGCTGCGCGAGGGGGTCGTGGTCGGCAGCATCATTCTGGGACGGCAGCGGGTGGAGCCCTTTACCGACCGGCAGATTGAGTTGGTTCGGACCTTTGCCGACCAGGCCGTGATCGCGATCGAGAACGTCCGCCTGTTCGAAGAGGTGGAAGCCAAAACCCGCGATCTCTCCGAAGCGCTGACGTACCAGACCGGAAGCGGCAACATTCTGAGGGTGATTGCCTCCTCGCCGACCGACGTCGCTCCCGTCCTTGCAGCCATCGTGGAGAGTGCCTGCGAGCTTTGCGACGCCAATGATGCCATCGTTTACCTGAAGGAAGGCGATCAGCTTAGCTACGAAGCGCATCATGGCCCGATACCCGTGGTCTTCGGCGAGAAGCGCGCCATCAACCGCGACTATGTCGCCGGACGATCGGTTGTCGACAGGATGCCGGTACATGTGCAGGACGTATTTTCGGAGGAAGGCGCGGAATTTCCGGAAGCGCGGGAATTGTCGCGAAGCCTGGGCATTCGCAGCATCTTGTGTGCGCCGATGCTGCGCGAGAACGAAAGCATCGGCGCCATCCTGCTTCGGCGCACCGAAGTGCAGCCGTTCAACGACAAGCAGATCGCGCTGCTGCAGACCTTTGCCAATCAGGCCGTGATCGCTATTGGCAACGTGCGGCTGTTTGAAGAGGTGCAGCAGCGCACCCGCGATCTCTCGGAAGCCCTGCAACAGCAGACTGCGACATCAGATGTTCTCAAGGTCATCAGTCGCTCGGCGTTCGATTTGCAGACGGTCCTCGACACGCTGGTTGAATCTGCCGCACGTCTGTGCGACGCCGACAAGGGCGTCATCTTCAAGCGCGACGGCGATCTCTATCGGTGGTCGGCCAATTTCGGCAACCCGCCCGAGCTCGAAATTTTCGCAAAGGCCAATCCGTTCAAGCCGGGGCGCTACGCCGTGACTTCCCGTGTGGCGCTCGAAGGCAAAACGTTTCACGTTGCCGACGTGCTTGCCGACCCCGAATATGGCGCCAGCCAATATCAAAGGCTGGGAGGCTATCGAACCATCCTCTGCGTTCCCTTGCTAAGAGAGGGCGTGCCCATCGGAGTGTTCGCGCTGACGCGATCGGAGGTTAAGCCGTTTACCGCACGTCAGATCGAACTGGTGCAGACTTTTGCCGACCAGGCCGTGATCGCGATCGAGAACGTGCGGTTGTTCGACGAGGTTCAGGCTCGCACCAAGGAACTGGCTGCTTCGCTCGACGATCTACGCACCGCGCAGGACCGGCTGATCCAGACCGAAAAGCTGGCTTCGCTCGGCCAGCTCACCGCGGGCATTGCGCATGAGATCAAGAACCCGCTCAACTTCGTCAATAACTTCGCCGCCCTTTCGGCGGAACTGACCGACGAACTGAACGACGTGCTCAAGCCTGCCGAGATCAGCGACAAGATCCGCGAAGAGGTCGATGAACTGACCGGCCTGCTCAAGGACAATCTGCAAAGGGTGGTCCAGCACGGCAAGCGCGCCGATTCCATCGTCAAGAACATGCTGTTGCATTCGCGCGAGGGAGGTGGCGATCACCGGCCCGCCGACATCAACGCGCTGATCGACGAGAGCCTCAACCTCGCCTATCACGGCGCCCGCGCCGAACGAGCCGACTTCAACGTCACACTGCAGCGCGACTTCGACGCCAATGCCGGCATGGTCGAGGTATTTCCGCAGGAAATCACCCGCGTGTTCCTGAACCTGATCTCGAACGGCTTCTATGCCGTGAACCGGCGCCGGATCGAGGCCGGCCAGCCCGGGTTCGATCCCGTGCTGATCGCCGCCACCCGCGATCTCGGCGACGCCGTCGAGATTCGCATCCGCGACAACGGGATAGGCATCCCGTCCGAGGTAAAGGACAAGATGTTCAACCCGTTCTTCACCACAAAACCCGCGGGCGAAGGCACCGGGCTTGGCCTGTCGATGAGCCACGACATCATCGTGAAACAGCATGGTGGCACCATCGACGTCGATACCGAGCCCGGTCAGTTTACCGAGTTTCGCATTGTTCTGCCGAGGACCAGCAATCCTCTCAACAAGACCCGAGGTTCGACGTGAGTGTTCTGGTGCTTGTGGTCGATGACGAGCCCGACATCGAGGCGCTGTTTCGCCAGCAATTCCGCAAGGATTTGCGCGCGCAACGCTTTGTGATGGATTTCGCCGGCTCCGCGGCCGATGCGCTCGCCCGCATCGGTTCCACCATCGAGCATTCGCTGATCCTGATCCTGTCGGATATCAACATGCCCGGGATGACCGGGATCGAGATGCTGCCCAGGGTCAAGGAGATCCGGCCCGACGTTCCCGTCATCATGATCACCGCCTATGGCGATGCGGAGACCAGGCGCAAGGCGATCGCCGGCGGCGCGATAGGTCTGCTCACCAAGCCGATCGACTTTGCCCTGCTCCGGGACGAAATCGATACGCGGCTGGCACAGGCGGGCTAAAACGTTTTCGAGCGAAGTGGCACAGGTTCGCGCGAAGAAAACGCGTCAAAACAAGAATCTGGAACGCCCTACTCCGCCATCTCCGCCGGCGGCGGCGTCCCCGGCCCAGCCAGCGGGCGCTCTTCCATCAGGATCATGCAAATCGTGGCGCCGGCCATCAGCGCGGCCGCGGCGCCGAATACGTAGCGGAATGCCGTGATCATGTCGGCGACGGGGATCGAATTCAGGGGACCGTGGTGCTCGCCAACCAGCGAAATGTCCGCCCCCAGCACCATCAGCAGGATCGCGGTGAAGGCCGCGACCGTGAACGACGACATCAGCGATCGGAAGAAATTCATCGCACCGGTGACGGTGCCGATCTGCGGCCGCGCCACCGAATTCTGCAGCGAGACCACGCTGACCGGAAACGTCGTTCCGAGCCCGAGCGCGAAGATCGACAGCAGCACCAGCAATCCCCAAAGCGGCAGCGTCGTGAGCGCCAGTGCGCACCCGGAGATCGCGGCGATCGACGTTCCGATAATCGCGACACGCTTGTAGTGTTTGGCGCGCGCCATGGTGCGTCCGGCGATGGCGGCGCCACAGGTCGAGATCGCGGCGAGCGGAATGAGCGCGAGGCCCGCCTCGCTGGCGCTGAGGTGGTAGACCACCTCGTAATAGAGCGGCAGATTGACGGTCAGGCCGGTGATGGCGCCGAGCGCACAGCCGCCGGCGGCCATCGCATAGGGCACCACCGTTCCGCCCATCAGCGGCAGCGGCAGGAACGGCTCGTCGGCCTTGCGCGCGTGCCAGACGAAGCTGAACGCCAGCGCGGCTGACGCTCCGATCATCGCGATGATGGTCGGCGACAGCCACAGATAACGGTTGCCGCCCCAGGTCAGCACCAGCATGAACACGACCGCAGCCGCCATGAGCAAGACGCCGCCGAGCCAGTCGACCTTGCGCCGGCGGTGGAACACCGGGATCTTGCCCATCTTCGGCAGCAGCAGCGCCAGCGCGCCGAGCGCGAGCGGCACGTTGATCCAGAAGATCATCGACCAGTGCAGATGTTCCGCGAACACCCCGCCGACGACCGGCCCGCCGATCCCGGCGGCGACCCACACACCGCTGAAATAGGCCTGGTACTGGCCGCGTTCGCGTGGGCTCACCACGTCGGAGATCACCGTCTGCACGACAGGCATGATGCCGCCGCCGCCGAGGCCCTGCAGGCCGCGCGCGAGGATCAGTATCGGCATGTTCGGCGCCAATGCGCACAGGATCGAGCCAGCGATGAACAGGCTGAGGGCGACAATGATCATGACGCGGCGGCCGTAGATGTCGCTCAGCGTGCCGAACACCGGCGCCACCGCGGTCGATGCCAGGAGGTAGGCCGTGATTACCCAGGAGAGATTGGAAACGTCGCCGAACTGGCGGCCAATGGTCGGCAACGCCGTTGCGACGATGGTCTGGTCGAGCGCGGCCAGAAACATCGTCAGCATCAGGCTGATCAGGATGGTGCGGACCTCGTCCTGGGTCAGCGGCGCGCGCGGCGCAATCGGCGGCGCATCGCTGACATCGATGACCTCGGTCGTGATGTGCGAGATTTCAGCCGAAATTTCGTCGGTTAACGTATCATGGTCGGCAGGTTGACCGCGCTGCCGTTCGAACTTGTTCATTTGAGACGTAATATTTTTCTTCGCGGCTCAAAGCCGCCGAGATGGAATCGCTATATCAGCTGCACTTTAGAGCGCAAACTTCCCTCGCGGCAGGCACCTGCGCGCATGGGAGCATCCCGCGAGCGCAGCTTCGCTATCACGTGATCGGCGGATGGCGCAAAACGCTACGATTTCGGCCGCTTTTTGCGCCTGCCCATCATATCCGGCGCGGTCTCGCAACGGGCGCAAGACTCGACGCTGTAGTTGTTGCGTGTAACATTTACTACCGCAACGGCGGCTATCGGGCTGATCCCCTTCAGGCGGGATCGCGTGCGGGGTTACCCGTTCGAAAAAGCCCGGCGATATGCGGCATCTCTCATTGCAGGAGCGGCGCGATGGACGAGATTTTGATCAACAAGGCGCCGGTTCTGATTGCATCAGAACCGAAAGGCCCGCGATAGATTTCCAATCCTGGCCTAAAGCGTCAACGGCTCAAGCAAATCGATCAAATGCGGCTTCTTTTCATCGACGATCTCGACCTTTAGTTTTGGATTCTTCGCGAAGAAGGAAGCCAGGCCGTGCTTGGCAGGGGACCAGTTTTCCCTGACCTCGACCTTGGGGTTTTTCTTCTTTCGCTTCTTTTCCTTGGCCTGTTCCTTGTTCCAGTCGGCCTTGCGCCCCTTGTCGATCTCTTCGATGGGATAGGTCAGATGAATCGTATAGTCCGTGTCGGCGCCGCGCGCGTCCAGCAGCATTTGCAGCGTATTGCGTTCCGGGTTGCCATGCTCGCCGTCGCCGGAAAAGACATAGTGATCGGCGGTCACCTTCTTGAAAAAGCTCGTTTCCATGTTGTTGTCGCTGCCGTGGTGCGGAACCTTCAGGATGTTCACGTGCCGTTTGCCGCTCTTGCCGAGAATACCGGTCAGCTTCAGCCCGTCCAGAGTCTTGTCGCCGCGGGCGTCTCCGGTCAGCAGGATGCTCTTGCCCTTCAGTTCGACGAGCACGACGATGCTGGACAGATTCGAGATCGATTCATCCGAGAAAGCCGCCAGTGCTGCTTCCGATGATTTCTTCTTTTTCTGAGCCTTCAGCCATTTGTCGTGCTCTTTCTGCAGTGCCAGCAATTCCGGCTGCAGCGGCCCAACCACCGTCACCTTCAGGCCATCGAGCGTGACGGGCTTCGAGGCCTTGCTTGCAAGGATCAGCTTACCCTTGAACTTGTGATTCAGTTTCCAGCCGAGCGCCTTGGCGTCGTCGCGCAGCGTCCGGCCCTGCGGAATGCTGGAGAGCACCTCGTACGCATGCATTTTTTCTTCGTCCTCGACGTCATCGGCCAAGGCTGATTTCCCGATACTCGCCAGCACCGTCCCGGAATCGAAAGTCCCGCCCCCGCCGGCCGCTCCGCCTCCCAGCGAGGCGGTCTCGACCATCAGTTCACCGGGTTTCGTATTCAACAGATCGTCGAAACTGTTATGCCAGAGACTGGTTACCTCCAGTCGCAAGGGCGGGTTTTTGCCGCGTTGCTCCTTGGTCAGATCGAGAATTCCCTTGATGTGATCGTCGTCGACATGGCTCACCATCACCACATCAACCGGCAGAGGGTCCTTCTCGTCGAGCCCGCGCGCCTCGTGGACCTGTTCGATCCGCGGCTTGAGGTGCGGCTTGTAGACGTTGGACGGGCCACCATCGATCAGGATCAGACGCGGATCGTCCTCCGGGCCATAATGAAGCATCAGGCAATCGCCTTTGCGCGCGCGCAATACATCCAGCGTGAAAAACATTCATGCCTCCTTAAATGGACTGAAAGGCTCGCAGGACGTCGAGCATGCCGTGCCCCTGAAAACTTCGTTCGCGGCCGAGATCGGTCGCGCTTTCGCACAAAATGCGTTTGACCCGGCGCGGCTGTCCGATCAGCTCTTCGTAGCGCGCCAGCAGCATCGCGGCCGCCCCGCTAACATGCGGCGCCGCCATGCTGGTACCCGAATCCGGGCCCCATTCGCTGTGGCTGTTGTCGCCGGTAATGGCTGACTGCACACGTTCGCCCGGGGCAACGAGATCCGGCTTGAGGCGGCCGTCGCCGGTTGGACCACGACTGGAGAAAAAACTCACACCATAGGTGTGGGGCCAGTTTCCATGCGTCGATCCCACCGTGATGACGCTGTCTCCGTTCCCAGGATCCGTGATACTGAATGCGGCATAGCTTTCGAACACGCCGCCGTCCGTCAGTTCGAATTTCTGATAGCCGCGGTTGCCCGCTGCAGCGACCACCACCACCCCGCTCTCCACCAACCGCTCACATTCGTTGCAGACCGGCGTGTGCCCGCAGGCGAAATTGCGAACGTTGTGCGGAATGGAAAGGCTGAGATTGGCGCCGTGAATGATCGTATAGGTATGCCGCTCGTTGACGTAGCGAATGTATTGCAGAGCCGCAATAATCGCGAACTCGGTATCATCAAGCGTCTTGCCGAGCACACGGAAATCGTAGATCCGGATGTCCGGGCACATGCCGTCGGGATGACCACTGCTTTTTCCGTTGGCGCCGATGATGCCTGCGACATGGGTACCGTGCGGGCTCGGCGGCGGTGGCGGCGCTTTCAGCGTGATCAATTTCTCGATGGTGGCCCAATTGATCGGACGCTTTTCTCTGGCATCTGCGGCGATTTCCTTCAGATATTTTTTTGCGTCTTGCGGCTTGAGGCCGGCGGCAGCCGCGAGCTTCGCGAGTTCCGGTCCCGCAACATCACCCTCGTCATCGCTTACGATCTCGCGGATCCTGGTAAAGTCGAACGTTTTGCGGATGCGCGATTTGCCGTTGTCCATGAAAGCTTCGTGCTGAGCGTCGATGCCGGAATCCAGCACTGCCCAAACGATGTTCTTGCAATCCACCTTGAACAACGTATTTGCAGCATCGGCCTTTACGGCGGGGACGGATCGATCAAGCGCCGCCGTGGCTGGGCGGTTCAGCGAAACCTGGAAAATGTAACCCTTGCTCCTGGCTTCTTCGGCTTCATCGTGTTTCGTCGATTCCAGTGCATCGGGGTTTGCTTGAATAATCTCGTAGAGCGCGAACATTCCGGCGATGATTTCAGGAATGTACGGTTGATATTTTTTGAACGCATCCTCGAACTTGAGCGGCGGCAACCGCTCGACCGGCGTGGAGGACGCGCGCGAGATTTTCGGGCGCTCTAGCTTGCCCACCCAGTAAATCAATCCGGCCAGCGCGATATATCTTTCAAGCGACGTGAAGTTCTCGGGATCGTTCTGATTGATGGCCCCCGAGTTAGCGAGGCCGCGCTCAAGCAGCCTCTTCAGCTCGACCTGGTCGATTTTTAAGATGCGTTCCTGGAGTTTTGGTTGACTCCACCATTGCGTCAAAGGCACGAGGATTCGCAGCACCTCGTCGAAGTACAATCTGGCGCCCACGATGCCCTGCAGATAGGCGATCTTGGTCCTCTCCTTCTTGCGATCGGAGGGTGCCGGTTTTTCCGCCTGGCGTTCCTTTTCGCGCAGCTTCAGGCCAGGCGGGATTTTCTCGGCCACCACGGCGGCCGTTGTGTTCTTGTGCGGAGTGATGAGGACATCTTGAACGACGCCCGGATCAAGCGCATATGCGGCCCACACGTCCCCCAACAACGGTGAGTCCTGCAATACGCGACGATCATCGGTGGGCCCGAGCAGGATGTGTTCGACCAGTTCGGCAGGAATCGAGAACTGCTCGGGCATTGCTTTCCGTGCCGAGCCTCGATTGCTTGCCGTCTGCTTCTTCGCCATCGGTGCCTCGCATTAGATCGGCGATTGCGGGTAAGGAAACTCGGCTTTTGGCTGCTTGGCCGCGACATGCTTGCGTATCGCAGCATCGCACACGGCATAACCCCAGTTGATCAGGCGCTCCTGCGTCTCGTCGTCCATCCGCTTCAGGCGCGTCGGTATTTCCGCAAGCTGCAGTGTACGCTCGTGAGGACACGGCAGAGCGTCGGCCAGTTTGTAGTCCGCGATGTTGGTGCGAATGCCCCAATAGGCACCGTTCCGTTCACCCGATTTGTAGGACTCGATCACCTGGCGCTTGCGCAAGGAGCGTACCTGGCTATCGATCAGATTCAGCACACGATAGGAATGCCGCGGCCAGTCGGTCTCGGGTTCTTCTTCGGCTTCGATTTTGCCGCCGGCGTCGCTGACGAACACGGTCTGATGCCGCTTCCATGCAGTCTCCAGTCCAAGATTGTCGTAGACGCCGCCATCGCTGAGAACGACGCGCGTCGTGAACGGCGGCCGCTGCAGGTCCAGCCCGCTCTTCTTGTCGAAATCACTCTCTTTGAGGCGCAATTCGAACGGCGAAAGCACCGGCGGAAATGCCGAGGACGCCGCCACCGCGTGCGCCAGCGGGACCTTCGGCTTCGAAACCTTTCCGACGCGATAGTCCCGCATGTAAGGCTTCATGAAGCGCCAGAGCACGCCGGATTGCACGTTGGTCGCATTGATCACGAAGCGCGGCTCGTCCGGCATGTCCTGCAGGGTTTTGCCGTGGAACAAATGCTCGTCATACGCGCGCGCGATGCGGTCGCCGATGCTGCCCGGCAGCAACGCACCCAGAATGACCGATTCCGCATCGATCGTTACACCGGCGAAGGCGCGCAGCGGTGCAACGAATTTGGGAATGAAATCGGTCTTGACCGAGTTCGGCTTGAAACTGAGCTCACGCCATTTCAGCGCCAGAACGCCGGCCGTGATCGAGCCACCCGAGACGCTCGATATTCGTTTGATATCGCGCAACAACCCCGTTTCATAAAGACGCCAGAGCACGCCGATGTGAAATACCATCGCACGATAGCCGCCGCCTGACAGGCAAAGCGCCATGGTCGGCTCAAGCTGCGCAACCTCGGGATCCGTTGGTATAGCGACGACCGGCGCATCAGGCATGCGGTCACTTCCAGGCGCTAAACTACTTAAAAATGCAATCCAGAGAAAAACTATCTTCGCATGCTAGCGCTTCGACCTTGGGTTGTGAAGCCCCAGCGCGTGCGTCATTTGGTGACGGGGCGTTTTTTGAGCCGCGCCCGCTTCGGCAACAGCGCCGGCCATTGCACGATGTGATCTTCGAGATCCTCATCGGCAATCTCGTTCTCCGTTCCCTGCACCCGCCCGCGCACGGAAACGCCGGCCTCATGCACGGTATTGGGATCACCTGATAGCAGCGGGTGCCACCAGTAGAGGTCACGGCCCTCGGCGACCAGCTTGTAGCCGCAGCTCGGCGGCAGCCAGTTCAGGGTGCGGACGTTTTCCGGGGTCAGCCGGACGCAGTCGGGAACCTGGGCGGAGCGATTCGGGTAGTCCTTGCAGGCGCAGGAGCCCGAGTCGAGCAGCTTGCAGGAGACGTGGGTGAAATAGATCTTGCCGGTATCCTCGTCTTCGAGCTTTTCCAGGCAGCAGCGCGCGCAGCCGTCGCACAGGCTTTCCCATTCGGCGCTGGACATCTCTTCCAACGTCTTGGTTTTCCAGAAGAATCCCTCCTGGCCGGAAACGGGCTTGGGCGGTGCGGTCATAAATTCAGGGTTTTCCGGATCGGATCGGTCTTGCGCCCTTCTAGGAGGTGCGGTGGCAGCCTTGCAAGTGAGACCGCTCCAGCCGGTATAAAAAGCCGGGGGCAGCGTTAGTCCTGACCATCAAAATGGTGAGCCAGACCATTGGTTTATGGCCCCCGCTCGGATAGAACAATCGCGAGTCCCCAACGTGCTTGAAGGCCGCCTGGCGAGCCGCAAAAGCGCCTTGGGTTTGCCGCAACATCGAAGCAAGACGTCTCGATAGCGCCAAGCGTGCGCAGAGCGCCTACGAACCGACCAAGGGCCCCGGTGCGCCAGTTCATTCCAGCGCGATGGAAGACAAAGATCCAGCACGTCATGCTGGACCTCGACGCGCGCATCGACTCGACGTTGTTCTCGTCCGGCAAGGGCGCGCGCGAACTCTATGAGCGCTTTTCGACCTTCATGGACCGCTTCTATGTCGGCGGCTGGAAGCGCTGGGTGTTCATCGAGCCGGCTTCAGAAGCCGCCACCATCGGTCTCGGCGGCCTGATCCTGATGCTGGCGCTCGCGGTTCCCGCGTTTCGCGAAACCGCCGACGACGACTGGCTGAAAAAATCCGACCTCGCGGTGTCGTTCCTCGACCGCTACGGCAATCCGATCGGCAACCGCGGCATCAAGCACAACGACTCGATCCCGCTGGAGGACTTTCCGGACAATCTGATCAAGGCGACACTCGCCACCGAAGACCGCCGCTTCTACGACCATTTCGGCATCGACATCGCCGGCACCGCGCGCGCCCTCGTCACCAACGCGCAGGCCGGCGGCGTGCGCCAGGGTGGTTCGTCGATCTCCCAGCAGCTGGCGAAGAACCTGTTCCTGAACAACGAGCGCACCATCGAACGCAAGGTGAAGGAAGCCTTCCTTGCGATATGGCTGGAGACGCGGCTCACCAAGAACGAGATCCTGAAACTCTATCTCGACCGCGCCTATATGGGCGGCGGCACCTTCGGCGTCGACGGTGCGGCGCATTTCTATTTCAACAAGTCGGCGCGCGACGTCACGCTTGCCGAATCCGCGATGCTGGCCGGCCTGTTCAAGGCGCCGACCAAATACGCGCCGCACATCAACCTGCCCGCCGCCCGCGCCCGCGCCAACGTGGTGCTGGACAACCTGGTCGATGCCGGCTTCATGACCGAAGGTCAGGTGTTCGGCGCGCGGCGTAATCCGGCTGTCGCCGTCGACCGCCGCGACGAGAATTCGCCGAACTACTATCTCGACTGGGCGTTCGAGGAGATGCGCAAGCTGGTCGACACGTTCCCGAAATCCTACACCGAGCGCGTCTTCGTGGTCCGCACCGCGATCGACATGACCGTTCAGCGCGCCGCGGAAGCAACCGTCGAGAACCAGCTCCGCCAGTTCGGCCGCGACTATCATGCGACCCAGGCGGCCCTTGCCGTCGCCGACCTCGATGGCGGCGTGCGCGCCATGGTCGGCGGACGCGACTATGGCGCGAGCCAGTTCAACCGCGCGACCGACGCGATGCGCCAACCCGGTTCGTCGTTCAAACCCTACGTTTACGCCACCGCGCTGATGAACGGCTACAAGCCGTCCTCGATCGTGGTCGACGGCCCGGTCTGCATCGGCAACTGGTGTCCGCAGAACTACAGCCACTCCTATACCGGACCGATGACGCTGACGCAGGCAATCACGCGTTCGATCAACGTCATACCGGTGAAGCTCTCGATCGCGCTCGGCGGCAAGTCGCCCAATCCGGCCAAGGCCGGCCGCGTCAAGATCACCGAAGTGGCGCGCAGGTTCGGCATCAAGGCGCCCCTGCCCGATACGCCGTCGATGCCGATCGGCTCCGACGAGGTCAACGTGCTCGAACATGCGGTGGCCTATGCGACCTTCCCGAACAAGGGCAAGGCGCCGATCCCGCATGCGGTGCTGGAAGTGCGCACCGGCGCCGGCGATCTGGTCTGGCGCTTCGATCGCGACGGCAAGAAGCAGCTGCAAGCCATTCCCGTCAACGTCGCCGCCGAGATGTCGGAAATGATGAGCCACGTCGTGAGCGAAGGCACCGCACGCCGCGCGATCATCGACGGCATTCCGACCGCCGGCAAGACCGGCACCACCAACGCCTATCGCGACGCCTGGTTTGTCGGCTTCACCGGAAACTTCACCTGCGCGGTCTGGTACGGCAATGACGACTACTCCCCGACCAACCGCATGACCGGCGGTTCGCTGCCGGCGCAGACCTGGCGCGAGGTCATGGTGGTCGCTCACCAGGGCGTCGAGATCAAGGAAGTGCCGGGCATCGGCATGGGCACGAAACTGCCGCAGGCCGCGCAGCCCGCCAACGTCGCCGCCAATGGCGCGCCGAAGATCCTCGATACCAAACCGGGCCCGCCGCCGGTGCTCACCAAGCGCGGCGCCGACATCCTGGTGCGCGTCGAGAAGCTGCTCGACGAAGCCGGCAAGACCGCGGGCAAGACGTCGGCCAGCGAACCGGCCAAGCCGGGCAAGACGACATCGTCGAGCGCGCTGGCCTTCCCCGACAATTACGTCGCAGCCGCCGGCGACCAGGCTCCGCCGGCGCAGCGGAAGAACTAGTGCGGTGATTTTGCGGAGCACTGGCCTGTGCGGCTGATCTTCATCACGTTGCTCGCGTTGGCGCTCGCCACCGTCGTCGGTCTGGGCTCGACCTATTTGACGGCGACGCGCGGCACTGATCTGGGCACGCTCACGATCGGCTCATGGACGGCGCGGCCCAAGAGCGGCACCGCCGAAGTCGATCCCTATTCGCGCGCCTCGATTGCACGCAGCGGTGAATTGCCGATCGGCACCGGCGACGGCATCGCCTTCTCGGCCACCACAGACGACAAGAAGAAACCGCTCGACGGACGCTGCGACGTGGTGGTCAGCGGCGTGACGCCGGCGGCACGGTTCTGGACGCTGACGCTGTTCGACCGCAAGGGACATCTGGTGGCGAATTCGTTGCAGCGCTACGGCTTCACCAGCCAGGAAATCATCCGCGGCTCCGACGGCGCGTTCGAGATCCGCATCGCCTCGCGCTCGCGCGCCGGAAACTGGCTGCCGACCGGCGGGATCGAGCGTTACGCGCTGATGCTGCGGTTGTACGATACGCCGGTCGGGGTCGCGACGCGCACGCAGCGCGACGCGCCGATGCCCTCCATCACCACGGTGGGCTGCCCATGATCCGGCTGTTGTTCACGATCATCGCAGGCGTGCTGCTCGGCGGCGTGGTGCACCTCGTCAGCGTGCTGGCGCTGCCGCGCATCGCAACCCAGGACGCCTATTCGCGGCTGACGCCGATGACCAGGACCAACGCCGTGACGCCGCTCGCGCTCGCCGATCCCAACAACGCGCCGATGCCGTTCATGGACCCGGCGTTCGCGGTCGCGATCTGCCGCTACGATTTGTCGACTGGCCCGCTCAAGCTCACGGTCCCGGTCAGCCAGGCCTATACGTCGGTGTCGTTCTACACCCGCAACGAGGTTGCTTACTACGCCATCAACGACCGCTCCGCCGGCCGCAAGGTGATCGAACTCGACCTGATGACCGAGGAGCAACACGGCCAGTTGCCGGAGGATGAGGAAGTCACCGCCGCCGACCGGCTGATCATCGACTCCCCGACCATCACCGGATTGATCGTGCTGAAGGCGTTGGCGCCGGAGCCCGGCCTGATGCCGCAGGCCCAGGCTTCGCTGGCGGCCTCGCGCTGCACGCTGCAGACCGAAATCCCGCCGCCCAAGCAGCCAGAACCGCCGCCACCCGCACCGGCGCCCGCGCCCGCGCCGAAGGGCAAGCGATAGCCACCGCGACCACGCGGGACGGCAAGCTCAAGTGTGAGGCATCAGCCCTTCACCGTGACGGCACGCCCGATCACGGGGTTGGTGACAATAGGCGGATTGGCGGTTTGGGCAGCGAGTTCGCCGATCAGGCGGTCGGCATCGGCAGCGATGCCATCAGGCGCATGGATCACCAGCCGCTCCAGCGCCCAGCGATAGGACGAGATCCTGCGCTCCAGGCATTGCTGCACCCATTGCACGATCAGCGTGTTCTCTTCCATGCGGGCGACCGCGTCGGCCCGTTCGCCCGGCGACAGCTCCGAGACCATCTTCAGGCTGGCGCTGCGCTTGCGGTCGAGTTCAATCACGCGGATGGCGGACGCAAAGAACGGCTCGAACCGCGTGATGTCGTTGCGCACGTCCTCGATCAATTGCTGATAGCGCGAGGTATGCGAGCGGTGCGGCTCGTCGATCAGGGCGCGTCCATAGGTGGTGCGATCGAACACCACCTTCTGCCGCCATGGCGAAGGCAACGGCTGGTAGTCGCCGAACACGCTCTTCCAGGCGGGCCGCGAAAGCGGCGGCTCGATCAGGGGATAGGCGAGATCGCGGAGCTGGCGCTCGTTTTCGGTGAGCTGGAAATGCGACGGCTTGAGCCCGACGCTGCCGGTGGCCTCGGCGCCCAGCCAGCGATGCATATCGTCGTTGCGGAAATCGGCGCGGGTGCGGCCGAAATCGCCGCCGCTGCAGCCGCCGAGAGCCGAACCCATCAGGATGAGTATAAGAGCCGGGAGTGACCGAAGCCCGGCGGTCCGGATCGGATGGCGCAGCTCCGGCATTTCAAATGTCCGTTGTCAGGGGCGCCGACGGCGACGGCGGCTGGGAGCTGTACCTTCTTCCGGTCCGCGTCCGCCGCTCTCGTCGGTTGGACGCTCGATCCGGATAACCGGAAGGATCAGTACGGTCCCCATGCCCTCGCCCGAAGCGCCATCCGGGGCGGGCCGCCGCGAAGCTGCATCCGCCGGAAATTCAATGATGGTGCCCATGTTCCGTTCTCTCTCGTTGCCGCACGGACATGATTTGGCCGGCGACATGCGATCATTCAGAACAGAACGTGGTTAACGGCATCTTAATTACCGCTTGGGGGCGAGCCGCCGGATCGGCCGCTGTGGTTTACGCAACACCCGCAAAAGTCCGGCATTTTTTCAGGGGTTGTTTTCCTTAACCAACTCTTAAAGCGCCCCAAGTAGGCTCACCCAAGGGGATCTCCAAGTCGCGTTTACCTGACATGACCGCAGCACCATTATTTCCGGGCTTCGACGGGCTGATGTCGCTCTCGCGCCGCGAGGGCGTCGACATCCGCCCCACCTTGCTGCGCGTGCTGACCGACCTTTATGTCCAGGCCAGCGCGCATTCCGCCGACGAGGAACGGCAGTTCGTCGAGTTAACTTCAAGGCTGATCGACCAGGTCGACGACGCCACCCGCGCGGCCGTGCGGGCCCGGCTTGCTATCTATCCGGCGACCCCCCTCGAGATCATGAACAAGCTCGGATTGCGGCGCGCCCATCCCGGCCAGACGGTGCCGCTCGCGCCTTCGATTGCGCCCACCCCGCCTGAAGCGGCCCCCCGGGTGCCGACCGAAGCGGAACTGCGGATGGCCTCCAGCCTGGCGATGCGGCCCAACGATGCCGCCGAAATCAGCGACATGTTCTTCGCGGCCAATGCCAGCGAACGGACGCAGATCCTGCACAATCTCAACGACACGCCGCTGAAGGCCTCTGCGCGAATTCCGGCGGCGCGCGCCAAGCGTGCGATCGAGACGCTGGAGATGGCCGCGTTTGCCGAGGACGCCGACAGTTTCGCGCTGGAGATCGGCGAGGCGCTGATCCTGCCGGCGCGGATCGCCACCCAGGTGGTGAATGACCCCGGCGGCGAGCCGCTCGCCTGCGCGGCCCGTGCGCTCGACATGCCGAGCGCGGCGTTCCAGCGGATATTGATGTTCCTCAATCCCGAATCCGGCGTCTCCGTGCACCATGTCTACCGGCTGTCGCGGCTCTACGACCGGCTGACCGAACGCTCCGCGCTGGTCATGCTGGCGGCGTGGCGCGGCTCGACCATGGCGGTCACGCGCGCCAAATATCGCGCCGCGCTCTACGACGACGAGCGCAACCGCGCCCGCTCCGCGCCATCCCAGACGCGGCCGGCCGTACAGCCCGGAAGCGCGCCAATCGTGCGCACCGGCACCGACGGGACGAAGCGCTAGACGAGGGCCTAACGATCTTGTGCCCGGGCACAAAATCTCGAAAACAACCCCATGATAGAATAGGCCGGCCTCAGGCCTTCGCCAGCTCCAGAAAATGCCGCCCTGCCCGGTCCTCGGTCTCGACGATCCAGGTGTCGGGATCGAACTTGATTTCCTTGGCGAGACGTTCTTCCACCGACTGCTCGGGCACCGGCTGCGGCGACGCCGGCACGAACAGGCGCTCGGTCGGCCGGCTCTCGTCATAGACGGTCTGCGGCGCCGGCCCGTACAGCATGGCGTTGCCGTCGAGGTGAGCCACCTTGACGAACACAGCACCGGCTTCTTCCGCGCCGCGCCGGCGCACGGCGCCGAAGACGCCTTCGGTTTGGCAACGGCGCAAATAGGCCGACACCCAGATAGATGATTTCAATCGCATGGCCGGACGATAGGCCAGCGTCCAGGCTGACGCCAGAGGCCATGGCCAAGGCGCGTTCCCTCGCGCACGCAGTCGGCAGAGTTATCCGCAACGCGATCGTAACCAACACTTGTCAAAGCCGGCACGATTTCCAAAGTCGCGGTTCCCGACCAGTCATCATCTCGGCCCTCGCCGCACGTGAGCCCGCACAAGATCGTGAGCCGGAGAGCAAAACATTGACTCGGTCGGTCGACCGAATTACTATGATCCGCGATCGCACCAGGGAGTTTTCATCGTGGCGCGCGCCGCAGCCAAGAAAATTGAGAAAAAGGCAGAGACCAGCACCACGCTGCTCGAAGCCGCCAAGAAAGTATTGCGCCAGAACGGCTACGCGGGCTTGTCGACCCGCGACGTCGCGGCGGCTGCCGGCGTTCCGTTGAGCCAGATCCATTATCATTTCGGATCCAAGCAAGGGTTGGTGCTGGCGCTGTTCGAGTACTTGAACGCGCAGCTCCTGGATCGCCAGAACGCGATGTTCGGCGACACCAGTCTCAAACTGTCGGAGCAATGGGACCGGGCCTGCGATTATCTCGATGACGACATCGCCTCCGGCTATGTGCGCGTGCTGCAGGAACTGATCGCTGCGAGCTGGTCCGACCCGACGGTCGCGCAGGTCGTTCGCACCGCGATCATGGGATGGGTCGATCTCATCGTCGGCGCGACACGCAAGGCTGAACGTGAATTTGGCGGCCTCGGCCCGCTGACGCCCGAGGAGGTCGGAGCCTTTGCTGCCAATGCGTTCATCGGCGCCGAAAGCCTCTATCTGCTTGGTTTCGAGAAGAAAGGCTCGCCGATACGCCAGTCCTTGCGACGGGTCGGTGATCTCGTTCGCAGCGTCGAAGGTGCAGCCAATCGATGAGGTGACGCGATGCGTGCGAAATTGCCCGACGAAAGTGGTTTTATCGATCGCGACGGCGTCAGGATCTACTACGAGATCTACGGCACTGGTCCGGAAACCATGCTGTTCGTGCCGCCCTGGTGCATCGTCCATTCGCGGATCTACAAGGCGCAATTGCCGTATTTCAGCGAGCGCTTCCGCTGCATCACCTATGACGGTCGCGGCAACGGCAAGTCCGACCGTCCTGAGGATGTGAAGAGCTACTCACTGGACAATTACGTGGCGGATCTGCTGGCCGTCATGGACGCCACCGGCGCGGGCAAGGCAATCCTCGTTGGCCTTTCCTTTGGCGGCATGCTCGCCAGCGTGCTGGCCGCACATCACCCTGATCGCGTGAAGGCCGCAATCCTGGTCGGGACGGTAGCGAGCATCGGACCCGCCAACTATCCCCATTTGGCAAACCAGCATTTCGACGCCAAACAGGAACGGTTCGACGGCTGGAATAAATTCAACCGCGAGCACTGGCTGGCGGATTATCCTGATTTCGCCGAGCACTTCATTCGCAACATTCATACCGAGCCGCACTCGACCAAGCAGATCGAGGACGGCATCGGCTGGGCCAGCGACACCACCGGCCCGGTGCTGATCAACACCGTCGACGCACGGCTGATCCCGCCGCGCTTCGATGTCAGCGAAGCGATGTACCGCAAGATCTGCTGTCCCGTGCTGCTCATTCACGGCGACAACGACCAGATCCAGCGCCATGCACGCGCGAAATCGCTGGCCGAGGTCATGAATGCGGAGCTGGTGACCATTCCGGGCGGCGGTCACAACCCGCTCGGCCGCATCCCCGCAAAGACCAACACCCTGATTGTCGATTTCCTCGCTCGCAGGCTCGCCATCGCCTCCCCCGCAAGCCGATCGAACCGCACGACAAGGAAGGCCAAACGCGCACTCTATCTCTCCTCGCCGATCGGCCTCGGGCATGGGCGGCGCGATATCGCGATCGCCCGCGAGCTGCGCAAGCTGCACCCGGATATGGAGGTCGATTGGCTGGCACAGGATCCCGTGACACGCCTCTTGGAGGCGAACGGCGAACGCGTTCATCCGCTGAGTGCGCGGCTGGCCAGCGAGTCCAGGCATATCGAGATGGAGTCGGGCGAGCACGACCTGCATTGTTTCCAGGCTCTTCGCCACATGGACGAGGTGCTGATCGCGAACTTCATGACCTTCCAGGATGCCGTCGACGAGGGCAATTACGATCTCGTCATCGCCGACGAGGCCTGGGACATCGATCATTACTGGCACGAGCACCCCGAGCTGAAGAAAGCCGCACTCGCCTGGTTCACCGACTTCGTCGGCTATGTGCCGATGCCGTCGGGCGGCGAGCATGAGGCGTTTCTGACCACCGACTACAACGCCGAAATGATCGAACACATCGAGCGGCATCCCGGCGTGCGCGACCGCGCCATTTTCGTCGGAAGCCTGGAGGACATCATCCCGTTGTCGTTCGGCAAGGACCTGCCGGCGATGCGCGACTGGGTGCCGCGGCATTTCGATTTCGCCGGCTACATCATCGGCGAACATCCGCATATTTTCGGCAGCCGCGCGGAGCTGCGCGAGCGGCTCGGCTACCGGCCGGACGAGCGCGTCTGCATCGTCACGGTCGGCGGATCCGCCGTCGGCACCCACCTGATCAAACGCATCCTGCAGAGCTATCCGATGGCACGGGCCAGACTGCCCGAATTGCGCATGATCGTGGTGGCGGGCCCGCGGATCGATCCGGCCTCGCTCGGCGCGCCCGACGGCGTCGAGATGCGCGCCTTCGTACCCGACCTCGACCGTCATCTCGCCGCATGCGATCTCGCGCTCGTGCAGGGCGGCCTTACCACCTGCATGGAGTTGACCGCGGCCGGAACACCGTTCCTCTATTTCCCGCTCCAGAACCACTTCGAGCAGAATTTCCACGTCGCCCATCGTCTTGATCGCTACGGCGCCGGCACGCGCATGGCATTCGCGTCGTCGACGCCGGACATGATCGCGGAAGCGATGGTTGGTGCGTTGCGCGCGCCGGCCAAATTCAAATCCGTCGAAGTCGACGGTGCCGTCCGTGCCGCCCGCATGCTGGCGGATCTGGTCTAACCGCAATCAATTGTCAGTGGAGGTAGCTATGTCGAGCGTTAATCAAGCGACCCGGATTGATGAAGGCAAACTCAACGCATTCGTCGGCCAGATGCTGGGCGACCTCGGGGGCGCGTCCAGCGTCGCCATGGTACGGATGGGCGATGCGCTCGGATTGTACAAGGCGCTACACACCAATGGGCCGATGACCTCAGACGAACTCGCCGGCACCGCGAAGGTCGATCCGCGATACCTTCGCGAGTGGCTGTCCAATCAGGTGAGTTCCAACTATTTGTCCTACGATCCTGCCTCGGCGAAATTCGCGCTGCCGCCCGAGCAGGCGATGGTGTTCGCCATTCCCGACAGCCCGGTCTATCTGATGGGCGGCTTCGATCTGATGGCGGCGATGCTCGAGAACCAGCCGAAAGTTCAGGCCGCGCTCAAGTCCGGCGGCGGTGTCGCCTGGGGCGATCAGGCCGGCTGCATGTTCTGCGCGGTGGCCCGCTTCTTCCGGCCCGGCTATCACAACAACATCGTGTCGACGTGGCTTCCTGCTCTCGGAGGTGACGTGATGAAGAAGCTGGAGGCCGGCGCCAATGTCGCAGACGTCGGCTGCGGCCACGGTTGGTCGACGGTCCTGATGGCCAAGGCTTTCCCCAAATCCCGATTCGTCGGCTACGACTTCCATCCCGGCTCGATTGCGGATGCAAAGGCGCATGCCGAAACCCATGGCGCTTCCGCCAACACGCGCTTCGAGGTCGGACTCGCCAAGGACTATCCCGGCAAGGACTACGATCTCGTGACCTGTTTCGACTGCTTGCACGACATGGGCGACCCGGCGGGAGCCGCCGCCCACATCCGCCAATCCCTGAAGGACGATGGGACATGGATGATCTGCGAGCCGATAGCGGGCGATCGTCTCGAGCAGAACCTCAACCCGGTCGGGCGCTTGTACTATGCCGCATCGACCATGATCTGCGTGCCGACCTCGCTCTCGCAGGAAGTCGGCACGGCGCTGGGCGCGCAGGCCGGCGAAGCACGGCTCCGCGAAGTCATCCTGAAGGGTGGCTTCAAGAGCGTGCGTCGTGCCACCGAGACGCCGTTCAACATGATCCTCGAAGCAAGGCCGTAGTTTCCAGCATGGCAACTGCAAGCCTGGCCAAGGTCACCGGCCGCAGGAATCCCTGCGGCCGGCATACGGCGGGTTGACCGTCGCGCGGACCAACCATATTCTCAAAGCTGCGGTGCAAGCCGCGCCCGGGTCCGCGGGAAGGGTCGAACCCACTTGCAGCTTCCAAGCGACACCCAGAGCCTTTGTGCAAGCCGGTATTGCGGACCATCGGCGATTCCATGCACGGAGGTTTCCAATGGAACGATCGCCTGATCGACTAAATCTCGACCATCTCAAGAAGCAAGCCAAGGATTTGCTCCGTCTCTACCGGCAGCGTGATGGCGACGCTTTTGCCCGCTTTCGCCGCGTCCTTCCGGCAGCCGCAGGGCACAGCGACGACCAGATCGCATCCTTGAATCTCCGGCTCCATGACGCTCAATCGTGTGTGGCGCGCGACTACGGCTTCGCTTCCTGGCAGGACCTGAGACGCTATCTCGAAGCGCAATCGGCCATCGGCAGCGAGCGCGACGAACGTGTCCTGCGCTGGCTCCAACTGGTTTATGCCGGCGACATCAATGGCACGGCAAATCGCGCCAATCCGCGCGTTGCCATCAGGATGCTGGCCGAAAGCCCCGACCTCGCCGCCGGAAACCCCTATCTGGCATGTGCGATCGGCGCAGAAGACGCGTTGCGAGAGGCCACGCAGCAGGATGCAGCATGGGTCAACCGCCCGGGTGGACCACTGAAACTGCCCCCACTTGTCGCCGTCACGCATTCCAGCCTGTTGTCTGTTCCGGAATTCCGCGCGCGGCTGCATCGCTGTGCCCGTCTGCTGCTGGCGGCAGGCGCCGATCCCAACCAGCGTATCGGCAATCGTTGGCCGCCGGCATCGGTCAGCGAACCCGACGACGGCAATCCGTTGTCGGCGCTTTACGGCGCCGCCGGAACCAACCATGACCCCGAACTCACGAAACTGCTGCTCGACGCCGGCGCCGATCCAAACGACGGCGAGTCCCTCTATCACTCGCTGGAGACGTTTGTTTGTACCCGCCTGCTGCTGGAGCGTGGCGCGCGTGTCGCGGGCAGTAACGTGATCTACCATGCGCTCGACTTCGACAATGTCGTCGCACTTCAACTTCTGCTCCAGAACGGCGGCGATCCGAATGAGCCGGCGCGCAATTCACCCTTGACCGATTGGGGATCGCCACTGCTGTGGGCGATCCGGCGGAGGCGATCCCGCCGGTGTATCGAGGCGCTGCTGGAAGCAGGCGCAAACCCGTTGGCAGCGACGCCTGACGGCGTCAGCGCCTACAGGCTCGCCTTGCAGTTCGGCCTTCGCGAGGTCGCCGATCTCCTGCGCGCGAGCGCTACGGACGAGCCCATTCCGGAGGAGGAAGCATTCATTGCGGCCTGCGCCTGCGGCGATGAGGCCGAGGCCCGGCGCATCCGCGCCAGGCGGCCCGACCTTCCCGAAACGCTTCCGGCCTCGCAGTTGCGGCTGCTGCCCGATCTTGCCGCCGAGGGCAACGATGTGGGGGTAAGGCTGATGGTCAGGCTTGGCTGGCCGATCGCGGTGCGCGGCGGCGACTGGAATGCGTCCGCGCTCAATCTTGCGGTGTTTCGCGGCGATGCCGGATTGACCCGGTTCCTGCTCGAACATGGGGCCAGCTGGACCGAGCAACATGGCTTTGGCGACAATGCCTGCGGCTCGCTTTCCTGGGCGTCTTGCAACGAGCCGGTCGAAGGCGGCGACTGGTCGGGCTGTGCGCGCGCCCTGCTCGACCATGGCATGCCGCGCGCGAAGCCGGATCAGGACGGCTCGGAATGGATTTTGATCCACGGGCGGAGAAAACAATTCTCCGACGAGGTCACCGAGATCCTGCTGGGTGGGTCGTAAGGCCCGTCCCTACTCGATCGGACGGCCGGTCATCGCGGTGAGCTCCTTCACCAGGCGGTCGGACATCTGTCCGGTCACCGGCAGTTTGCGGTCGCGCTCGAATTTCGTGATCGCCGCCTGCGTGTCGGCACCGACGGCGCCGGTCGGCTTCAACTGGCCGTAGCCGTATTCGGTCAGCGCGCGCTGCACCGACGCCACGCGGCGCGCGCCCGCGGATTGCGCGGAAGCCGGAATCGGCGCCGGCGGCCGCATGACCTGGGGCGCCGCAGCCGGCACGGACCCGTTCGGTTTGGCCACCGGAGTAGCAGTGCTGGAAGCTGCGGCGGCGGGAGCCGAACCGGTCGACCTGACCACCAGATTGGTCATGGGGTCAGTGTTTTTGGGGTCAGCGCTCTTGGGGTCGGTGGTTTTGGGATCGGCGTTTCTGCTCTCGACGGGTTTCGGTTCCGGGGGCTCAGCGGAACGCACCAGTTCTACCGGGCGCGGACGGGGCAGCGGGTTCGCAGCCACCGGCGCCGGCGCCGGCAGTTTCACGACCGAACCGAACATCGGCGACGGATGACGACCGGCTTGCAGAAACAACGCGTTGGTGAGGATGGCGCCGATGGCGGCAACGGCCAGCGCGCCGGCCAGCATGTCCTTCGGACTGCGCAAGAGCATGCGCATCACAAATCCACGCTCTTCTTCCGCGTCGACTGCAACCGCTTTCGCGCCGCGGCGGCGGCGCGGCATCTCGTCGTCATCGATCGTTCGCTTAGGCACTTTTCTTCACCTGATGGGCTTGGTCTTGTAATCCTGATCGCAGCGCCGGCTTCAGCGTCGCGACATTGCTCGAAGGTGCTTGGCTCGAAGGGCTCGAAGGCGAATTCAATTCCACCGCCGACGGCATGAAGGCAAGCGGCAAGACCACGGTTACCGTGGTTCCCTCATCGACCTTGCTCTGAACATTCACCTCGCCATGGTGCAATCCGACCAGGCCCTTCACGATCGACAGCCCGAGGCCGGTGCCTTCGTGCTTGCGCTGATAGGTCTTGCCGGCCTGGAAGAACGGATCGCCGATCCGCTTGAGATCGTCGGGTGCGATGCCGACCCCGGTATCGGTCACGCGAAGCATCAGGCGCGAGCCCTCGACCGCAGCCGAGACGGTGACATGGCCGCCGCGCTCGGTGAACTTGACGGCGTTGGCGACCAGGTTCAGCACGATCTGTTTGAAGGCGCGTGGGTCTCCCGTCATCATGGGCAGATCTTCCGGCGCACGGGTGACGAGATCGACGCCGTTGTCGCGCGCTTTCAGGGCCAGCAGGTTGCAGCAATGCAGCAATGCGGCACGCGGCGCGAATGGCTCCGGCGAAATCTCGAAATTGCCGGACTCCATCTTCGACATGTCGAGAATGCCGTTGACGACCGACAGCAGATGTTGTCCGGAATCGTTGATCAGTTGCGCGTATTCCTTGCGCCGCGCCGCGTCGATCATCAGCAGATCTTCCTGAACGATCATCTCGGAGAACCCGATGATGGCGTTGAGCGGCGTGCGCAGTTCATGGCTCATGGTGGCGAGGAAACGCGTCTTGGATGCATCCGCCCGTTCGGCGGCGGTACGCGCCAACTCCAGCGCCTGCTCCTGCACCTTGCGGTCGGTGACGTCGCGCATCACGGCGACGACTTCGGCCTCGGGCGAGGCATGCTCGAGCGGCCGGCAGCGCATCTCGACCCAGATGAAATCGGAGTTGCTCTGGCCGCGGACGACATCGCGCCGCAGCCGGAACTCGACGCTGCGCGCCTCGCCGCCACGCGCGGCGTCCGACAATGCGGTCAGATAGGCCGGACGATCGGCCACATGGACGCGGTCGAACAGGCCGTGACCTGCAAGCCGCGTGACTGAAGTGCCCAGCATGGTTTCCGCGGCGGGCGAGATGAACTGCACCGCGCCGTTGCGGCTGTGGCGTGAAATCACGTCGCTCATGTTAAGCGCCAGCAGGCGGTAGCGGTCTTCCTCGACACTGAGCAGTGCGACGCTGGTACGCGCCAGCGATTCCGAGCCAAAGGCGAGACCGACGGCATAGAGCGTCGCCGCCGCGATTCCAACCGCCATCAAGAGGCTACGCAACGCCGCGTTCGGCTCCACCACCGGCAACAGGTCGAAATGCCCGAGGGCGATCAAGAGCGCGGCGCAGGACAACGCCAGCGCCGAAGCAAACGCGACGACGCGGCGCGAGGCCGAGAGCGCGGCCTCAAGCGGCACCACGACCAGCCCGACCGCGGCAAAGGACTCAATGCCTCCGGTGTTCGCGGCGACCATCATGACGAGACCGGCCAGCGCCAGCGACGACAGAATATGTGCGCCGTCGTAACGGCCGGTGCGCGACAAGAACCATGACAGCAGGATGGGTGCGATCAGCCAGGCAAAAGCCGCAACCTCGATAGCCGTGGGCGCACCGCGCATCGCCAGGTAGACCGGGAATGCCGCAAAGGCGGCGAGGCTGCCGAGCAGCCGCGGCGCCATGAAGGCGCGATGGCGCGCGCGCGTCAGCGCATCATATCGTGCGGACGGATGCAGCAGCGCATCGAGACAATCGCGGATGATACTCAAAACACTCACGGCTTTTGCGCTTCGGCTTGTTCGTCTGTTGGCTTGCAGACGCGCCGGAACGCCCCCTTATCTTTGGCCCACCGTGTCAGAGCGAACTTAAGCGAACGCTAAGGCACGACGGCCGGGCGGCAAACACCGTGCATTCGCGGAGCTTTAACCCGTTACGGAACGCTCATTCGACGCGGATGGTGAACGACAGGTTTCCGGCGCGATCAATCTATGGTTTCGAAATGGTGGACGGCCCCGGCACGCCCACTTTTTTGTGTTCGCGAATATCAATCGAAAATTTACGTCGAATCAAATCATTGGAATTTTCCGCGAATTTTCGGCGAATTTACTTCAATGCAAACACTTGCGATTTATCGACGGCTGATAGTCAGGAGCAAACCTGCGGACATAACCGCAACAAGACCAAAAGAAACGACCGGGGTCGCGAGATGTTCTTTCTGCTTCGCATGGTGTTCTGGCTCGGACTGGTGCTCGTGCTGCTGCCCAGAGAAAAGACGCCTGAATCGGACAAGCTGCCGCAGATCGGCGCCTCCGAAGCCGTATCGGCTGCGACCGCGGCCGTCTCCGACATGGGGCAGTTCTGCAAGCGCCAGCCGGCGGCCTGTGAAGTCGGCGGCCAGGCCGCGAGCGTGATCGGCCAGCGCGCTCAGGACGGCGCGCGCAAGCTGTATCAGATCATCACCGACAAGCCCGACAAGTCCGATAAGCCCGACAAGAAAGCCCCCGACCACACCGGCTCGATCGACGGCTCGGGCGACGACGAAGCCACGCCGGCGGCCACCGCGCGGGGCGACACGCTCACGCAAGACGATCTCGCAGCCGAGTGGCGCGGCACGACGTCTGCATTGAAGGATTAAATGGCTGAAAAATAGGTCCGGAACCGGTTCCATTTTCGTCGCTTTCGCTCCACCCGCATCCTATATAGACGGTGGAGCATGGAACACGGACCACGATGACGATCGACGAGATCAGGGAAAATTTTGAGCTGCTGGACGAGTGGGACGACCGCTACCGGTACGTCATCGAACTCGGCCGCACACTGGCGCCGATGCCGGAAGCCGAGCATTCAGCGGCCAACAAGGTCAACGGCTGCGCCAGCCAGGTCTGGCTCTCGAAGCAGCTCGACCGCAGCGGCAACAGCGAACCGCGCCTGAATTACCTCGGCGACAGCGACGCCCACATCGTGCGCGGCCTGATCGCTATCCTGCTGACGCTCTATTCCGGGCACACGCCGCAACAGATCCTGTCGACGGATGCGATTGCCCTGTTCGACGAACTCGGATTTCGCGAGCATCTGACGCCGCAGCGCTCCAACGGTCTGCGCTCGATGGTCGAGCGCATCCGCTCCGATGCGCGCGAGGCGCTTGCCACGGCTTCCTGACGCGTTTTCTTAACGCGACCCGGTATCCACTTCGCTCGAAAACGCTTTGCTATTTCCGCTTCCGCGCCTGCTGGCCGAGGCCCATTTTCTTGGCGAGCTGCGAACGGGCCACCGCATAATTCGGCGCGACCATCGGATAGTCGGGCGGAAGGCCCCATTTGTCGCGATATTGCTCCGGCGTCATGTTGTATTGCGTGCGCAGATGGCGCTTCAGCGACTTGAAGCGTTTGCCGTCCTCGAGACAGATCAGATACTCCGGGGTCATCGATTTCTTGACGGACACGGCCGGCTTTGCCGGTTCGAGCGGCGTCTCGATCCGGCCGGTCGATACCCGCAGCAACGCGGCGTGAACCTGGCTGATCAGGCTCGGGATTTCGGAGGCCTGCGTCGGATTGTTGCTGAGATAGGCCGATACGATATTGGCGGTCAGTTCGACGGGCGTCTTGCCGGCGGAATCGGTCATGGCTCAACCTTCCTGGGAATCGCAATCGCGATCCTGGGATCGCGAACGCGCGAGCGCGTAGGGTGCTGAAAGTATCCGGCCGCGCCTATACGCAAGGGGAATTTATTACGACTTGGCGAATATGACCGAATTACCGGGAATCTGACAAGAACAGCGGCGTTTTATTTTCACGCCGGCTTGCCGGCCAAGTATTGGCGCTTCAGGGCCGCTGATCGAGGTGCGTGCGCAGCTCGTCGATGGAAGCAAAGCGCATCATGCCCTCGGGCATCTGGGCCTCGATCGATCCGTCCGAATAGAGCGAATAGGCCATGCCGTCGACGACGCCCGATTTCAGCACCGTTACGGCCGGCTGTTGGTCATTGCGCGGCGGGACGCCGTTTGGTTCGTCAAATGCAGGGGGTGTCCGGCCCGCGCGACGCGGCGGCGGGGTCTCACCAGGCCGCGATCGCTCCGGTTTCGGCCAGGCATCATCGAACGATGGCGGTTGCGCTTCGGCGGGAACTGGCGGCGGCGGCGCGGCTGGCGGATTGGGGCGAAGGTCCGGCGACAACAGATCCGGCGGCAGCGGCTCGCTGGTCCTTGCCTGCGCGCGCTCGCGCTCCTTTCGCGACGTCGAGGAAAACAACAGATTGCGCTTTGGCTTCGGCGCAGCCTCGGCGGGCTCGGATTCCGGCGGCAGATCGCCACGCGGGCGCTCGCGCGTGGCGACCTCACCCTGCCATGGCGGCGGAGACGGCGAGGCGGCAGCAGGTGCGGCGGGCTCGCTGCCGGCACTCTCGGCGGTCTCCAGCTTGAACGGAACAAGGCCGTCGCCTGAACCAGCCTCCGGTGACATACCCGGTGGAAGCACCGGCCGTACCATGGCCTCGCCGCGCGGCTGGGATACGCTCGCACCGAGCTGCCGCCCGATGTTCCTCAGTTCCCGCACCGCCACCCAGAGCCCGAGCATGATCGCGCCCGTGCAAAACCCGGTCACGCCGGAGAGGATCAGCGTGTTGCCGGTGCTGAATTCGTTGATCGTGATCCCGTAGCCAATCGCCAGCAGGCCCGCCAAAACAAGGCCGGTACCCGCGACCAACATGCCAACCATCATCGAACTAACCCCCCGGCTGCGCCCGAAATGCTCGCAAACCGCCTATGCCACGATACCGTCATAATGTGCGCACCGCCAACCAGCAATTCTGCACAGAGTTCCTCAAAAAACGGTTCCTCAAAAATCCCGGCGGCGGAAACCTTCCCTCTGCAAAATTCAAGCGCCGATCGCGGCATTCAGCTGCCATTCAGACGCCTCCCGTAAATCTACTGCCTACTAATTACCGCCAATTTGTTGCATTGCATCAGGGAATTAGACCACAATTCCCGATTACTCGAAAATGGAACTGCGCTATATGGATGCCGGGGAAAAGAGGCTCAAAAGCGCAAACGCTGGGCCAAAGGGGACACCGGGTTAGCCAATAGCCATGTCAGCCATCACGACATCTGCCGTCGATACGCCCGAGCGGCGCTCGATGGAGCGGACTTGGGACGACCTAGCCATGGTCGTGCTGGCCGCTGTCACCCTGGTCGCAGGTTTGACCTTCCGTGATTACGGACTGGGCTGGGACGATTACACCCACGCCGAATATGCCGAGCTGTTGCTGCGCATGTACGGTTCCGGTTTCAAGGATATCGGCGCGCTGTCGTTCGCCAATCTCTACATGT
The DNA here is from genome assembly GCF_018130085.1 of Bradyrhizobium sp. AUGA SZCCT0169. Lineage (NCBI taxonomy): Bacteria > Pseudomonadati > Pseudomonadota > Alphaproteobacteria > Hyphomicrobiales > Nitrobacteraceae > Bradyrhizobium > Bradyrhizobium sp. AUGA SZCCT0169. The sequence continues at coordinate 254,276 of NZ_JAFCMC010000002.1, read as the reverse complement.
ATGGCGGCGGCTTCGACATGGCGGCGGCACTGCTGCACAAGGTCATCCCGCTCGAACTGTTCGAAACACGCCGCCTGCTCGGCGCCGTCGTCGGTGTCATCGGACTTGCCGTGACGTGGCGGCTGGCGCGGCGGGTCGGCGGTCCGCTGGCCGGGCTCGCGACGCTGTTGCTGCTGGCGCTGTGCCCGACCTTCTACGGCCACATGTTCATGAACCCTAAGGACGCACCATTCGCGGTCTCGATGGTGATCCTGATCCTGGGTCTGGTCCGCCTCGCCGAGGAATATCCTCAGCCTTCGCCGCGAACCATCCTGATCGTCGGCTTGGGTGCCGGCCTTGCGATCGGTTGCCGGATCCTCGGCGGCCTGGCGTTGGTCTATGCCGTCGTCGGTTTCATTCCCTTGTTGATCGAGGAATATCGCACGCAGGGGCTGCGCGAAGCCGTGCATCGCTTTGGTCATGTGGTCTACGTGCTGCTGCCGGGCCTCGTGTTCGGCTACCTGCTGATGGGCCTGGTGTGGCCGTGGGCAATCATGGAGCCGGACCATCCGTTCAAGGCTCTGACCTATTTCTCGCATTTCTTCGAAAAGCCCTGGAAGGAAATGTTCGACGGCGCCCTGGTATCGGTGCCGGACATGCCGTGGTCGTATCTGCCGACGCTGTTCGCGCTGCAGCTTCCCGAAGTACTGCTGGCGCTGTTGTTCGCCGGCATCATCGGCACCTTCATGTCGCTGTCGCGCACCGACGTGCCGGCCCGCCGCAAGACCATTATGCTGATGCTCACGATGGCGGCGACGCTGCCGCTGGTGATCGCGATGGTGAAGCGGCCCGCGCTCTACAACGGCATCCGGCATTTCGTGTTCGTGATCCCGCCGATGGCGGTGCTGGCCGGCGTCGCCTTCGGCCGGGGCATGACCTGGCTGAAGGAAAACCGCCGCAGCTGGCAACCCGCAGCCCTTGCGGCGTTCGCATTCGGGCTGTTGCTGCCGCTCAGCGAAATGATCCGCCTGCATCCTTACGAATACACCCACTTCAACCACATCGCCGGCACGGTCCGCTCCGCCGACAATTTCTTCATGCTGGATTATTGGGGCCTAGCGCTGAAGCAGGCTTCCGACGGCCTGCGCGAGGAACTGGTCGAGCGGCAGGAAGTCGCGCCGAGCGGGCGCAAGTGGAAGGTTGCGGTGTGCGGCCCGCAACGTCCGGCGCAGGTCGCGCTCGGTCCGGATTTCACCATCGGCTGGGACAGCAACGCCGCCGACTTCGCGATGACGCTGGGCGAATTCTATTGCAAGGGCCTCACCGCGCCGGTGATGGTGGAAATCAAGCGCGACGATGTCGTGTTCGCGCGCGTCTACGACATCCGCGGCCGGGCCATTTCCTCCCTGCTGGCCATTCCGGCGCCGTAGCCCTTATCAAGCGCACAAAGGCATAACAGCCAGCCCTGGCCGCGCCTTGCTGTGGTGCGGGCGCAGGGCTAGCTTGCGCACCAAATCAGCAACACACGGGAGAAACCGGTCATGTCGCCAGCCGAAGCTCGCCTCAAGGAAGTACCGTCCGGGATGACCGGTGCCGAGTGGAACCAGCGCGTCGATCTCGCCGCCGCCTATCGCCTGGTCGCACTGTATGGCTGGGACGATCTCGTCGACACCCACATTTCCGCGCGGGTACCCGGTCCGGAGCATCACTTCCTGATTAATCCTTACGGCCTGATGTTCGACGAGATCACAGCTTCCAGCCTTGTGAAGGTCGACCTCAATGGCAACCAGCTCACCCAGAGCGACTACAGCATCAACCCGGCCGGCTTCACCATCCATTCGGCGATCCACGAGGTCCGCGAGGACGCCGGCTGCGTGCTGCATCTGCACACGCCCGACGGCACGGCGGTGGCGAGCTGCATGGAAGGGCTGCTGCCGATGAACCAGACCGCGCAACTGGTCACCCATGACCTCGCCTATCACGACTACGAAGGCATTGCGCTGGACCATGACGAGCGCCCGCGGCTGCAAAAGGACCTCGGCAACAAGAACCACATGCTGCTGCGCAATCACGGCACGCTCACCGTCGGCCGCTCGGTCGCCTCCGCCTTCGAGCGCATGTACCATCTGGAGCGGGCCTGCACGATGCAGGTGCGCACCCGCATGCTCGGGCCGACCGCCTACCCGGTCGAAGCGGCCGTGGTCGACAAGAACGCCGCATTGTTCAGCAATCCCGACCGTGCGGAAATGCGCTCGACCAACCTGGTGTGGCCGCCGCTGCTGCGCAAGCTCGATCGCATCGACCCGAGCTACCGGACCTGACGCCCGCACGCGGGTGAACAGTGCGAAAGGCCTGGCGAAGTGACTATTCTGGTGACCGGCAGTTCCGGACATCTCGGCGAGGCACTGGTCCGTACCCTGCAGGCTGAGCGGCGTGAAGTCCTCGGCATCGACGTTCTTCCTGGCGCGTTCACGCAGCTCGTGGGCTCGATCACGGACCGCGGCGTTGTGCGACAATGCATGAAGGGCGTCACGGCCGTGCTGCACGCAGCGACGCTGCACAAGCCGCATGTGGCGACCCACAGCCGTCAGGACTTTGTCGACGTCAACATCACAGGCACGCTCAATCTGCTTGAGGAAGCCACGGCTGCGGGCGTCACGGGGTTCGTCTATACCAGCACCACGAGCGTGTTCGGTGACGCGCTGGTGCCGCCACCGGGCGAGCCCGCGGCTTGGGTGACGGAAGACGTCATCCCGGTGCCGAAAAACATCTACGGCGTCACCAAGGCGGCCGCCGAGGACCTGTGCCAGCTGTTTGCCCGCAACCATTCACTTGGCGCCATCGTCCTGCGCACCTCGCGTTTCTTTCCCGAGGAAGACGACAACCGCTCCGTCCGCGAGGGCTATGCCGACGCCAACCTCAAGGCCAACGAATTTCTCCATCGCCGCGTCGATCTCGAGGACGTGGTCAGCGCGCATCTGCTGGCCATCAGCCACGCGCCATCAGCAGGTTTCGCGAAATACATCATCAGCGCCACGACGCCGTTCTCGCGCGATGATACCGCGGACTTGCGCAGCGATTTGCCGCTTGTGCTGCGCCGTTACGTGCCCGGCTTTGAGGCGGCATATGCACGGCGCGGCTGGACGATGGCGTCCGGCATCGACCGGGTTTACGTCAACGCCAAAGCGCGCGCTGAACTCGGCTGGCAACCGCGCCATGATTTCCACACCCTGCTGGCGCGGCTGCAAACCGGTGACGACATCCGCAGCCCGCTCGCGCGGCAGGTCGGCAGCAAGGGCTATCACGACCGCGTCTTCCACGACGGGCCCTATCCGCTGGAGTGATTCGCCCGGGTTATCGGAATTGAAAATCTTGGGAATTGCGTGTAAGGTGTTTTCCAACGACCTCTGCACTACCGAATCAAAACGCCGCCCAATTCCGGGCGGCGTTTTTGTTTTGGCGGCCGAGCTCTTCGGCATTGATCAGGAAATACAGCGTCCGCCAATCGCACGCGGCTTCCTATCCAAAAACACTGCCTCAGGCCTTACGCCCATAGAGGTCGTTCAACGCATGACAAATGGATTGGCTGGCGCGCCCTTTGCCGTCGATATCCAAACGCTCTTGGTTTCCAGATATTCTCCCACCGCGTGAATGCCACTCTCGCGGCCGAGACCCGAATGCTTCATCCCGCCGAACGGCATCATGTAACTGATCGCCCGGTAAGTATTCACCCAAACGGTGCCGGCACGCAGAAGCTTTGGTACCCGCACCGCGCGTCCCAGATCCTGAGTCCATATGCCGGCGGCAAGACCGTAGATCGTGTCGTTCGCAATGCGGATCGCGTCTTCCTCAGTGTCGAAGCCGATGATCGAGAGCACCGGCCCGAACACTTCCTCCCGCGCAATCCGCATGGAATTGTCGACGTCGGTGAAGATGGTCGGTTCAACGAACTGGCCGCCCTTGATGCCGGCGCCCGAGGCGGGCTTTCCGCCGAGCAGACAGCGGGCACCCTCCGCTTTCGCTACGTCAATGTAATCGAGCACCTTCTTGTATTGGGCTGGGGTGGTGATGGGACCAATATTGGTATCCGATTGCATCGGATCGCCGATCTTGGCGGACCTTGCGAGCTCCAGCAAACGCTCCACGAACTTGTCCTTGATCGAATTCTGAACAAGAAGGCGCGATCCCGCAATACAGGTCTGCCCTGTCGCCGCAAAGATGCCGGAGACCGCGCCCGAGGCAGCGGCGGTCAGATCGGCATCCTCGAAGACAATGTTGGGTGATTTCCCGCCGAGTTCGAGCGAAACTCGCTTCAAGCTGCGCGCAGCGGTCTCGTACACCTTCGCGCCGGTCGCGTCCGAACCGGTGAAGGTAATCTTGGCGACGCCAGGATGTGAGATCAGTTCCGTTCCGACCTCGGGGCCGAAGCCCGTCACCACGTTGAAGATACCATCTGGAATGCCGGCCTCCTTCGTGAGCGCGGCGAATTCCAGCGTGCTGGCGGACGTGAACTCCGACGGCTTGACGATGACGGCACAGCCCGCGGCAAGGGCCGCGGCGCACTTCCAGGCGACAAAGAGAAGCGGCGAATTCCAGGCCGTCAGCGCCGCGACCACACCGACCGGCTCGTGCGTCGTGTAGGCGAAGGTGTCCGGCTTATCGATCGGCACCAGGCCGCCTTCGAGCTTGTCGACGAGTCCGCCGAAATACCACCACCATTCCGGATGGTACCGAAGCTGGCCAAGCATCTCCGCCAAGAGCTTGCCGTTGTCGCGCACCTCGATCTCCGCGAGGCGTTCGGCATTTTCCGCCACGAGGTCGCCAAGCTTCCGCATCGCCTTTCCGCGTGCGGACGCCGTCATCGTCGACCAGGGGCCGCGCCACATCGCGTCGTTGGCGGCCTTTACCGCCTTGTCGACATCGGCCTTGTTGCCGCGAGGGATCTTCGCCCAGGGCTCGCCGCGGTAGGGATCGACCGACTCGAACCACTCACCACCGACAGGATTCACGTACTCGCCGCCAATGAAATGCCGATAGGTCTTCATCTGACCCTCCTATTTATGGAACGTTATTTCCCCGCTTCCGCGAACGCCGCCAGGATCCGCGCCCAGGAGCGGATACCTTTGTGGAAACTCTTGAGGTCGTACTTCTCGTTCGGCGAATGGATGTTGTCGTCGTCGAGGCCGAAGCCGACCAGCACGGTATCGAGGCCGAGCGTGCGCTTGAAGTCCGCGACGATCGGGATCGAGGCGCCGGAACCGATCAGCAGCGCTTCCTTGCCCCATTCGTCGGTCAGGGCGCGCTTGGCGGCCGCCAGCGGCTTCATGTTCCAGTCGAGCGCGATCGCCGGCGCGTTGGAGTGATCGATGAATTCGGCCTTGCAATCGCCGGGCAGCCGCGCCGTCACATAATCGCGGAAGGCCTTGCGGATCTTGTCCGGGTTCTGTCCCTCCACCAGGCGGAACGAAATTTTTGCGGAGGCTTCCGCCGCGATCACGGTCTTGGAGCCCTCGCCGGTGTAGCCGCCGACGATGCCGTTGATGTCGCAGGTCGGGCGCGAGGACACCTGTTCGATCAGGAGACGGTCTTTTTCGCCGGCAGGGATCGAAAGGCCGATCGGCTTCAGGAATGATTCCGGCGTCAGATTGAGATTCTTCCATTGCGAGAGGATGTCCGGCGGCAGGTCCTTCACGCCGTCGTAGAAGCCGGGAATGGTGATGCGGCCGTTGTCGTCAAACAGGCCGCCGAGAATTTTGGTCAGCACCCGGATCGGGTTCTGCGCACCGCCGCCGAAAATGCCGGAATGCAGATCGCGGTTGGCGGCCTTGATCTTGACCTCGTCATAGACGAGCCCGCGCAATGACGTCGTGATCGCCGGCGTATTCTGGTCCCACATGCCGGTGTCGCAAACGAGTGCGAAGTCCGCTTTCAGGTCAGCCTTGTTGTGTTCGAGGAACGGCACGAAGTTTTTTGAGCCGACCTCTTCCTCGCCCTCGATGACGATGGTGACGTCGACCGGCAGCGATCCGGTCACCGATTTCCAGGCGCGGCAGGCTTCGACGAAGGTCATCAGCTGTCCCTTGTCGTCCTCCGCCCCGCGCGCAACGATGATCTTGCGGCCGTCGGCATGGTCGGTCACGACCGGCTCGAACGGCGGGCGGTGCCACAGGTTCAAGGGGTCGACCGGCTGCACATCATAATGCCCGTAGAACAGCACGTGCGGCCGCCCGTCCTTGCCTTCATTCATCTTGGCGACGATCGCAGGATGCCCCGCCGTCGGCCGCACCTCCGCCGCAAAACCGAGCGTCGCGATGTCCTTGGCCAGGTGATCGGCGGCCGCCTTGCAATCGCCGGCAAAGGCGGGATCGGCCGAGATCGACTTGATCCGCAGCAGCGCAAACAGCCGTTCGAGGCTGTTGTCGAAATCGGCATCGATGCGGTCGAGGACCGGCTGAAGCTGTGCGTTGGCCATCACGGTTTTCCCTTGGCTGTGGGCATTGTTGTTGCGTCGATTTGTAGCCCGCTTGTGGACCGAGGCAAAGTGGCGGAAGCGTCCGCATTCGGCGGGTGCAGCATGTGCCAGACCAGCCCCGCCACCAGCAGCGCGGTCGAGGCCAGATTGTTCCCGTAAGCCTGCAGGTCGGTCGGAAAGATCGGCAGCGACAGACACAAGAGCAAGCCTGCGACGGCCAGAAGCGTCCAGGTGCCGGCCTTCACCGCAGGCCGCGGGTCATACGCAGCGCGATGGATGAGAACTGTCATCGGGAAGAACAGCCACATGAAATAGTACTGACGGGCCAGCGGTGAGGCGACCGTCATCAGGCAGAACAGGATGCCGAGTTCCTCGGCGTCGGAGCGTTCGGTGCGACGCGACGCCGGCGGCATCACCGCAATGTAACCGAGCCCGATCGCCAGCGAGACCGCCAGCACGATCCAGTTCGCCGTCTTGAAGTCGAGGTTGGCGATATTCATGGTGCGAACCGGTTTGGCCGGATCTTCCTGATTGTGGTTCACCGGCCGCGCCAGGCGGTGTGTCACCGCGATGATGGACTGATTGACCCACGACCAGTTCTGCTCGTCACGCTGGCCGAACCCCTTTTCCGAGGTCGATCCCACCATGCCCTGATACCAGGTCTTCAATTCGGCAACGTTGTGCTGGAAGCCGCGGAACGGCGCCGGCAGCACGAACAGAAACACGATCAGGAAGACCAGCATGCTGGCGGCGGCCGCCCACTGCCTGCGCCAGACCAGATAGGGGAACACCGCCACCGGAAACACCTTGATCGCGGTGGCGAGCGCAAACATGCTTCCCGCCATCCATCCGCGCTGATCGCGCAGCAGCCAGAATCCGTACAGCATCAGTGCCAGCAGCACGAGGTTGGGCTGCCCGAGGTCGAACATGTCGAACACGAAGGTAACCGTGACAATGCCCGGCAGCGCTTCCAGCCAAGGACCGGGCTTTTGACCCGACCCCGCCATCGCGTGCGAATACTGCGCCGTCATCCACCACGCGACGATGTTGAGGAACGACAGGCACAGATAAAGCGGGATCTTGCCGAAGTAGCTCGGAATCGCCAACAGCAGCGCCGACAGCGGCGGATAGATGAAGTCGAGGGTCCCTCGCGTCACCCGCAGGTAAAGATCACCACCGTGAAGCACCTGCTGGCCCGCCCAATACCAGAGCGCGTAGTCCTTCGTCTTGCCGTTGCCCCAGATTTCGGGAACCAGAACGTCTGCGGTCAAGGCGATGCAGACAACGATAAAGAGGACATCCAGCGGACGTCGCAAAGATGGCCATCTAAGCACGGGGATTACTCACTTTCACGGAGGGAGACGGTGCACGGCGGCTGCATTCAGTAGCAACCAGGTTCACGTGCGGACCAGTCGATGCGAGGCTTACTTGCACAATCTGGGACGTCAGTTCGGGACGATCATGGCTCTTGCTTACCCCTGATCTCGAAAATCCTGGTAAGCAGACCCTAGTTCAGTGTGGCGTGGGCAATGGCCGCAAAATCGGGTTTTTGCGCGATGATCTCAGCGACCTCCGAACCCCTCAGGATCGCAAAGGCGGGCGGCTTCAGGTTGGCTATATCCGTGAGCCCTACCATGCGAATAGGTGCGGCAACATACGCCAGCGTGTTCAAATCGGCACTGGTGGTGACATAGAGCGTACCCTGCATCGCATCCCTGACCGCGGCTATCGTCTGCGCCGACGTCTTCGACTGACTAAACGCGATCGGAGCGGCCGGGATAACAATCCAGCCGAGAACGATCAAGGCAGTTGATATCCCGGTTACAACCGTGTTGCTGACGGCAATCAACCAGGGTCGCGTGGCCCACCACCGGTCGAACAGGATCCCTCCCACTACGGCGAGCGCCAAATTGGCAGGCATCGCATAGCGCGTCGCCACACCCCCGGGCCAGATCAGCAGCATGGACGCGACCGTCGCATAAAGCACGGCAGCAAGCATGAGATCGCGCTCTCGACCGAAGGCGTTCCGTGCGAGGGCGACGATTGCCGGAAACAGCAGCACCGAACCCGGCAACCATTCCACCAGGAAAAGGCTGAGGACAAAATCCAGGTGATCCCTCACCCATTGCATCAGCGTCATTCCCTCGGACAAACGCGAATGGAGGATCCAGGCCTTTACGTCGCCTGGAATCATGACCATCCAATACCAGGCCGCAACGGTCAGCCCGGCCATTGCGTTGGCGAAGACAAAACCCGGAATATCGCTCCAACGCCGCTTCACCAGCAGGTACGCACCAACGCCCAGCGCAAAATAGGTAATGGGCTGGGGACCCTTGGCGAGGCCCGCCGCCGCCAGCAGAACACCGATGGCGAGCCACCGGAAAATTGACGTGGATCCGCTGGAAACGCCCTTCCACCACAAGAAGAAACCGCCGAACAGCAGCACCGACAAGGTAACATCAGGCTCGGCAGTGACAAACTTCTGACTGACCATTGGACACGCAAACCAGCAGAGCGCGCCAAACACCGCAGGCGCCTTGCGGGTGTGCGGCAACACCAGATGGAAGACCATCAACCCGCCGGCGAGCAGAAACAGCAAATGCGGTATGCGCGCCGACCAAACCGAAACGCCACCCGAGAGCTTGCCGATTGCCGCGGCAATCCACGACAGCAGAACCGGACGCTCGATATACCGAACGCCGTACAGATGGGGCGTAAGCCATTGCCCGTCCTCGACGGCGCCTCGCGCGAGTCCGATGACCGTTCCCTCTTCGAAATGGGTGCCCCGCAGCGAGACCGCCGGAAAGGCCATGAGCGCCCAAAGCAACACGACCCAAATCCAGCCTGGAATATTGGCGCCGCGGACATACGCGACCTGACTCAAGAACCACGTCCATACGTATTCCGTGACGGCCGTCGAGCCGTCAGCCTGGTTCGCCCTTCGCTCCATCTAGTCCCCTAACCGGCAATCAATCGCGTCGCCGAAGCCATCAATCCGGCGGCCGTGCAAAATTGCGTTTCGGCGTCCCGTGAGCCCCAGACTTATCGGCGCAGCAATCCGCCAAGTGCGCCGCGCACAATTGAGCGGCCGATCGAACTGCCAAGCGAGCCGCCGACCGATTTGCCGAGATCGGCGACAACACCACCGATCACCTTGTTAGTGACGGATCGCGTGACATCCCGCGCAATGACCTGGCCGGTCGACAACCGGCCGCGCTTGTTGTTGGTGCCGAAGATGGTGCCGACGATCCCGCCGATCTGTCCGAGGATTCCACCGCCACCACCGCCGTCATCCGATCCATCCGCCGGCGCGGCCGTTCCTGCCATGCGCTTCAGCAGCATCTCATAAGCGGAGTCAGCATCGACCGCAGTGTCGTATTTGCCCTTCACCGGGCTCTTGTTCATGAGCGCCTTGCGCTCCTCCGGCGTGATCGGGCCGATCCGTCCCGTCGGCGGCCGGATCATCACCCGCTCGACCATCGTCGGCGTGCCGCCGCCTTCGAGGAACGACACCAGCGCCTCGCCCTTGGCGAGCTCCATGATCACCCGTGCGGTGTCGAGCTTCGGATTGGGCCGGAACGTCTGCGCCGCAGCCGCCACCGCCTTCTGGTCGCGCGGCGTGAACGCGCGCAACGCGTGCTGCACGCGGTTGCCCAATTGCGCGAGCACCTTGTCCGGCACGTCGATCGGATTTTGCGTGACGAAATAAACACCGACGCCCTTGGAGCGGATCAGCCGCACCACCTGCTCGATCTTGTCCATCAGCGCCTTCGGCGCATCGGTGAACAACAGATGCGCCTCGTCGAAGAAGAACACCAGTTTCGGCTTCGGCAGGTCGCCGGCCTCAGGCAATTCCTCGAACAGTTCCGACAGCATCCACAACAGGAAGGTTGAGTAGAGTCGCGGGCTCTGCATCAGCTTGTCCGCGACGAGGATATTGACCATGCCGCGGCCATCGCTGTCGGTCTTCATGAAATCCTTCAGCGTCAGCGCCGGTTCGCCGAAGAATTTCGCTGCGCCCTGGTTCTCCAGCACCAGCAGCTGGCGCTGAATCGTGCCGACCGTCGCCTTTGAGACGTTGCCGAAGCCCTGCGCGGCCTTGCGGATCGGCGCCAACGGGTCTTCTTCCGCATCGGCAGCCTTCTTGCCGCCAGCCGGTACGATGGCATCGAGCAGCGCGCGGAGATCCTTCAGATCGATCAGCGTCAGTCCGTTCTCATCCGCGACACGGAACGCAACATTGAGGACGCCCTCCTGGACGTCGTTCAAATCGAGCATCCGGGACAGCAGCAACGGTCCCATTTCCGTTACGGTGGCCCGGACCGGATGGCCCTGCTCGCCAAACACGTCCCAGAATACGGTCGAGAACTGATCGGGCTGGAAGTTGAGCCCCATTTCGCCCGCGCGCTTCAGGATAAAGTCCTTGGCTTCGCCGACTTCGGAGATCCCGGACAGGTCACCCTTGATATCGGCTGCGAAAACCGGAACACCGGCGCGGGCAAACCCTTCCGCCATCACCTGCAGCGACACGGTCTTGCCGGTCCCGGTCGCGCCGGTAACGAGGCCGTGCCGATTAGCGAGTGCGAGCGTCAGCCACGCTGTCTGCTCGCCCTTGCCGATGAAAATCTTCTCATTGGTATCGGCTGTCTTGTTGTCGGGGGTCGCCATCACATCGCCTCTTCGCGCGCATCGGGAAAGTTTGGTCGCCAAGCAATGCCATCATATCGCATCCTGCCGGTCGATTGAAACCGTCCATGGACAAGGACATAGCCCGGGCCTTGCACACCCTGCCTCATACTTTTCTCTAACTCCGGTAGAAATACGTGGGCCGCAGTGCGGTAACATGGCGTGAATCCCGCATTCACTCTTGCATTGCTGCAACACTCGACGAGCGATCTAGGACGAAATCGCCTTCGCGCGCGCGGATCGCTTGTATTTCAGGTCGCAGACGCTCAAGATAAATTCACAAGGTACGACCCGGTAACAAACCGGCTGAGGGCGGGGCAATATGGACGAATTGATTGGACAGCTGGCCAGCAAGGCCGGCATCGATAGCGTTGTCGCTGAAAAAACCATCGGCATCGTTCTGGGTTTTCTCCGTAACGAGGGGCCTTCCGACAAGGTTCAGGCTCTGATCGATCAAATTCCAGGCGCCGAGGCTGCGATCGCGGCCTCGAACAGCAGCAGCGGGCTCTCCAGGTTGATGGGCGGCGGGCTGATGGCGCTCGGCACCAAGCTGATGGCGCTTGGTCTGGGCATGAACGAGATTCAGAACGTGGCGCGTGAACTTTTCAAGTTCGGCCGCGACAAAATCGGAGCGGACAAAATGGGCGAAATCATTTCGGGGACACCGGGGCTAAGCCAGTTCGCTTGAATCGCCCCCTTCGGCCGCGCACATTCTCTTGCATCGAGTATCATGACATATCCCCTATCCGAGATCGAAGGCTTGACCGCCTATTCTGCCTCGAAACTCAAATCGCTTGGCATTCGCACGACCGAAGCGCTGCTTGAAGCCGCCCGCACCGTCAAAGGACGCAAGGCGCTCGCCGCGAAGACCGGGATCAGTGAACAGCAACTGCTCGAATGGGCCAATTTCTCCGACTACATGCGGATTCCCGGGATGGGCAAGGCGAAGGTCGGGCTGGTGCGCGCTGCCGGCGTGCCGACGGTTCGCGAACTCGCGCTGCGTAACCCGGCGCGGCTCGCCCAGAACATGAAAGACGTCAATACCAAGCGTAAGCTGGTCCGCGTCATGCCCTCGGAGAAGTCGGTCGAGCAACTGATCGCCCAGGCGCGCAAGCTTCAGCCGAAAATCAGCTACTAAAAGTCGGCCAGCCGACATACGCTGGCGGGGTCCCGCGTCTTGACTCGCTGGCGCGGACCGCGCAAAGCGACCGCATGATCGCAACCATGTCCAGACCCGCCACCGCGGCCGGCCCGGCCGGTCATTTTGACCTGACGGCGCTGTTGTCACGGCCCTGCCCGGCCGTGATGGGCGTGCTGAACGTGACCCCCGACTCATTTTCCGATGGCGGACAGTTCGCTGCCCCCGAAAGCGCGCTTGCGCAGGCCCGCCGGATGGTCGCCGAAGGTGCCGACATCATCGACATCGGTGCGGAATCGACCCGACCCTACGGATCAGAACCGATCTCGGTAGAAGAAGAGTTGAAGCGATTGCAATCGGTGCTACCGGAGGTTGTTTCGCTTGGGGTTCCCGTCTCGATCGACAGCATGAAGTCGGCCGTCGTCGCCTGGGCGCTCGACCATGGCGCCGTCATCGCCAACGATGTCTGGGGGCTGCAGCGCGATGCCGGCATGGCCGGCCTGATCGCGGCGCGCCAAGTGCCCGTCGTCATCATGCACAACCGCGACAGCGCCGATCCCGCCATCGACATCATGAAGGATATCGTCTCCTTCTTCGCGCGATCGCTCGACATCGCCGCGAAGGCCGGTATTTCATCCGGCAAGATCGTGCTCGACCCCGGCATCGGCTTTGGCAAGACACCGGAACAGAGCATGACGGCCCTGGCGCGGCTGCATGAGCTGCAATCCTTCGGCCTGCCGCTGCTGGTCGGGGCCTCGCGCAAGCGCTTCATCAGCGTGGTGACGCCGTCGGAACCGCATCAGCGCCTTGGCGGCTCGATTGCCGCCCATCTGATTGCGGCGAAGGGCGGCGCGCGCATCATCCGCGCCCATGATGTTGCGGAAACCGTTCAAGCGCTACGCGTCGCAACCGCCATTGGGGAACTGCAGAGATGACCGATACGATCTTCATCACCGGCGTCGTCATCCATGCCCGCCATGGCGTGATGGAACACGAGACCGAAGTCGGCCAGCGCTTCGTGATCGATCTCGAACTTTCCGTCGACCTGTCGGAATCCTCGCGCACCGATCGCCTGTCCGACACCGTGTCCTATTCCAACGTGGTCGCGACCGCGACGGCGGCGTTCAAGAACACCAATTACAAACTGCTGGAACGTGCGGCCGGCGCCGTGGCCGATGCCATCCTGGCCGCGTTTCCGCGCATCAACGCGGTCGAGGTCACCGTCCACAAGCCGCACGCGCCGATCGCCGCGATCTTCGACGATGTCGGCGTGGTCTTGATGCGCACACGGCAGTCGCCCTGACATGGCTGATGTGCTGATCGCGCTCGGCGGCAATGTCGGCGACGTACGCGCGACATTCCGCAAAGCCATCTCCAACATCTGCGGCATGACGCAGGCGGCATTGCTGGCGCGGTCGTCGGATTACGCCACGCCGCCCTGGGGCAACGAAGCGCAGGCGCCCTTCATCAACGCCTGCATCGAAATCGACACCAGTCTCGATCCGCATGCGCTGCTGTTCACGCTGCACAAGATCGAGAAGAAATTCGGCCGCGACCGCGCCAACGAACAGCATTGGGGCCCGCGCACCCTCGACCTCGACCTGATCGCCTATGACGACGTCAGGATCGACAAGCCGGAGCTGACGCTACCGCATCCCCGGCTGTTCGAGCGCGCCTTCGTGCTGGTGCCGCTCGCCGAGATCGTGCCCGACCGTATCATCGCGGGACGCCGTGTCAGGGACGCGCTGACGGGGCTTTCGACCGACGGTATTTTGCGACTACCCGACCTCGACCAGCCCTGACCAGGCCCCGGGTGGCCTAAAACAACCGTTTGGCTTGGCGGCCGCCCCGTGGCAATTTCCGGCCAAATCAAGAGGCTACCCAAGGAAACTATTCAAGGAACCACTTTCTCGATGACCACGACCACTGACGAGCTGCGATTGGCCGCGGATTTTGCCCCCGCGCATTACGATGACTGGCGCAAGCTGGTCGACGGGGTGCTGAAGGGCGCGCCGTTCGAAAAACTGGTCGGCAAGACATCCGATGGATTGAAGATCGATCCGATCTACCCGCGCGCGCAAGGCGCCGCCCCGGTCGCAGGCCGCCCTGCGGCCGCGCCCTGGCAGATCATGCAGCGGGCCGATCATCCCGACGCCAAGGCGGCCAACGCGCAGGCGCTGCACGACCTCGAAAATGGCGCGACCGGGCTCACCCTCGTGTTCGCCGGCGCCAATGGTGCTTACGGCTTCGGGCTGGATCCTTCGCCGGAGGCTGTGGCGCAGATCCTCGACGGCATCTATCTCGATGCCGGCATCGGCGTTGAGCTTCAGATCGGCCCGCAGTCGCGGATGGCGGCCATCCATGTCGCGGAATATATCAAGGGCAAGGGGCTCGATCCTGCGTCCTGCGATATCCGTTTCGGGCTCGACCCGCTCGGCGCCGGCGCGGTGTGGGGATCCAGCCCCTATAGCTGGTCCGAGATCGTGCCCGCGGTCACCAGCGCCATCAAAGGCCTTGCCGCGCTCGGCTTCAAAGGTCCGCTGGCGGCTGCCGACGGGCGCGTGATCCACGATGCCGGCGGATCGGAAGTTCAAGAGCTGGCGTTTGTGCTGGCCGCAGGCGTCGCCTATCTGCGCGCGATCGAAACCGCCGGCATCCCGCTCGAAGACGCGCAGGGCATGGTCTATGCGCGGCTTTCCGCCGACGCCGATCAGTTCCTGACGCTGGCGAAATTCCGCGCCATCAGGCTGTTGTGGGCGCGGGTCGAACAGGCCTGCGGCCTCACGCCCAAACCATTGTTCGTCGCGGCCGATACCGCCTGGCGCATGCTGACGCAGCGCGACCCGTACGTGAACATGCTGCGGGCGACGATGGCAACCTTCTCCGCCGGCCTCGGCGGCGCCAACGCCATCACCGTGCTGCCGCATACGCTGGCGCTGGGCTTGCCCGATCCGTTCGCGCGCCGCGCCGCGCGCAACACGCAGCTGGTGCTGCTGGAAGAATCCAACCTCGCCAAGGTGTCCGATCCCGCCGCCGGCTCCGGCGGCATCGAAACGCTGACAAGACAGCTTTGCGAAGCGGCGTGGTCGTTATTCCAGGAGATCGAAAAGGCCGGCGGCCTGTTCGCCGCGCTCGAGCAGAACCTGATCCAGCGCAAGGTCGCTGCAACGCGCGCCGTGCGCGAGGCCAACATCGCCAAGCGCCGCGACGTACTGACCGGAGCCAGCGAATTTCCGAACCTGCACGAGGCGGAGACCGCGGTGCTGGATGCAACGCCGATTGCGCTGGCGCCCTATGGCGAAGCCAAATTTAAATTCGACGCGCTGCCGCCGATGCGGCTGGCGGCGCCGTTCGAAGCGTTGCGCGACAAATCCGACGCGAAGCTCAAGAGCGCGGGCGCACGGCCCAAGATTTTCCTCGCCAATCTCGGCACCCCGGCCGATTTCACCGCACGGGCGACATTTGCAAAAAGCTTCTTCGAGACCGGCGGCATCGAGGCCATCGATACGCAGGGCTTTGCCGATCCGGCGACGCTTGCCGCCGCATTCAAGGCCTCCGGCGCCGACGTGGCGTGCCTTTGTTCCTCCGACAAGGTCTATGCCGCCCACGCGCTAGCGGCCGCACAGGCCCTTCAAGCCGCCGGTGCAAGGCATATCTATCTGGCAGGCCGGCCCGGCGAGCAGGAAGCAGCACTACGGGCCGCCGGCGTCGGCGACTTCATTTTTGCCGGCGGCGATGCGCTCGCAATGTTGCAGGACGCCTGGAAGCGAATGGAGTGAGCATGGCATCGGAGAGAAAAGCTGTTTTGAGCGGCGGCTGCCAGTGCGGCGCCGTGCGTTTTGCGGTTTATGCGGGCCCGGTGAAAATCGGATTGTGCCACTGCCGCATGTGCCAGAAGGCCGTGGGCGGCCCTTTCATTTCGCTCGCCGAAGTCAAGCACGGCGACTTTGCGTGGACCCGCGGCAAGCCGGCAAGCTTTCGCTCGTCGACGATTGCCGAGCGCGACTTCTGCGCGGCGTGCGGGACGCCGCTCAGCTATCGAGCCGTCGACGCCGACGTCATTGAGCTGACCACCGGCAGCTTCGACCGGCCGGACCTCGTGGTTCCAACCTACGCCTCGGGAACCGAGTCCCATTTGGCCTGGGTCGGCAGGATCGGCGATCTGCCCGGCAAAAGCACGCGAGAGGGTATCGGCAGCGAAGTGCTCAGCCGTATCGTCAGCCACCAGCATCCGGACCGCGATTGAGGGGTGGCGTCCCCCCACGCTTCACAAGTGCTATATTGGTAACCCATGACCCGCATACCGAACTTCGCGAATATCGCTTTTGAATCCACCGCCGCAGCGCAGCCCGCCGGCGGCGCCGAGCCGTGGCTGACGCCCGAGGGCATCCTCGTCAAGCCCGCCTACAGCGAGGCCGATCTCGAAGGCATCGACTTCCTCGAGACCTGGCCCGGCATCGCGCCCTATCTGCGCGGCCCCTACCCGACCATGTATGTCAACCAGCCCTGGACGATCAGGCAATATGCCGGGTTCTCAACGGCGGAAGATTCCAACGCGTTCTACCGCCGCAACCTCGCGGCCGGACAAAAGGGTCTTTCGGTCGCATTCGATCTGGCGACGCACCGCGGTTATGACAGCGATCATCCGCGCGTCTCCGGCGACGTCGGCATGGCCGGCGTCGCGATCGATTCGATCTATGATATGCGCACGCTGTTTGCCGGCATCCCGCTCGACCAGATGAGCGTGTCGATGACCATGAACGGCGCGGTGCTGCCGATCCTGGCGCTGTTCGTTGCCGCCGCCGAGGAACAGGGCGTACCGCCGGAGAAGCTGTCGGGCACCATTCAGAACGACATTCTCAAAGAGTTCATGGTGCGCAACACCTACATCTATCCGCCCGCGCCCTCGATGCGGATCATCTCCGACATCTTCGCTTACACCTCGCAAAAGATGCCGAAATACAATTCGATTTCGATCTCCGGCTATCACATGCAGGAAGCCGGCGCGACGCAGGACCTCGAACTCGCCTACACGCTGGCCGACGGCGTCGAATATCTCCGCGCCGGACTGGCGGCGGGCCTCGACGTCGACCGCTTTGCGCCGCGGCTGTCGTTCTTCTGGGCCATCGGCATGAACTTCTTCATGGAAGTGGCAAAGATGCGCGCGGCGCGCCTCTTGTGGGCCAAGCTGCTGACGCAGTTCAACCCGAAAGACCCGCGCTCACTGTCGCTGCGTACGCATTGCCAGACCTCGGGCTGGTCGCTGACCGCGCAGGACGTCTTCAACAATGTGATGCGCACCACCATCGAGGCGATGGCGGCAACGCAAGGCCACACGCAGTCGCTGCACACCAACGCGCTCGACGAGGCGCTCGCGCTGCCGACCGATTTCTCGGCGCGCATTGCCCGCAACACGCAATTATTCCTGCAACAGGAAAGCGGCACCAACCGCATCATCGATCCCTGGGGCGGCTCCTATTATGTCGAACGGCTAACCCGCGATCTCGCCGCCAAGGCCTGGGGCCATATCCAGGAAGTCGAGGCGCTCGGCGGCATGGCGAAGGCGATCGAGGCCGGCGTGCCCAAGCTGCGGATCGAGGAAGCTTCCGCCAAGACGCAGGCGCGGATCGACGCCGGACGGCAGGCGGTGATCGGCGTCAACAAGTTCAAGCCGGTCAACGAGGCCGCCATCGACGTGCTGAAGGTGGAAAACTCCACCGTGCGCCGCCTGCAGATCGACAAGCTCAAGCGGCTGCGCTCCGAGCGCAGCCAGAAGGACGTGGACCAGGCCTTGGCGGCATTGACGCGCTCGGCCGGCGAAGGCAACGGCAACCTTTTGGCGCTCGCGATCGATGCGGCGCGCGCCAAGGCCACCGTCGGCGAAATCTCGGACGCGATGGAGAAGGTGTTCGGACGGCATCGCGCGGAAATCAAATCCATCACCGGCGTCTACAAGCGGGAGGCGTCCACCATGTCCAATCGGGTCGAAAAAGTGCAGGCGCTGATCGATGCGTTCGAGGATGCCGAGGGCCGCCGCCCCCGTATTCTGGTCGCCAAGATCGGCCAGGACGGCCACGACCGCGGCCAGAAGGTGATCGCGTCAGCCTTTGCCGACGTCGGCTTCGACGTCGATATCGGGCCGCTGTTTGCCACCGCCGACGAAGCCGCGCGGCAGGCGGTCGAGAACGACGTGCATATCCTCGGCGTCTCCTCGCTGGCGGCCGCCCATCTCACCGCGGTGCCGGAATTGAAGGCCGCGCTGAAGAAGCAAGGCCGCGAGGATATCATGATCATCATCGGCGGCGTGGTGCCGCCGCAGGATTACGAGGCGCTCTACAAGGCCGGCGCCGAAGCAATCTTCCCGCCGGGCACCGTGATCGCCGACGCCGCCGAAGAGCTGATCCACAAGCTCAATGCAAGGCTGGGGCACAGCGAGGCGGCGGAGTAGCCTCACCCAGCGCGGCGCTCCAATGCCCGCTCCAGCGAATGGGTCCACTCCGGTATCCAGGACTGAAACAGCGCCCGCCAGCGATCGGCATCCTCTGGCGCGGTGTCGAGCACGACGTCCCATTCAATGAAGGTCCGGTCGCCCTCGACGATTGGCAGCAGGTGCATGGTGCCCTCGTAGCGCGTCGGTCCTGGCGCTTGCGGCAGAAGACCTGATGGAAACGGGAACGGTTCGATGCCGGCATAGGTCAGGCTGTGCTGCGCGTCGGAATGGCGAGCCAGGCGTTGCCGGATCCAGCTGCCGAGATAGCAGAAGCGCCTGATGGCGCCGACCTCGTCGCCGCCCTTGTCGTCCTCGATGACGCTTTCGCTCACGCCATCGATATAGGCCGGATAATTGTTGAAATCGCGGATCAGCGACCACACGGTAGCAAGCGGATAATCCAGCACGGTGCTGTAATAGGCTGTCGTCATGTTACCTCCGCAGTCGATCGCGGCTGTCCTGTGACGCCGCGTATGGACACCTATCCGCGCCTCCTGATCGCCACCACCCGATTTCCGGATGTGTCGTGATCTCCCACCGGCGATCATCCGGCATCATCGCGTAACGCCTTGCGAGCGCAGCGCAAAGCCGCCTAGAATGCCGCATCACAAGAGCGCCCGCTGTCAGGGACGCCGCAGGGAGGATTACATGACCAAAATTACGCGCCGCGCATTTGCGGCTTCAACCGCCGCAGCAGCGGCCGTCGCGGGTTTTGGATTCAAGCCGGCTCTGGCGCAGGCTTATCCGGCACGGCCGGTGACCGTGATCGTGCCATGGGGCGCCGGCGGCGGCACCGATGCGACCGCGCGTATCGTGGCGGCGCTCTTGGAGAAGGATCTCGGGCAGCCGTTCAACGTGGTCAATCGCACCGGCGGCTCCGGCGTGGTCGGCCATTCCGCCATCGCAACCGCGCCGCCCGACGGCTACACCATCGGCATGCTGACGGTGGAGATCTCGATGATGCACTGGCAGGGACTGACGGAACTGGCGCCAAAGAGCTACACGCCGCTGGCTCTGATGAACGAGGACCCGCCCGGCATCCAGGTCCCTTCAGCGTCGCCCTACAAGACCGTGAAGGAACTCGCCGACGCCATCAAGGCAGCGCCCGTCGGCAAGTTCAAAGCCTCGGGCACCGGTCAGGGTGGCATCTGGCATCTGGCGCTGGTCGGCTGGATGCAGGCGCTCGGACTTCCTGCAAATCAGGTGGCCTGGGTGCCGTCGAACGGTGCCGCGCCCGCGATGCAGGATCTCGCGGCAGGCGGTCTCGACCTGACCACCTGCTCGGTGCCGGAAGCGCGCGCGATCATCGAAGCCGGCAAGGCGCGCAGCCTCGCCATCATGGCGCCCAAGCGCAACCCGTCTTTCCCTGACGTGCCGACGCTGAAGGAGTCGATGGGCATCGACTATGCAACAGGCGCGTGGCGCGGCATTGCGGGTCCGAAGGGCCTGCCTGCGGATATCGCGACCAAGCTCACGGCTTCACTGAAGAAGGTCTACGACTCCAAGGACTTCAAGGACTTCATGAGCAATCGCGGTTTCGGAACGGTGTGGGGCGACGCGACGGAATTCGCGGCATTCATGGACAAGGGCGACGCCCAAATGGGCGAGGCGATGAAGGCTGCCGGCCTCTCCAAGGCCTGATCGATCCCACCGGTTCACTTGCTCGGAAATCCGTGGGGCTCGTTTCATGCGTCTTCCCGATCAAGTCACGGGATTGTTTCTTGTTGGCCTCGGAGCGGCGGCTGCCTATGGCGGCTGGCTGCTGCCGCCCGTGCCCGGTCAGCCCGTGGGCCCCAATATCTTTCCGCTGGTGATCGGATCGGGTCTCGCGCTTTGCGGGCTTGCGATCGCTCTCGGCATCGGCCGTACCTTCGAAGAGGAAGAAGAGATTGTTCCGCTCGAGCCCGGACAAGCGCGGCCGCCCACCGGCAGGCTTTACGGCCTGCGCGCACTGTTACCGCCGGCACTGCTGTTGTTCTACGTGGCGGTCGCAGACCGATTGGGGTTCATCATCACGGCCGCGCTGATCGTGTTCGTGACGTCGACCGCGCTCGGCGCGCGCTGGAAGCTTTCGCTGCCGCTCGCGGTGATGGCACCGATTGTCATCCATCTGATTTTCAGCAAGCTGCTGCGCGTGCCGCTCCCGGCCGGGCTGTTGCCGATGCCGTGGTGACCCATGCTTAACACCCTGATTGAAGCGTTCGCACTCATTTCCACCTGGGAAGTCATCATCGCGATGCTTGCGGCATCGGTCTATGGCCTTGTCATCGGGTCGCTACCCGGCCTGTCCGCGACGATGGCGACCGCCCTGCTGGTCCCGGTTACGTTCTATTTGTCACCGATCGCCGCGATTGCGACCATCGTGGCGGCGTCCACGATGGCGATCTTCTCCGGCGACATCCCCGGCGCGTTGCTTCGCATTCCGGGTACTCCCGCCTCGGCAGCGTACGCGGACGAAGCCTATGCCATGACCCGCAAGGGAGAAGCCGAACTGGCGCTTGGCGCCGGCGTATGGTTCTCCGCCGTTGGCGGTATCGCGGGCACGCTCTCGCTGATGATCCTCGCGCCGCCGCTTGCCGAGATCGCGCTGTCGTTCTCGACCTTCGAATACTTCTGGCTCGCATTCCTGGGCCTGATGTGCGCGACGCTGGTCGCGCGCTCTTCGCCCGTAAAGGCCATCGCGGGCATGTTCATCGGTCTGCTTGTCGCCTGCATCGGGATCGAAAATCCCGGCGGCGTGCCTCGCTTCACGTTTGGAATGACCAATCTGTTCGGCGGCATCGAGCCGATCCCGGCACTGGTTGGGGTATTTGCCGTGGCGCAAGTCATGCGTGCCATGCTGACGCCGGAACCGCCGCCAATCCCAAAGCGCAAGTTCGGAAGCATCATGGCGGGCCAGTGGAGGCTCACCAGGAAGTATCGCTGGCAGATGACACGCGGGAACATCATCGGCATCATCATCGGGGTGCTGCCGGGCGCCGGTGCCGACATGGCCGCGTGGGTCAGCTACGCGATGTCCAAGCGCTTCTCGAAGGAGCCCGAGAAGTTCGGAACAGGCCACGTTGAGGGCTTGGTCGAAGCCGGCGCCAGCAACAACGCCAGCATCGCGTCGGGTTGGGTGCCGTCGCTGCTGTTCGGCATTCCCGGCGACACCATCGCGGCCATCGCCATCGGCGTGCTCTACATGAAGGGATTGAACCCCGGCCCGACGCTGTTCACCGAGAAGGCGTCGAGCATGTATGCGATTTATCTCATGTTCATCATCGCCAACATCATCATGATTCCGCTGGGCATCGTCATGATCCGTCTGGCGACTTACGTGTTGCGCGCCCCCCGTTCCTCCGTCATGCCCTTCATCATGCTGTGCTGCGCGGTCGGTTCGTTCGCCATCGGCAACAACATGTTCGGCGTCGTGACCGTCGCGGCTTTCGGAATCATTGGTTACGTCATGGAAGCCAACGGTTATCCGGTCGCCGCCATGGTGCTCGGTATCGTGATGGGCACCATGATCGAGCAGAGTTTCGTGACTTCGCTGATCAAGTCCGACGGCAGCGTGTTGCCGTTCTTCGAGCGACCGATTTCCGCGATCCTCGCCGCCTTGGCGATCGGTGCGTTGATTTGGCCGGTGCTGATCTGGGGGTGGCGACGGCTCAAGGCGGCTTCGCCCGCCGCCGCGCCCCGCTGACGCTCCACACGATCCCCTCGCCTGCACCGCGCAGCCGTTGTAAACCAAGGCATGAACCGGCCGATTGCTCCCCCCGATATCGACAAGCTCGCCACGGACCTGCGTGCCGGCAGCCGCGCCGCGCTGGCGCGCGCGATCACCCTGATCGAGAGCCGCCGCGGCGACCATCAAGCCGCCGCGCGCGATCTGGTGCAGGCGCTGCTGCCCGACACCGGCAAGGCGGTGCGGGTCGGCATCACCGGTTCCCCTGGGGTCGGCAAGTCAACTACCATCGATGCGCTCGGCATGTTTCTAATCGAGGGCGGCCACAAGGTCGCGGTGCTGGCGGTGGACCCGTCCTCGGCGCGGACCGGCGGCTCCATTCTCGGCGACAAGACGCGGATGGCGCGATTGTCCGCCTCCGACGACGCCTTCATCCGGCCCTCGCCTGCGTCAGGCACGCTCGGCGGGGTCGCCGCGAAAACCCGCGAGGCGATGTTGTTGTGCGAAGCGGCCGGCTTTGACGTGGTGCTGGTGGAGACGGTCGGCATCGGCCAGTCCGAGACCGCGGTCTGCGACATGACCGACTTCTTCCTGGCGCTGATGCTGCCCGGCGCCGGCGACGAATTGCAGGGCATCAAGAAGGGCCTGGTCGAACTCGCCGACATGATCGCGGTCAACAAGGCCGATGGCGACAATATCAAGCGCGCCAATCTCGCCGCCGCAGAATATCGCGGCGCGCTGCATATTCTAACGCCCCGTTCGGAGCACTGGCATCCGCCGGTGCTGACCTATTCGGCGCTGACCGGCACCGGCATGGACACGCTGTGGCAGAAGATCCTCGATCACCGCACCGCCATGAATGCCTCGGGCGAATTCGCAGGCCGGCGGCGCGAGCAGCAGGTGAAATGGATGTGGTCGATGCTGGAGCAACGGATGATGGCGCGGCTGCGCGCCGACCCCGCGATTCGCGCCCGGGTGAAAAAGACTGAGGCGGAGGTCGCCGACGGGCGCATCACGCCGGCGCTTGCGGCCGAACAGATCGCGGAGATGCTGCGGTGAACGACAGGCTTCGCATTCTCGTCACCGGCTTCGGTCCGTTTCCGGGCGCGCCGTATAATCCAACGCAGGCGCTGGTCGAGCGGCTGTTGCGGCTGCGCCGTCCGGCCTTCGCCGACGTGGAAGTATCGAGTCACATCTTTCCCGTGACCTATAAAGCGGTCGATCTCGAATTGCCGCAAGCGCTCGCAAAACACCGGCCGCAGGCAATACTGATGTTTGGCCTCGCGGGCCGCACCAAGCATGTCAGGATCGAGACCCGCGCGCGCAACGCCGTCACGTTGCTGTGGCCCGATGCGGCGCAAACCCGCGTCCGCAAGGGATCGATCGGGCTCGGCCCGGATGCGATGCGGTTCGGCCCGCATACGCTGCGGCTGCTGCACGCCGCGCAGGCGACCGGCATCGACGCACGGCCGTCGCGCGATGCCGGGAGTTATCTTTGCAATTATTTGAGCTGGCGCGCGATCGAGGCCGCCGCCACCAACGACCATCTCCGCCTGGCGTCGTTCGTGCATATCCCGCCGCTCGCACGCGGCGGCGCATTGCGGCGCAAGGGCAACGCACGCATCACGCTCGATGAACTGGTCGATGCGGGCGAGGCGATGCTGCTGGAGATGGTGGTGCTGGCGCGACAGGCAGTGCTGAATTCGTAGGGCGGGCAAAGCGTAAGCGTGCCTACCATTCGTTTCGCGTAAGAAATGGTGGGCACGGCGCTGGCGCGCCTTTGCCCGCCCTACGGCCTACGACTGATCTACCCAGGATTAACCCTACCCCCAACAATGGCCCTGTTCCGCCCTCGCGTTCATCATGCGCCGGCCCATTTTCGCGCTAGCTTTGGCCTGCGAATGCCATGACCTGCATTGCGCGAGGATATCGAATCATGGACGCAAAACGCCGCCAGTTCATGGGCGTTTCCGCCGCCGGCATTGCCGGCGCGTTGGCGATGTCGCCGGACGCTGCGCGCGCGGCGCCGCCGGCCTCGACGTTCGGGCGCGACGCCACGCAATATGGCGTGCGTCCTGGCAACCCCGACGATCAAACCAAGGTATTGCAGCGCGCGATCGATGAAGCCGCGCGGGCGCAGGTGCCGCTGTCGCTGCCGCCGGGCGTCTACCGCACCGGCCTGCTCCGTCTGCAAAACGGCTCGCAACTGGTCGGTGTGCGCGGCGCGACCAAATTTGTCTTCAGTGGCGGCGCATCGATGCTGCAGAGCGAGGGCGCCGGCGGCATCGGGCTATCAGGCATCACGTTCGACGGCGGCGCCATTCCGCTGCCGACGCGGCGTGGCCTTGTCCATTGCGCGGGCGGTCGCGATGTCCGCATCACCGACTGCGAAATCACCGCCAGCGGCGGCAACGGCATCTGGCTCGAGCAGGTCTCGGGCGACATCAGCGGCAACATCTTCACCAGGATCGCGACCACGGCGGTGGTGTCGTTTGATGCAAAGGGCCTGATCGTCTCGCGCAACACCATCATCGACACCAACGACAACGGCATCGAAATCCTGCGGACGGCGATCGGCGATGACGGCACGCTGGTCCTGGACAACCGTATCGAGGACATCAAGGCCGGGCCCGGCGGTTCCGGCCAGTACGGCAACGCCATCAACGCCTTCCGCGCCGGCAACGTGATCGTGCGCGGCAACCGCATCCGCAATTGCGACTATTCGGCGGTGCGCGGCAATTCGGCGTCCAACATCCACATCACGGATAACAGCGTCAGCGATGTCCGCGAGGTCGCGCTGTATTCGGAATTCTCGTTCGAAGGTGCTGTGATCGCCAACAACACCGTCGACGGCGCCGCCGTCGGCGTCTCCGTCTGCAATTTCAACGAGGGCGGCCGCATCGCGGTCGTGCAGGGCAACGTCATCCGCAATCTGTTGCCGAAGCGGCCGGTCGGCACCATTCCGGACGATGACGCGGGCATCGGCATTTATGTCGAGGCGGACAGTTCTGTGACCGGCAATGTGATTGAGAACGCCCCCTCCTTCGGGATCATCGCCGGCTGGGGCAAATATCTGCGCGATGTCGCCATCACGGGCAATGTGATCCGCAAGGCCTTTGTCGGGGTCGGCGTGTCTGTCGTGCCGGGCGCCGGCACGGCGCTGGTCAACAACAACATGATTTCGGGAACCCCGCGCGGCGCCGTGGTCGGCCTCGACCACGCCCGCGCCATCACGACCGACCTGTCCGCCGAAGGCGCCCAGCGTTACGCCCAGGTGGTGATCGGGACAAATGCGGTGCGCAGGTAGTCTTTGTTTGACGCGTTTTCTTGACGCGAACCGGTATCCACCCCGGACAAGTCCGGGGCAGGCTTTCGCTTGAAAACGCTATGTCGCTACAGCGCGTTGCGCAGCAGCGGGTAGCGATCCCTGATCGCGTCAAGATCCAGCGTCGGTGGTGAGAGATCGTCCAACGCCGGCGCGTCGGGCACCGAGGGCGCTTCGGCGGAATCGGCAAGCACGCTTTCCAGCGCGACCAGGACATCGCCCGGGACATCGCGGGTTGGTAATTCGGCATCGACTCGCAGCGGCCGCGGCGCTGGCGGAAGCCGATCGCGCAGCAACCTGTGTTCAGTCGAGTGGCGACGTCCGAGCCAGGACAGATCGACGGCGGTGTTATCGAGCGAGGCCTCGCGCGTCTCCAGTTTGCGCCAGAGTTCGACCGCTTCCTTGGCTTCCCGGATATTTTCGAGAAATGCGTCTTCGGTATGAAAGCGCCGCCAGCGCCCGGTCTCGAACAGTTCGGTGAGGTAATCCAGCCGCTGCTCCGCAAGATTGCACCAGCGCGCAACGATATCGCGGCCACGTGCCACGTCTGCATGATGTGTCATAAACCTGCCCGTAAGGAGAAGAACGGACGCAGACGCAACAGAGGCGAATCAACTGGACGTGGTGGGGATATTCTGTGGAAAACTTCTTGATTGTCCAGTACGTGACATTACGGGACACGCCCCGGTGCAAGAAACCCGCATGAATGCAGGGTTACTCGCGCTATCGACCGTCAAGCCGTTCGACGGCATGGCCGCGTTGCGCGGACTCGCGGTGATTTCACGGACGGCAACGCGGGTCGATGAGCTCTCGCTCAGAAACGGGGTGTTGAAAAGAAAAGACCCGTCCGGGGGGACAACCGGACGGGTCAAGCCATATGGGCGCTTGGGGTGGATGGGCGCTCGCGCCGAATACAGCCGATGGGGAGGGATAACCGCTCCCACATTCATTAGTCGCAGCAGCTTCGCGGGACGTTCAAAAGGCCGATCGATTTTTTTAACTTTTTATTCGGGCGAGCCGGCCGAAATCACCGCGTAGCGGGGCGATTAACGGTGTTTGCGGCCGATTTCTCGGACGCCATCGACGGCGCCGAGTCGTTCATCGCTCTGCTCACGGAAGCGTTATCGGCGGGAGCCGGCGCCTTCTGAGATCCCGGCGCCCCCGAAACCGCAGCGAGCGGTACAGCAGGCGCGGCCGTCGAGGCGGTGACGGCAGCGAAAGCATCGACCTCGCCCGCCCCGAACATATCGTCACGGCCGGGCGCGCCAAGGTCGCGGGCGGTCTTCGTCAGGATCGCGCGCAGATCGTTCGGCTTCAACGCAGGATTGCGCTCCAGCATCAGGGCGGCAACGCCGCTGACAAAGGCGGCGGAAAACGAGGTACCCGAGGTGATCTGGTATTTATCGTCCGGCGCCGGCAGGAAGATATCCGCGCCGGGCGCTGCGATGGCGATATGGACACCGCGGTTCGATGCCGCAAACAGCTTTGCCTGCGAGTCGGTTCCGCTCACCGCAATGACGTTCGGATTGGCGGCGGGATAGAGCGCCGGCGATTTGGCTCCGGCATTGCCGGCGGCGGCCACCATCAGGATCCCCCTGGAAGCGGTCGCGGCAACGCCGCGCTCGATCAAGGGATCCTTCGGTCCTGCAAAACTCATGTTGATGATCTGCGCACCGTGCTCGGCCGCATAGTCCAGCCCCTTGAGGATCACATAGGAAGTGCTCTCAGCACCATTTGCGCCGCTGCCGAACGCACGGATCGCCAATAGCCGCGCCTCCGGCGCGCTTCCCATCAGCTTGCCATGCGCCACGATCGCGCCCGCAATGCCGGTACCGTGGACGTGCGGGCCTTCCTTGCTGCCGAGCGCATCGAAACTGTCGGCAACCGAATTGACGAGTTCGGGATGTTTGACGTCAACGCCTGAATCGATCACCGCAATGGTGACGTTCATGCCGCGGACCAGCTTGTGCGCCTGTGGCAACCGAAGCTGGGCGACCGCGTATTGCGCGGCGTCGCCCTCGCTCATCGAGCGCTTCTGATCCTGCAGCATATAGCGGAAATTGAGCTGCACCGACTTCACGCCGCCGGCGCTGTCAGCGGCGAACTCACGGCGGACGACGTCCACCGGGCGCTGATCGATGATCCGGAACAGGCCGATGGTGCCGCCGATCAGCGGGAATTCCTGCGAGGAGAGCCGCTCGAGGCCGTGACGCCGGGCCAGTTCGTCGGCCTGCGCCGGCGATAGCGCACTGTCGATCTCGGCCACCAGTTCGTTCGGGATCGCGCGCGTGTCGATCGCGGCCGCCTGCGGCGGCGCGTTGTTGCGCGGAGCGTTATTGCCCTTCTTGGCCGAGCCGCCGCTGCCGCCGCCATCGACCGAAAGGACCGGGCGGTCGAAGCATTCGCCGTCAGGGCCGCGATTGGCGTATTGGCAGACCGGATAGAGGTTGGGTGAAAAACGCAGCGGAAGCGTCGGATCCACACCGACACGGGAAATCTCGGGACGCCCGTTCGGTGTCCGCCCTACCAACGTCCCGCCTCCGCCGTGCGTGGTCGGCGGAACGCGCGCGATGA
Source organism: Bradyrhizobium sp. AUGA SZCCT0169 (assembly GCF_018130085.1). Taxonomy (NCBI): domain Bacteria; kingdom Pseudomonadati; phylum Pseudomonadota; class Alphaproteobacteria; order Hyphomicrobiales; family Nitrobacteraceae; genus Bradyrhizobium; species Bradyrhizobium sp. AUGA SZCCT0169. The sequence goes on along the minus strand of NZ_JAFCMC010000002.1, from coordinate 225,945 downwards.
CCCCGGGACCGGGCCGGGTCGTGACGACAGGCCGGTTCACAATGACAGGGCGATTCGTGATAACTGGCCGGTTCGTGATGACGGGACGGCCCGTGATGGCCGGATTGACCCGCGCCCCGACGGTTGGGTTGATTCTGGTCGTTGCGGACGGATTGATTGTCGGCACCCGGGAATTGACGTTCAGGCTCGGCGTGCGCATGATGGCTTGCGCGTCGGCGACCGAACCGCCGAACAGCACAAGCGGCAGCGCCATCGCCGACAAAGCCCATGCCGCGCGCTGCGCCCTTATCCGCCAATTCACGCGAGCATCGACCATGGGACCTCGGCTTGGTCAGGCGACCGACGCCTTACGGCGTCGGCACCGCAAGATTGACGATCTTCTCACCTTGCAACTTGTTCATCAGGTTCGTGACTTCATCCTTGCCCAGCGCCCGGTTGCCGAACTGCAGCCGGAACATGCCGCCCTTGGCGCCATCGACGATCGAAGCCTGATAATTGTCCAGGAGCGCGTTGATGTCGGCGATGCGCGCGTCAGGGTTAAACCGCACCAGCGCGCGCGGTGGCACCGCGGCACCAAGTTCGCGGGTAAGGGGCGCCGCCGTCTGATTCAGGCTCAGCGAAGCCGTTTGAAAGGAAGCAGTCTGGTTCTTCATCAGCACCGCGCCGATCACCCCGGCCTGCAACAGCAGCGCAACAGCGCCGAGGCTCGCCGACCAGGCCAGCGTCCGCGGCGAAAGCTTTGTGAAGAATTCCGCGATCCGCGTCGAGAGATTGATCGACACCGACGGCTTGCGCTCGGGCTCGCCGTCGATCGCCGCGAACAGCTTCTGCATGGCGCGCGCGGACGGCGCACCCAGGCTTTCGTTGAGATGAATGGTCTCGGCATATTCTTCCTGGATCACGGCATATTGCCGGGCCAGGTCGGGATCGCCGGCGAGCGCCTCATCGACGCGACGCGCATCGCGCGCGTTCAACGTGCCGGCCGCATGGAATGGCAGCAGCATCTCGATTTCGCCGGGCTCTTGATCCAGCATTTTCTTGCTCATCGCCATCATGGCCAACCTCGCTCAATGCCGGCTGCCTTGAGCAGTTCGGCCAATTTCTTGCGCGCATAAAACAGACGCGTCTTGACGGTGTTTTCCGGAATTCCGACGATTTCGGCCACCTCTTCCACGGACTTCTCGTGGTAGTAGACGAGATCGACGATCTCCCGATGCTCAGGCGAAAGTGATGTCAGGCACTTGCGCAACGCATCACTGGTATCTTTCTTCTGAACCACCACTTCCGGATCATCGGACGTATCCTCGATCGCGTTCGCGGTCTCATCGTCCAGTCCAACATCCTTCCGGCGCCTAAGTGCCGACAGGGCCTTGAACCGCGTAATCGCCAGCAGCCAGGTGGTAACAGCGGATCGGCCTTCGAACTTGCCAGCCTGGCGCCACACATCGAGAAACACCTCACTGATGAGGTCTTCCGCAACCTGTTCGTCCCTGACGAGCCGAAGCCCGAAACGGAACACCCTGACATGGTGCCTTCCGTAAAGCACCTGCATGGCGAGCCGGTCGCCTTGAGCGATCCGAGCGATCAGAATTTCGTCTGAAGCCGCCTGTGCCGCACTCAATTGCCGTCTCGCAAGGTTGGTCGGGGGGAGATGGCGGAGGGTTCGATGGCCGAGGCAAGATTCTTCACATTACGGCAATGACCGGACTGCATGTGTGATCTACCCCACAGAGGATCGCCGGACGGCCGAGATGCCGACGAGAACGAACGAAGGCCCGGAATTGGTACCATAATACGGAATTGCTTTCCTAGAGGTTGCACCACCCGTTGCGACCTTACCAAGGCTCGGTCCGCAAGGCAGCATCTGCGTACAAGTTGAGCTGCCACGCAACGGTCGCGGCCGCCCGAATCCGCCAAATTTCCGTTGCGAAACAGGACAATGGAGGTGTTTTAACGGACCAGATTCGGTTCCAAAAGATACCAAACCTAAAGGCTTTCCCACTTAGATTTTTGCCGAGTTCCATCAACGGCGAGTCCATGGGCACCGCGGCCTCCTCATTCGTGAATCCGGCCGATCTGGATGGCGTCGGTCCCCAGCCGGCGGCGAAGGCGCTTGCCCGGCGCGCCAAGCAGCGTCGCCAGATCCTGATCATGATCGGGGCCAGCTACATCATCGACGCCGGGGTCTTGCTGCTGTATGCGCAAGCCGGTTCGACGCCCCTCATGATCGCCCCGGCCTATGCCGCTTCCGGCCTGACCCTGGTGATTTTCAGCCTCATCCTTTCGGAATTCGGGTTCAACGAGCGCTTCAAGGATCATTATCTGGTCGCCCCGCAGGCGACCATCTGCATGCTGATTGCCCTGGCGTTCACCTATCTGGCGCCCGAAGTCGGCGGCATGTTCCTCTGCACCCTGTTCATCGTGTTCAGCTTCAGTTCGCTGCGCTCGATCCCTGCGCAGACCATGATGATCTGGACGGCGATGACGATCGGCCTCGCCGGGCTGTTCCTGTTGACCGACAAGCCGATCTCGATGCCGCATGGCAGTCACCTCGAGCGCTTTGCCACCTTGCTGGTGTTCGTCCTGACCATCGGACGCTGCATGTTCTTAGGCATCTTCTCCAGCTCGCTGAAGCAATCGCTGTATCAGAGCGGGCTGAAACTCAAGGAAGCCTACAAACGGATCGAGGAGCTCGCCGAACTCGACGAACTCACGGGATCGTATAACCGCCGCTGCATCATGCGGATGCTGGATGAAGAGATCGCCCGCGCCGGCCGCAATGACGCACCCTGCTCGATCGCATTGATCGATCTCGACTGGTTCAAGCGCATCAACGACGCCTTTGGTCATCCGACCGGCGACGAGGTGCTGCGGACTTTCGCCATCACCATGTTCGCCAACATCCGTGGCATCGACCGCTTTGGCCGCTACGGCGGCGAGGAATTCCTGCTGGTGCTGCCCGGCATGAGCACCGACAATGCCGTGCGTGCACTCGACCGGCTGCGCGGGATCATTGCGGAGCTCGACTGGAGCGCATTCTCGCCCGACATGAACGTGACCATTTCCGGAGGCGTCGCGACGCTGAAGCCGGAGGAAACCCCGGACCTGTTTCTCGCCCGCGCCGACAGCGCGCTTTACGCAGCCAAGGCACAGGGACGCAACCGCATCGCCAGCGCCTGAACCGGCCATTTCAGTTGTTCCGGCGACGGAGAATCCATCGCCGGGCTTTTGCTCCAGGATAGAGTCATATGAGTTCGAAGTCCGCTATCGCCCCCATGAGCCTGCTCGACGAACTGCAGACCACGCTCGCGCACGGGACTGTCGCCCGCCGGGTCGAAACCTTGCGCCGGGTGACCGACCTTTTCATCAACGGCGCAGTGGACTTTTCGGACGAACAGGTCGGGCTGTTCGACGATGTCTTCCGGTGCCTGATCGATCACATCGAGACCTCAGCCAAGACATTGCTGGCCAACCGCCTCGCGCCGGTCGACACCGCGCCGCCGCTGACGATCCGGGCATTGGCGTTCGACGACGTGATCGAGGTTGCCGGACCCGTGCTGTCGCAATCGGCGCGGCTCGACGACGAGACCCTGATCGAGAATGCGCGCAGCAAAAGCCAGGCGCATTTGATGGCGATCTCGACACGAAAAGTGTTGAGCGGCGCGGTCACCGACGTGCTGGTCCAGCGCGGCAATGATGCGGTGGTCCAGAGCACCGTCAACAATCCGGGCGCCGAATTCACCGAGCGCGGCTTCACGCAGCTGGTCAACCGCGCCGAGGGATACGACAATCTCGCGACCTGCGTCGGCCTGCGTCCGACGATTCCGCGACATCTGTATTTGAAGCTGCTGGCCAAGGCCTCCGACGCGGTCCGGCAGCGGCTGGAGGCGGCCAACCCGCAAATGGCGGCGCAGGTGCCGACCGCCGTCAAGGAGGCGACGCGGCGCGCGCGCTCCGCATCGTCTGCGATCACCAGAAACACCGAGATTGCCCACGCGCTGGTCAAATCGCTGTACCAGGACGGCCGGCTCGACGAATTCCAGGTGGCGTCATTTGCCGAGGCCGGTAAATTCGACGAAGCCAACGCCTCCATCGCGGCATTGGCCAACGTGCCGGTGGCGATCGCCGAGAACATGATGATCGAAACCCGCGCCGAAGGCGTGATGATCCTGGCGAAGGTGGCGAGCCTGTCATGGTCCACCGTCCGGGCGATCATCAACATGCGCGACGAGTTGTCGGGTGGCGAGCCGACCGACATCGCGGCGTGCAAGGACACCTATGAGCGGCTGCGGCCATCGACTGCCCAGCAGGTGCTGCGCTTCCACCGCATGCAGCAAAACGCGCCCGCGAAGTGAGCCACAAAGTTCGCGTTGTCCCGGCGAACGCCGAGACGACAAAAGCATCAGAACCTGAGCAGTTTCGATCCGGCGAGCGCGCCGATCGCCGTGACCAACGCAGTCGAGAGCGTGTACCAGGTCGCGACGAACAGTGGTGAATCATCGGTGCAATGCGACGCGTAGAGGGTCGCAGCCAATCCCGCCGACAACATTCCGGCGATGGCGCCGGCCACAGCAGGCCGCGCCGGCGCGCCGTGACGCAGGCCAATCAGCGCGCCTGCCAGGATCGGCAATGACAGCAGCGGGATCGCCGTCATGCACATCCGCGAATTGTTGCCCATCAGCCGCGTCATCATCGGCAGCCGCTGCGGCATCATCATCTCGCCGCCGATGCCTGCGGTCAGAAGCCCGGCCGGAATCAACAGCAGCCAGCCGAAGCCGCGCAGTGAGGCTTCCGGCCGCGACAGATGCAGGCTGACGGCGATGGCCGCAGCCGCCAATGCCAGCGTCACCGCGAATTTCAGGTCGAAGAACGGATTGCGCATCGCGGTCATCACGTCGGGCCGGATGCCAAGCTCGGTGAAGAACATCAAAAGCGAGACGGGAGCCGCCGCCAGCAGCGCCAGCATCAGCGCAAATCCGACCGGCCGCGCGCGATGCGCGTTGTCGGCCGCCAGGGTTTTGATGAGCTGATCGGTATCCATTCTCATTGTTCCCGTAACTTCGCGGTCAGGCTGGCAAGCCCCCGATGCAGCGCGACCCGCACCGCACCCTCGCTCATCGCCAGTTTGGCCGCGGTATCCTTGATCGACGCACTCTCGACGGCGATCGACTGCAGGACGTCGCGCTGGCGCGCCGGCAGCGACGCCAACTGGGCGGCGACCTCGCCTGCCGACGCCGTCTCAACCGGGGCCTCGCCCGAGAGCACCTCGGCGAAATCGTCGATGTTGACGAACACCCGCCGCCCCCGGCGCCGCAGCGCGTCGATCAGCTTGTTGCGGGCGATCGCAAACAGCCATGGGGCAAACGGGGCGCTGACGTCCCAGGTGTGCCGCTTCAAATGCACCGCCAGCAAAATGTCCTGCACGATGTCCTCGGACTGATCGACCGGTTGCCCTGCACGCGCGAGCCCGCGGCGCGCCGCGGCCCGGAGCACCGGCGTGACGGCCTTGAGCAGGCGATGATACGCCGTACTGTCGCCTGAAATGGCCGACCGCATCAGGCCGGTCCATTCGTCCTCACGTTCGCGCACGCGCGCTCCCACCTTGCAATTCGGTCGCTTTTTCAATTTGTTACGTCGGGGCGACACGATCACGAAGTCGTGATCGACATGCCCCAGCGTATTTCTTCGCGCATCCTCATTCGGGAATCGGACAGCCGGTTCCTTGCCGGCTGGCTCATACCATCGATCGGCCCGGCTCGCACTCGCGCCGGCTGCCGCAACGCGGCTGCCCTGCTTTTGCCGTTCTTGCCCGAAGATTCCCTTTTTTTGCCCCGCTGTGGACACGGGGCGGGGTCTCATTTCGCCCTGGGGGCGGGGCAAATGGGGAGATTGCCACATGATCGTCAAAGCCAGCGGGCGCTCGGCCTTGATTGTTGCAACAGGACTCTTCGTATATTTCGCGGGGCCGACGCCGATAACGGCCACCAATACGGCCCTCGCGGCTACGACGTCGAAATCGGATAGCGCGACGTCTGGAAAGTCCGTCCGGCCGAGCACCCGCCACTGGAAACGTTACACGCGTCGGTCGGGCAAGATCGCGTCGAAACCTGCCGAGACCAGGAAGGACGTCGGCGACGCCTCGACCAACAGCGCGCTCACGATCCCGGCGTCGGTCGCCAACGCCAATGCGCAACTGGCTTCCGCCGATTTCCCCGCCGGCAGCGCCCAGGCGATGACGGCAAAGGCCCACATCCTGCTGGCGTCAGCCGACAAGCCGGGGGAAGCGCAGTCCACCACCGACGCCGTGGTCTCATCCGATCAACTCAATGATGTCGATCGCGCCCTGCAGCAGAACCCGGCCACGCAGACCGTCGCGATGGCCGCTGCCAAGCCCACCCCCGCGGCGCCGGTTCTGGCTTCCAGCCATGACAGTTCGACCTGGGATCAGACCTCGTTGATCGGGAAAATCTTCATCGCCTTTGGCGCATTGCTGACGATGGCCTCGGCGGCGCGCATGTTCATGGCGTGAGGTATTCGGCACCGGACGCGGCGAAATGCGTCCGGGCCGCCTCTTCAGCCCACTTGAAGCCCAGCCTACTTGAAGCCCAGCCTACTTGAAGCCTTGGCCGCCAGCGGGCACATTGCCCGCCAAATCAGGCACCGGGGTGAACCATGGCTACATTCGAACACATCATTGTCGAAAGCAAAGGCGCGGTTGGCATTATCACGCTGAACCGACCGAAAATGCTCAACGCGCTGTCGTTCGGCGTGTTCCGCGAGATCGCCGCCGCCGTCGACGACCTCGAAGCCGACGACGCGATTGGATGCATACTGGTGACCGGCAGCGAAAAGGCCTTTGCGGCAGGCGCCGACATCAAGGAAATGCAGCCAAAAACCTTCATCGACATGTTCTCCAGCGATTTCGCCGCCATCGGTGGCGACCGCATCGCCACCTGCCGCAAGCCGACGATCGCGGCTGTCAGCGGCTATGCACTCGGCGGCGGCTGCGAACTTGCGATGATGTGCGATATCATCATTGCCTCCGACACCGCCAAATTCGGCCAGCCGGAAATCACGCTCGGCACCATCCCCGGCATCGGCGGGACCCAACGGCTGACGCGCGCGATCGGCAAGTCCAAGGCGATGGATCTCTGTCTTACGGGACGGATGATGGACGCCGCGGAAGCCGAGCGTTCGGGCCTGGTCAGCCGCGTCGTGCCGGCTTCCAGCCTGATGGACGAAGCGCTGGCAGCGGCGGAAAAAATCGCCTCGATGTCGCGCCCGGCCGCCGCGATGGCCAAGGAAGCCATCAACCGGGCGTTCGAGACGCCGCTGTCGGAAGGCATGAACGTCGAGCGCAATCTGTTCCACTCGACCTTTGCGCTGGAAGACCGCTCCGAAGGCATGGCCGCGTTCATCGAGAAGCGCAAGCCGGTGAACAAGAACCGATAGGAGCGCGAGGTCTCTCCTATGTCGTCCCGGCCTTGAGCCGGGACCCATAGCCACTGTCGTGTGTTTTGCGAAGGCTGGAGCTACAGCCAGGCACAATAATCAGCATCGGTGGTTATGGGTCCCGGCTCAAGGCCGGGACGACGTAGAGATTATTCGTGGCTCCTTGCCAGCGCCGCATTCACCAGCGCGCGATAGGCCCGCTCGACAAATGTCGTCGGGCGGTCGAGGCCTAGTCGAGCCAGGCATTCGAGACGCGCGGTGTCGGGCGGCTGCGTCATTCCCTGCCAGAGCAGCCCGGGTAACCGCAGCGGCGTGCGCTGCGCTTCCCGCAACAATTGCAAGGCCGGGATCAGCCGCTGTTCGGTCTCCGTAAAATCGCTGCCGAACGGGAACGACGGCAGCAGGCCCGCCTCGCGCGCGGGCTTCAACGCTGCCGCGATTGCTTCCGGAAAATTCCGGCGATGCGCGGGCGGAATTTCAAAATCCTTCGGCAGCTTGCCGGCATCCTTGGCGACCTTTGCGAGTTCGGCCTGGAAGCGGGAGTCGGTCACGGCAAGCATCGCAGCGATGGTTTCGGCATCGGATTTTCCTCTGACGTCGGCGACGCCATATTCGGTGACGAAGACATCGCGCAGATGCCGCGGAATGGTCTGATGGCCGTAGTTCCAGAGGATGTTGGATTTCGCCTTAGCACCGGCCTGCCGGGTCGATTCCAGAGCCAGGACGGATCGCGCGCCCTGCAATGCGAACGCCTGCGCCACGAAATTATACTGCCCCCCAACACCGCTCACGACCTGACCGTTTTCGAGGCCGTCGGAAATCGCAGCGCCCATCAGGGTTGCCATCATCGCATTGTTGACGAAACGGGCATCGATGCGCGCGCGGCGTTTGATTTTCTCGTCGCCATAAAGCTGGTTGGTGAACGACACCGGCATCATCTGGATGCGCGCGATCTGTTCCGCCGGCATTTCGCGCAGCGTGCGATAAAACGCTTTCGGCCCGAGGAAAAACGCGCCGTGCAGCGTCACGCCATCGACTTCGCGCTTGAGTACGCCGGCGTCGATCAGGCCGAGAAACGCCTCGAACAGCATTTCGCTAACACCGTACAGCCCCTTCTCGAACGGTCCGCCCTGCGGCGCCGCTTGTTCCGGCGCGAGCCGCTTCATCACGGCGTGGAATTGCGCATTGTCGCGGTGACGAACGATCAGGCCCTGCGCCAGTGCATCGCCGACCTGACCGATGCCGATCTGCAGCGTGCCGCCATCGGGCACGAGGCTAGCTGCATGCAGGCCGATGGCATATTTGGTGTCGCTGATCGGCTCGGCCGGCGGCGCGAACAGCGGGAAGTCCGTCTCGGGGCTGTCGAGCACCGCGCTGAATTCGTCGCCCGCGAGATCGCCGGCGCCGGGCATGAACGGCAGTTCGGAATTGACTTGGCCCACCAGCCTGAACGACGCCCGGCCCTCGGCGCGGGCGCGCAAAATGTCGAGCGTGGTGTCGGTGTTGCAGCTCAGGCTGTAGCGCGCGACGCCACCCTCCACGCGCTTCGCTATCAATTGGGTGACGACATTGAGCCCGCGCGCCAGCAGATAGGACGCGGCATGCGTGTAGTTTGCAGAAATGTAATGCTGCTGCGGATACGGTACATGCAGCCACTTTCCGGCGAGGAAGAAAAATTCAATTACCTGGATGTTGGGCGGCAGCGCGCCGGCATGCAGCGCGGCGGCGTAGGTCAAATCGGGATAGCCGCCGAACAGCCGGTCGATGACGGGACCAATGAAGCGCTTTTCAAGCAGGCTGCCCGGCCTCGGCTTTTCCAGTGTCAACGCGGAAAACAAGGTCAGGCTGATCGAGCGGTCGGCGACGGCACGCGCATAGAGCGCATTGATGATGTGGTTGGCCTTGCCGAGCCCGAGCGGCAATCCGACCACGAGGTTGGTTCCGACATCGCGGATGATATCTTCCGCGATCGCTTCGGGGTCGGAAAACAGTTTCGGCATCAAAATGCGGATCCGGCGTCATGAAACGCCGACAGCCCTGGAATAGGACGCCGGCTGCTCCGAGCTATAACGCATTTGTTACCGAACTTCGTCTGTGACGAACCTGCAACAGCCGAGCGCCGAATTCCTGTGATGATGTCGCGCGACCGTTTGCCAGTGGCGGCACCGCCCCCTAAACAGGTAGATGTGACGAGGCCGTCGGCGGGGGCGGATGGGCCTTGGGTAGTTGCGGGATCAAATGGTTGGGCGTGCCGCTAGAGTTGGCCACGTTGCAAGGCGCGTGCTTCGATCGGGCATTTGCCTTGGCGTCGTGATTTGCGTGGCGTTTGCCGCGGCAGGCGCCCAAGCCGAAAACCTCCCGGATGCGCTGGCCAAGGCCTATCAGACCAATCCGCAGCTCAACGCCGAACGCGCGCGCCAGCGGGCCACCGACGAAGGCGTGCCGCAGGCGCTGGCGGGATACCGGCCGCAGATCGTCGCCAGCCTCACCGCCGGCCTGCAGGCGGTCCGCAATCTCCTGCCCGACAACACCGTGCAGTCGGCGAGCTTGAAACCCTGGACCATCGGGGTGACGGTGACTCAGACCCTGTTCAACGGCTTCAAGACCGCCAACAGCGTCCGCGTCGCAGAACTGCAGGTATCGTCCGGCCGCGAGGCCCTGCGCAATGTCGGCCAGGGTGTGCTGCTCGATGCCGTCACCGTCTACACCAACGTACTGGCCAATCAGTCGCTGGTGTCAGCGCAACGATCCAACGTCGCGTTCCTGCGGGAAACGCTGGGCATCACCCAGAAGCGCCTCAATGCCGGTGACGTGACGCCGACCGACACTGCCCAGGCTGAAGCCCGCCTCAACCGTGGCCTCGCCGACCTCAACGCCGCCGAGGTTGCGTTGGCCATCAGCCAGGCCACCTATACCCAGGTGATTGGCAACGCGCCGACGCAGTTGAGCCTCGCCGAAACCGTCGACCGCTATCTGCCGCGCAGCCGCGATGACGCCACCGGTCTCGCCTTCCAACAGCATCCGGCGGTCATGGCGGCCGCCTTTGACGTCGACGTCGCCTCGACCAGCATTCGCGTCGCCGAAAGCAGCCTGATGCCGACCATCACGATGCAAGGCAGCGTCAGCCGCAGCAAACAGTCGGATCCCACGCTCGGCACCTTCGGGACCGACCAGGCTTCGATAGCCGGCCAGCTCAACCAGCCGATCTACGATGGCGGCATGGCGGCCTCGCAGACCCGGCAGGCCAAGGAAATCTCAGCCCAAAGCCGGCTGGTGCTCGACCAGGTCCGCAACCAGGCGCGCACCGCGGCGGTCGGCGCCTGGGTTGCCAATGAAGGCGCCAAGGTCGCGGTGTCCGCTTCCGAATCCGAAGTGCGGGCTGCAACGGTCGCCTTGCAGGGCGTGCAGCGCGAGGCGGCGGGCGGCCAGCGGACCACTGTCGACGTGCTGAACTCGCAGCAGGATCTGATTTTGGCGAAGGCCCGCTTGATCGGCGCACAACGCGACCGCGTGATCGCCTCCTATACCCTGCTCAGCGCCATCGGCCGGCTTGACGTCAAGACGCTGGGGCTCAACACACCGGATTATCTGCCGGAAGTGCATTACCATCAGGTGCGCGACGCCTGGCACGGCCTGCGCACGCCGTCGGGACAGTAATCGCAACTTTGTCGCCGGTGTTAACTGCCCGCTGTTCATGTCCGCGATTTTTCATCACCGGGAATCTGCACTAGCTTAAAATTCGATCTGATTTGACTGCACCCGATTTTGATCGATCCATTTCTGCGAGGCCTCGTGATCTCAAACATCCTGCGCTGGTCGGGCAAGACGCTGCTGGCGCTCCTGATCTTGATCGTGATCGCGATAACGGCGTTCCGGATGGCGGCATCGATCCGCGAAACCCATACCCGCGCCGAACTGGCGCCGCCATCGGGCCGTCTGGTGCCGACCAGCACCGGTGGCGTGTTCGTGCAGGAAAAGGGCCCGGCGGATGGAATTCCCGTGGTGCTGTTTCACGGCACCGCGGCGTGGAGCGAACTCTGGCGGCACACGACCGGTGTGCTCGCCGCCGCCGGCTTCCGCGTCATCGCCCTCGACCTGCCGCCGTTTGGATTTTCGGAACGTCCGGGCAGCTACACAAGGGAGGATCAGGCTGCACGCATCAACGATGTTCTCGTCCATCTGAAATCCAGGCCAGCAATTATCGTCGGCCATTCCTTTGGCGCCGGTGCAGCGACCGAACTGGTGATGCGCTATCCGGACCGGGCGCGGGGCCTCGTACTGGTAGATGCGGCGCTGGGACTGACGGCCCCGCCGTCAGACGCGCCATGGATCGTCCAGCCGAAATGGATCCGCGAAATACTGGTTTCGCTGACCATCACCAATCCGGTGGCAACCAAGACGTTGCTCGAATCCCTGATCGAGAAAAAGGAACGCGCGCTGCCCGAATTCGTCACGATCCTGCAACGGCCGACGACGCAGCGCGACAGCACCCCCGACATCGCCGACTGGCTATATTACTTCCTCGGCGCCGACCGCAACGCCGTGAGTGCCGATCGCACCGCATATGCACGGGTGAAGCTCCCCGTCGCCATCCTGTGGGGTGACAAGGACAACACGACGCCGGTTGAGCAGGCGCTTGATCTGCGAACGCTGTTGCCGCCGGATACCACCCTCACCCTGCTGCCGGGTCTTGGCCATATTCCGCAAATCGAGGACCCCGCTTTGTTCAACGACGCCCTGCTCAAGGCGCTCGGAAAGCTCTAGACTTAAGGACAGATTCGAGCAGGCCGGAGGGATCATGGATATCATCAGATTGTGCGCCTGGGGCTACGCCGCCCTGCTCGGCTTCGTGATCCTGACCGGATACATCCCTGCCTTCATCGATCAGAACGACATGATCTTCGGCCTGTTCCGCCGCACCTGGTATGCCGACGGGCTGCATCTGGTTTCCGCGCTGTGGGCGCTCGCGGCAGCGCTGACCTCTCGCCGCGCCTCGGAACTGTTCTTCCAATTGTTCGGCGCGTTCTACTTTGCCGACGGCTTGCTCGGCCTCTTCACCGGCTCGGGCTATCTCGACTTCGGCATCCTGATCAACGGCGTGCTCAACCTTCCGCTGGCGACGCGCTTTTTCGCCAATGCGCCGCATCTCACCCTCGGCGGCGTTGCGATCCTGATCGGCTATCTGCTGGCGCCGCGGACGCGAGCGGCCGTTCATGCTTAAATGGCTGCGGCGCATTGCTGTCGTCATCGCGATCCTGATCGCGGTGTTCGTGCTTGCGCCGCTCGCCTATATCGAGGGCACCTGCCGCCCGTCTTCGGCAGCTTCGGCGTCACCTGCGCCGTCGGTGCCGCTGCCTGCGATCAACGAGCCGCGCTACCAGCGCAAGCAGAACAACACGTTCTTCACCTTTCCCGAATGGTACATCGTCTATTCGTTCGAGGATTTCGGCCGCTTCCTCGACCGCTCCAGCGAAAGCCATTTCAATTATCTCGGACACATTTTCGGATTCTGGCGCAGCTTCTGCACCATCAATCAGGCGGTGCCGCCGACCGGTGAATCGCTCACCGAAGTCAAGACCATGATCTATGTCATCGGCGTCAGCTACTCAATCGAATACGCGATCAAGGGATTTTACGAGAACACCATCGGCCGTGTGTTCGAATGGATTCGGGGCGAGGAACGGACCCCGCAAGACCTGTACGCGCGCAAGGTACTGCAGGACTACGCGGCGTTTCTTTACACCGTCCCCTGGTTCAAATTTCCGTTCCGCGAGAAGCTCGATGGCTTGATGGCGATCTCGGCGCGGACCGACAGCCCCTTGCGAACCTGGGAGCGCAGCTTCGCGCTCGGCACGGAATATTACCTCAAGGTCGGTTATGCCGCGCTGATCCAGAAAGCGCTCGATGCCGGTGGCGACGACGAGCCGCGCGACATCATGTTCGCGGTCGCAACGTTGCCGACGGCGGTGCTGGCGAAGGAGCCGCGCATCAAACCGATCCGCGCGCTGACGCCGCAATGGCAGCTGGTGCAGACGCCGCGCTACAAGGATTTCACCGAAATCCTGCAGAGCCTCCTGGATCAGGGATATGCCCTTGCCGAGATCGCCGGTAACCATGAAATCCTGATCACCGTGATCGCACCGGATGCCGCCAAGCTCGACGTCAAGGGGACGACGGAGCTGTTTTCACTGGAGCTTGATGCCAGACCCGGCTTTCGCAGGGCCGGCCTGAAGGCTAGGATCGACCGTCTCGTCGATATCAACCGCGACCTCAAGGCCAGGGGCGTGAGCATCGAGCATTTCTATGATTACTGAAACGCCACATCATCGCACGTTGCGGCCATTACGCCGGATCGCGGGCGCTTGCGCACTCGTGGTATGCGGTTGGCTTGTGATTGTGGTCGCTCTCACCTTCGGATCGGCGCCGGGCAAGTCGATGGCTATCATCGGCTCGCCGGCGCAGGCGCTGGCCATCATCGCCAAGGCCAACGGCCGCGTGCTGGCGGCGAGCGACTATGTCACCTTCGCGCGCTCAGACGATGCCGGCTTCGTCGCCCGCCTCTATGCCGCGGGCGCGCTATTGGTGCTGGATGCGGAGCAAGCCGGCGGCTGCAGCGGCCTGCCGCCCAGGCGCGTCGCGCAATTATGACGCATACTTCTGATAGAACGTATTCGTAAACAGCTCCGTCGGATCGTATTTCTTCTTCGCCGCGAAGAAGTCGTTGATCTCCGGATAGGACCGCTGCAACTGATCCTTCGAATAATAGAGCTGGTAGGGCAGGAAAAACCGGCCCTTGTGCGCGATCGTGAGATCGATCAGCTCTTCGGTCGCCTTCTTCATCCGCTTGTTGCCTTCATCATCCGTGGTCTGGTTGATGTAGAGCACCAGCGAGAATGCCGGCTCCGGCGAATAGGTCAGGAAGTTGTCTTCCTGATGCACGATGCGCACCGAGGCGTTCAGCAAATTGGTCTTGTTGTCGGTCAGCACCTTGCGCATGCCGTCGACAAAGGAGACGAACTGGCTGCGCGGGATGAAATATTCATGCAGAATGTCGGTATCGTCAGGCAGCGCGTTGCGCAAATACGGCACCGAGTCATGCATCGGGTCGTTGCGGTTGACGAGACAGGCTTCCGCCGAGCCGATCGCCTGCGCCCGCGTCACCGTGCAGGTTTCCATCCGATGCTCGATGTGCTTCTCGGACAGCCACTTCATTTCCTGGAACAGCGGGCCCTGCTTGGACAGGTTGATCGTCAGCCGCCGCAGCTTGGTGCCCGAGACCTCGCCAAGCGGTTCGCGCTTGAAATCTGATCCGTCGACCTTGGTGTAGGTATAGAGCAGCAATTCCTGCAGGAAGCTGCTCGGCGCGGTCGAGAGGTGGCCGTACATCAGGCCGATACTGGCATCCTTCTCGATCTCCCTGGCGAACAGCCTCGGAAACTCCTTGTAGTCCATGATGCGGCGTCCGGTCTGGTAAACCAGATTGTCGGCGATATCGAGTTCGGCCTCGACGATCACGCCGAACAGGCCATAGCCGCCGACCACGAGGTTGAACAACTCCTTGTTCTCGGTTTCCGACACCGTGCGCAACGTGCCATCCGCCAGCATCACGCGCATCGACTTGATCGATTTGCGGAGCGCACCGGCCTGATGGTCCATGCCGTGGGCATTGACCGAGATCGAACCGCCGACGCTGAAAATATCGGTCGACTGCATCGCGCGCACCGCAAAGCGCGGGTGCAGCAGGTTCTGGATGTCGTGCCAGGTCGCGCCCGGCTGCACGGTGGTCGATCGCCGGTTCTCGTTGAGCACGATCTTGTTGAAGCCGCGCATGTCCAGCACGATGCCGCCCTTGCGGAACGCCTGCCCGCCCATGCTGTGGCGGACGCCGGCGGTCGTGACCGAGAGCTTGTTGTCGCGCGCGAACGTCAATGTCTTGGCGATGTCGTCGACGCTGCGCACCTCAACCACGCCGTAGATTTCGGTCTTGTTGAGATAGCTGGCATCATTGATGCTGCCGCCGAGCTGCGACCATTTTACGTCTTTCAGCGGTGCGATCGCCTTGATCCGCTCCAGATCGATTTTGGCCTGCTCGCCACCCCCCACCGCCGGTCCGCAATCCTTTTCGCCACTGGGATCGGCGGCAAGAGCCTGCAGTTTGCGGTAGCCGTAAACCCCAAACAGCACCACGACCACCGCGGCGACGGACGCCCCGGTTTTGAACTTCTGTGAAAATTTTCGCATGAATTGATTCCAGGTGATGTCCGATAGTCCCGGCAGGTGGATAATTAGTCA
The DNA here is from genome assembly GCF_018130085.1 of Bradyrhizobium sp. AUGA SZCCT0169. Classification (NCBI taxonomy): domain Bacteria; kingdom Pseudomonadati; phylum Pseudomonadota; class Alphaproteobacteria; order Hyphomicrobiales; family Nitrobacteraceae; genus Bradyrhizobium; species Bradyrhizobium sp. AUGA SZCCT0169. The sequence continues at coordinate 210,201 of NZ_JAFCMC010000002.1, read as the reverse complement.
AATGGCCGAGCTTATGGTTCGATAACGTACTGATTTTACGGAACGACAAATCCGTTTTAACGCGCCCTCCTTGAGAACACCGAGATCAGCACCGGCAGCGTGATCAGGATGACGATTGGCGCCAGCATCATGCCGGTGACGACCACCACCGCCAGCGGCTTTTGCACTTGCGAGCCGATCCCCGCCGACAGCGCCGCCGGCAGCAGCCCGACGCCAGCCACGACGCAGGTCATCAGCACCGGCCGCAATTGCAATTCGCCGGTGCGGATCACGGCACGCATCCGCTCATAGCCTTCGTCGATCAATTGATTGTACTGCGACAGGATGATGATGCCGTCCATGACAGCGATGCCGAACAGCGCGATGAAGCCGATCGCCGCCGACACGCTGAACGGAATCCCTGAGATCAAGAGCCCGAGCACGCCGCCGAAGATCGCCATCGGGATCACGCTCATCGCCAATAGTGTGTCGACCATCGATCCGAAATTGAAGAACAGCAGCACCGCGATCAGCGCCAGGCTGATCGGCACCACGATCGACAGCCGCTTGATGGCGTCCTGCAGATTGCCGAATTCGCCGACCCACTCGACCCGCGATCCCGGCGGCAGCTGCACCTGCGCGGCGACCTTGTCCTGCGCTTCCCGGATCGCGCTGCCGAGGTCGCGCTCACGGACCGAGAACTTGATCGGCAGATAGCGCTCCTGCCCCTCGCGGTAGATATAGGCGGCGCCCGAGATCAGATTGATCGAGGCGACCTCGCTGAGCGGGATCTGCGTGATGGTGCCATTCGGGCCCGGGGCGCCGATCCGCAAATTATGAATCGCCTCGGCGCTCTTGCGATATTCCGGGGCGAGACGAACGATGATCGGGAAATGCCGGTCGCTGCCGGGTTCATAGATGTCGCCGGCGCTGTCGCCGCCGACCGCGACCTTGATGGTGGCGTTGATATCGCCGGGCGACAGGCCGTAGCGCGCCGCCCGCGCGCGATCGACATCGATCTGGATCGTGGGCTGACCGAGCGAGGTGAATACCGCCAGATCCGTCACGCCCTGCACGGTGGCGAGGACGGACTTGATCTTGTTGGCGGTGTCGGTCAGCGCCTGCAGATCGTTGCCGTATAGCTTGATCGAGTTCTCGCCCTTGACGCCCGACACCGCCTCTGAGACGTTATCCTGCAGATATTGCGAGAAGTTGAACTCGACGCCGGGGAATTTTTCCTGCAACTGCGCCAGCAATTGCGCGGTCAGTTCGTCCTTGTCATGGGTGTTGGGCCATTCTCTGGCGGGCTTCAACGGCGCGAAGAATTCGGCATTGAACAGGCCCGCGGCGTCGGTGCCGTCGTCGGGGCGGCCGTGCTGCGAGACCACCGATTCCACCTCGGGCCGGCTGCGGATCATCCTGCGCATTTCGTTGACGTAGGTATTGCCTTCCTGCAGCGAGATGGTCGGCGGCAGGGTGGCTCTGATCCACAGATTGCCCTCTTCCAGCTTGGGCAGGAATTCCAGCCCGAGCAGCCGCGCGAACACGATGGTCGTGATCGCGAGGACCGCAGCGCCGGCCATCACGATCCGGCGGTTGGCGACCGCCCATCGCAGCACCGGCAGATAGAGCCGGTCGAGTTGCCGCATGATCCAGGTTTCGGTGTGCTCCATATGCGAGGGCAGGATGATGGCACTCAGCGCCGGCGTGACGGTGAAGGTCGCCAGCAAGCCGCCCGCCAATGCATAGGCATAGGTCCGTGCCATCGGCCCGAAGATGTTGCCTTCGACGCCGCTCAGCGTGAACAGCGGCAGGAAGGCGGCGATGATGATGGCGGCGGCGAAGAAGATCGAACGCGACACGTCGGCGGATGCGGACAGGATGGCGTGGCTCTTCATTCCCCTCGTGGTGTCGAAGGAGATCTGGCTGCGCTCGGCTTCCGACAACGCCGTGGTCTGCGACAGCCGGCGGAAGATCGCCTCCACCATGATCACGGTGGCGTCGACGATCAGTCCGAAATCGATCGCACCGACCGAGAGCAGATTGGCGGATTCGCCGCGCAGCACCAGGATGATGACGGCGAAGAACAGCGCGAACGGGATCGTGGCGCCGACGATCAGCGCGCTTCTGAGATCGCCGAGGAACAGCCATTGCAGCAGCACGATCAGGATGATCCCGACCACCATGTTGTGCAGCACGGTGTGGGTGGTGATGTCGATCAGGTCCTTGCGGTCGTAGATCCGCTCGATCTTGACCCCCGGCGGCAGGATGCTGGAATTGTTGATGGACGCGACCAGCTGCTCGACGCGGGTGATGGTCGGCGCACTCTGTTCGCCGCGCCGCATCAGCACGATGCCCTGCACGATGTCGTCGTCCTGGTCGAGGCCGGCAATGCCGAGCCGCGGCTTCTCCCCTATCGTGACATGCGCGATGTCGCTGACCAGCACCGGATTGCCGCCCGATTGCGACACCATGGTGTTGTTGAGGTCGTCGATCGAGCGGATCAGTCCGACGCCGCGCACCACGGCGGATTGCGCGCCGATATTGACGGTGTTGCCGCCGACATTGATGTTGGCGTTGCTGACCGCCTGCAGCACCTGCGGCAGCGTCAGGCCGTTGGCGACCAGCTTGTTGAAATCGACCTGCAGCTCATAGGTCTTGGTCTTGCCGCCCCAGCCGGTGACGTCGATCACGCCGGGCACGGCGCGGAAGCGGCGCTGCAACACCCAGTCCTGCAGCGTCTTCAGATCGAGCACGCTGTAGTTCGGCGGGCCCTTCAGCCGGTAGCGGTAGATTTCGCCGATCGGGCTGAGCGGCGAAATGCCGGGCTGCACGTTACCCGGCAGGGGCGCGAGCTGCGACAGGCGGTTCAATACCTGCTGCAGCGCTTCATCATAGGTGTAGTCGAACGAGAACTGCAGTTTGACGTCGGACAGGCCGTACAGCGAGATGGTGCGGATGGTGCGCAGGTTCTTGATGCCGGCGACCTGGGTCTCGATCGGGATCGTGATGTAGCGTTCGATCTCTTCCGACGACAGGCCCGGACTTTGCGTCACGATGTCGACCATCGGCGGGGTCGGGTCGGGATAGGCCTCGATGTTGAGCTGCCTGAACGCGATCAGGCCGCCGACCATCACCGCGACGAACATGCCGACCATTAAATAGCGGCGGCTGACGGCAAGGGCGACGAGGCGATCCATCCAGATCGAAGCTTTCAGTGAGTAGAGCGGGAGATCAGCTGCCGGACGCGGCCCGGTCGATGAACAGCGCGCCCTTTGTCACGATCAGCTCGCCGGGCTTCAGATTGCCGATCACTTCGACGAGATCGCCGTTGGCAAGGCCCGCCTTGATCTGGCGGAGTTCGATCGTGTGGTCCTCATGCGCGACCCAGATCCGGACCTGGTCCCCCTCGTAGATCAGCGCCGTTTTCGGCACCCCGACCGCCGGGTGATCGCCCGCCGAATAGATCGTCACATTGGCAAACATTTCCGGCTTGAGCACGCCGTTGGTGTTGTCGACGGTGGCGCGCACCAGGAGCCGGCGCGTCGCCGGATCGATCGCGGTGGAAACGTAATTGACGCGCGCCGACAGCGCCTGTTTCGGCAACGCCAGCACGTTGAACGTGACGTCCTGCCCGACCGCAACATTGGCGGCGTCGGTCTCACGCACGAAGGCGACCATCCAGACGGTGGAGAGATCGCCAATGACATAGACCGGATCGCTGGCGCCGGAGTTCACATACTGGCCGGGGCCGATCTTGCGCTGGACCACGGTGCCGGCGATCGGCGCGAAGATGGTGGTTTCCGGATTGATGCGGCCCTTTTCCTGGAAGGTCGCGATGTCCTCGTCGGTGAGGCCGAGAATGCGCAGCTTGTTGCGCGCCGCTTCCATCGCCGTCTGCGAGGAGCGCATGTCGTTCTGCGCCTGGATCAGCGTCGCCTGGCTCTGCTGATAATCCTTGAGCGGAACGGCCTTGCCTTCGAACAGATCCTTGGCGCGCTGGCCCTGCAGTTGCGCCAGATCGAGCGCGGACTTGGCCTTGTTCATGGCGCTCATTGCGCCGATGAAATCGTTCTGCGCCTGCACGTTGTCGGCAGCCTCGATCACGAACAGCGGCTGACCCTTAACGACATTATCGCCGGGCCGGACCAGAAGCCGGGTGACCCGGCCGGCATAGGGCGAGAACACCGGCGTCGAGCGATCCTCATCGATCGCAATCTTGCCTTCGGTGACGTGCTCGGCCCGGAAGCCCCGCGTGGCAACGGGCTGGATGGTCAGGCTGGCCCATTCGGCCGGCGACAGCTTGTAGCGCTGCTGTCCTCCCTTGCGGGACTGGCTCGACACCTCGGAATGCTTGGGCGCGGTTCCGTTGAACTGCACGAATCCATAGACGCCCGCGCCTGCAAGCAGGAGCGCGGCGATCAATACCGCCGGTCGTCGTCGGCTAAATAGCCGTAATTGCTCAATCAATTTGTTACGCATGCGGTTTGTTCAACTCAGCAATGGCGACAATTTGCCTCACCCTGCGCTAATAGTGCCTAATCGGAGTTCCAAACAAGCGAAAAAACGAAGACAGCCGTTAAAATTTGGGGAGGTCGGCCTGAACGCCGGCTGAAAATATCTACTCGCGCGCCGGCCATTGCTGCCGAGCGGCATCGCCGGGCGAGCCCAGAACGCCGGGGTTTTCGACAACAGCGCCGAGTGGACCGCAGGGCACCAAAGCCGGAAGCCACCTCCTCGATAAAAGGCATCACGGTTTCCCCATTCAAATCCCCGGTCTTGAAGCCATCGGCAACGCGACCGAGATTCCACAGCCACCGACCGGTCTGCGCCAGCGACACCCGAACGTGCCAGCTGCCGCCTTCGCGCGACTGCCGCGCCTTGGCCATCATGGCGCCGAACGCCATGAGGTAACCGGTGGCGTGGTCCAGGATCTGCGCCGGCAGTTCTTTCGGCCCGTCGATTCCGGCCGCCTGCCCTTCGGCATGGTTGAAGCCCGTGGACGTCTGCACCAGCGAGTCGAACCCGCGGCGCTCCGCCCAGGGACCTTCATGACCATAGGCGGACAGCGTCACGTAGACGATCCCTGGACGAATGCGGGCCGCCTCTTCCGGTGCAAAGCCGAGGCCGGCGATCGCGCGCGGCCGGTAGCCCTGCGAAACAATATCGGCCTGCGCCAATAGATCGCGAAACACCGCGCGGCCTTGTTCGCTCTTCAGTTCGACAAAGCTCGTCAGCTTGCCGCGCCCGGTATCGATCGTAAGCCAGGGAATCGCCGGCAGATTTGGACCTGAGATCAGCAGCACGTCGGCGCCGTGGGCGGCGAGCGTGCGGCCCGCGACGGGACCTGCGATCACGCGCGACAGATCGAGCACGCGAATGCCGGCGAGCGGCCGGTCGCCCTTCGGCCACGGTTTTGGTGCGGCATCGCCGATCTTCTCGATTGTGATCAGAGGCAATCCGGCAAGCGCCCTGGCGTGCGGCGTTGCGGACCATTCGTCGTGCGAACGCATCATCGACACCACGCCGCCAGCGGCATAGGCCGCGGTCTCGAACGCCTCGCCATCCCATTGCATCAGCGCGGCCTGCACCTCGTCGCGCTCCGGCTTGCAGTTCAACACCTTGCAGACGGCGTCGCGGTGATGCGGGAAATTGGTGTGCAGCCGCACGAAGCGCGCATTGCCTGTTTTGTAGACGCCGGCGATCGCGTCCCAGGCCGGCGGCGGCGGCTTGTCGTCGACGCGCAGATAACGTTCGGAGCGGCATTCGACCACGGCGTGGCGCATGTCGATGGTAACGTCCTGCGATTGCCCGCTGCGCAACTTCCAGATTTCGGCAGCGGCAAGGCCGGTCGCGGCAACGCTGGCCTGCGCCGCGGCGCCGACGCGAAACGACGACGGCAGTTGCGGCTCTTCGCCGGTCAGCTTGACGGCATCGAGCGCGGAAGCTTCGCCGCCGGCCGACGTCCAGATATCGCCGAGAATTTCACGCGGGCTTTGCATGGCCGTCTCTCTTCCCTACGTTTCAAAAGCTCTGCCCGACCTCAAAAGGAGTTGCAATGGCCGCCTTAAACTGGAAGGCCGGGTGGCCCGCTGGTCGGTGCGGTGCCGGAGTAGTCTGTCGTCCCGGCCTTGAGCCGGGACCCATACCGCGTGATGCTCATTGTTGCAGAAGGTGTCTAACGCCAGCGCTCTAACGGATAGGCCGCGGCGTATGGGTCCCGGCGCAAGGCCGGGACGACGGCGGTGTTTGTAGCTGCACCGCGCACTAAGCGCACTTTCACCTTCTCGCGACGCATTGCGCCCGAGCTTTGCTGGAAACTTCCCGCCCTAAATACAGAGGGCGCAGGGAAGACCGGGTGCGCGCTGCACCCGCGGTCTCGTGTGCGAATAGTGCAAAGAAAGCTGCACACGAGCATACAGGGCAGCGGAGGACACCCGACATTCCCTGCGCAATGGCTTTACGGCTTATGCCGTGCTCTCCCCGGAGACGAGTTCTTGGTTGACTCCGTCACTGCCGTTTCCGCTCACGCTTCTCCGACAGCTTGACGCCTGCAACGGGCGCCAGGACCACACGGTTTTGCCGTACGCTTAATCCACGCCGTCGTCAGACGTGAACCAGGCGTCCACCGCGACCCGCCCCTCGTTGTGACGATGGCCAACGCGCCCCTCTGAGTGGGACGGGATGGCGAGAATGTGCCGGTGATTTGGGTGGAAGGAAAGCGAAATATTTTTGATTTTCGTAAATTTTCGACTTGACATGATTTCCGTAAATCAGAACTGATTTGCCCGTCGGGTTGCTTTGTCGCACCCACCGCGTCATATCGTGGTTGCGCGAGGCGACTCAGTTCGCGGCGCGAAGGAACAGAGACAGGCATCCTCAGCCTACGCTGATTATTGCGCTGGACCGATAAGTCCATGCACATTTAGCAGGCTAATCGCATGGTGTCGGAAGCCCTAGATTGGGTCCATGCTTCATCACACAGCTATCACCGCTCGCGCGATGGTTGTTCTCTGCGCGGCGGGCCGCCGCCATGCTTCTTCGTAATTCAACGTGCGTGAACGCATGAAATCCCGACAACCACAGGAGATCATATGAAGGTTCTTGCCATGACACTTGCGTCACTGTCCTTATTTGCGTCATCCATGGCAGTAGCTGACCCGACCAAAGCGCGTGCTGATGTGGCGTCTGTAGCGCCTGCGCTTGAAAAATACCGGCAGGAAACGCTATTCGGCGATCTGTGGAAGCGTCCCGGCCTCAGCGTCCGTGATCGCAGTATCGCAACGCTTGCCGCACTGATTGCGCGCAATCAAACCACCGAGATGCCGGAGTATCTCAGCTTCGCGCTCGATAACGGCGTCAAGCCATCTGAAATCTCCGAAATCGTGACCCATCTGGCATTCTACGCGGGCTGGGGCAACGCGATGCAGGCGGTCGCGGTCGCCAGGGAAGTGTTTGCCGTTCGGAAAATCGCAACAGAGCAGCTTTCCCCGGCGATGCCAAAACTACTTGCCCTCAACGAAGCTGCCGAAGCGGATCGCGCGAAACGCGTTGGCGAGCTTTATGGCGCGGTCTTCCCGGGTGTTACGCAGTACACCACCGATGTCCTCTTCCGCGATCTGTGGCTGCGGCCGGGGCTTGCGCCGCGCGACCGGAGCCTTGTCACGATCAGCTCGCTGGTTGCCTCCGGACAGGTCGCCCAGCTCACCGGCCACGTCACCATAGGGATGAACAACGGGCTGACACCGGCCGAGATCGCAGAAGCCATGACGCATCTCGCCTTTTATGCGGGCTGGCCCAACGTGTTCTCTGCGATGCCGGTGGCCAAGGACGTGTTTGAAAAGCGAGCGCGCTGACGCGTTGCAAGAGAGCTGACATGACAACGACAACAACTGCGCTGCTTGCGGCCGTCGCTTCCGTAGCGATCGGCACATTCGGAGCGGTCTTTGCTCAAACGCAAAGCCAGCCCAAGCGACCTGCCTTTTACATTTCCGAATTCGAGCTCAGCGATCCCGAAGGCATCAAACCCTACAGCCAGCAGGTAGAAGCGACGTTTGCGCCGTTTACTGGCCGCTATATCGTGCGCGGCGGACAAACCGCGTCCCTGGAAGGCGATCAGCCCAAACGCATTGTCATGATCGCCTTCGACAGCATGGCACTGGCACAAGCCTGGTATGACTCGCCGGCCTATCGTGCGATCAGGCCGATCCGTCTTCAATCGGCGAAATCCCGTGTCTATATCGTTGAGGGTGCGCCGGAGGTGCGATGAGCAAAGATACAAGCGCAGAAGCCTGCGTGCGCATCATCATTGGCGACACGTCGATTGAGGCAACCCTGGCCGACAGCGACGCGGCGCGGGATTTCGCATCCCTGTTGCCGCTCACGCTTTCCATGAACGATCTTTTCCGGCGCGAGAAGTTTGCAGCGTTGCCAAGGGCGATTTCCGAACGAGGCAAGCGCACACATGATTACGCGGTGGGGACCATTGGCTATTGGCCTCCCGGGCCGGACGTGGCGATCTTCTATCGTCATGATGGAGAACGCATTCCGGCGCCCGGCCTGATCGTTATTGGCAAGGTCAAGGCGGGAGTGGAAGCTCTCTCTGTGCGAGGCGCGATAAGTGCCACCATCAAACGGTCATGAGTGAAGCGTGTGGGAGGGGTGAACAATGAGCGTCAAGCAATCCCTGATCTTTGGTGTGACGGCCCTGCTGTTGGTGCTGTCGGGAGCGTCCGCCATGAGTGAGGAAAAATCAAAGCAACATATCCAGATCGCCGAAATCGTCGTCGATCCGGCCCAGCTCGATAGCTACAAATCTGCCGTGGCCGAACAGATCGAAGCCGCCATCCGGCTGGAGCCGGGTGTGCTTGTTCTCTATTCGGTATCCAACAAGGATAATCCCAGCCAGATCACGGTGTTCGAGATTTACCGGGACCGCGAAGCTTATCTTGCTCACCTGCAAGCACCTCACTTCCTGAAGTACAAGGCGACCGTCGAGAAGATGGTCAAATCGCTGAAGTTGATCCCGGTGGACCCGGTCGTGCTCGGCAGCCAGGCGAAGTAACAGGCGATGGCTTGCGACTCAGCTTCGGTGCCGTAACGCATCCACTACAAGGTTGAAGGCTACGGACGACTGTCGGCGGCTGGGATAGAACAGGTGATAACCCGAATATGGTTGGCACCAATCGCCAAGGACGCGCTTCAGGCGGCGGTTCGCCAGATACGCCTCCGCCATCTCTTCGGGAATGTAGGCCAGGCCGTGCCCCGCCAGAGCGGCATTCAGCGTTTGGATTGCGCCGTTGCAGGTCATTTGGCCGTCCACGCGCACCTTCAGCTCCCGGCCGCCTTTCTCAAACTCCCATGCGTACAACCCGCCATGTGAAGGAAGACGCAGATTGATGCAATTGTGGCTGATGAGATCCTGCGGTTTCTTCGGCTCGGGCCGCTTGCGGAAGTAAGACGGCGTTCCGACGACCGCCATGCGCAAATCCGGCCCGATGCGCACCGCGATCATGTCCTTGGCAACCTGCTCGCCGCTTCGTACGCCAGCATCGTAACCATCGGCAACGATATTGCTTAAGCCGTAGTCAACAACGATCTCGACTTTGATGTCGGGATACTTCGGTAGAAGCGAAGCGAGTTTTGGCAACAGGATCGCGTCGGCGGCATATTCCGTCGCGGTGATTCGGATGGTGCCAGCCGGCTTTTCACGCAACTCACGCACCGCTGAGAGCTCGGCGTCGATCTCTTCGAAGCGGGGGCCAATGCTTTTCAGCAGGCGCTCACCTGCCTCTGTCGGGGCTACACTGCGGGTGGTGCGGGTAAGAAGCCGCACGCCAAGGCGCGCCTCAAGCTCGCGAATGGTGTGGCTGAGAGAGGATTGCGACACGCCCAACTGCAAGGCGGCCCTCGTGAAGCTGCGTTCCCTGCCAACGACCGAGAAGGCGAGAAGGTCATCGAGGTAGCCGCGCTGCATTTATCGCTCCTCATCATAAGTCCTTTCGGATTATAGCGGCTAGTCGAAAGACACGCACGGCTTATATCCGTGGACGAAACGACGCGTATTCGCGTGGCTGAGCGGGGATGAGCAAATGGAACGGGATTCAACCGGCTTGGAGGTAACGCGCAGGCATCTGCTTCGCCTCGTCGGCGGGTTGGCAGTGCTGGTCGGGTATCCGCCCGCCCTTGCTCAGCTGCCAATGCAGCAATCGATGGAAGGGAAAACGGCAATGAGGATTGAACGCAATGGTTCGCGCCCATCGACAAGAGGGGCGCAGGATTACTTCAGCGGCTCGGTCCGCGTCGAACCGGTTTTTCAAGTCGGTGATCCGATGCGGTTGAACGCCGGTAGCGTGACGTTCGAGCCCGGCGCGCGTACCGCATGGCATACGCATCCGCTTGGCCAAACCCTCATCATCACGGCCGGTCTCGGCTGGGTGCAAACCGAAGGCAGCCCGATCGAGGAAGTCCGGCCGGGTGATGTGGTGTGGTTTCCGCCCGGTGAGAAACACTGGCATGGCGCAACGCCCAACACCGCGATGACGCATATTGCGGTTCAGGAAGCTCTCAACGGCAAGAATGTCGATTGGATGGAGAAGGTGAGTGACGCGCAATACAGTAGATAGCGGCCAGCCTCTAACCTGAAGGCGATTCATGCGACCCTGCATCATCTGCCGCATGAGCACATCGATTGTTGGGTGAAGCCGGTGAAATGCTGTGTTGCACCGACTGCGCAGCCTCAAATTCATGAGTGCAACTCATGACGAAATCCGTATCTTCCCCAACCAAACGGAGGAGCCGCCGATGATCACCAGAGCACACCCCATGATCGTGGCGACCCTGGCAACGATCGTCGCCATCCTCGGACTGACAGGACCTCTCATGGCAAAGGAGCGCATTCTGATTTCCTCTGAGTGGGGCAAAGTCACTGCCGATCTGGCCGACAACGACGCTGCCAGATCGCTCGTCCGCATGTTGCCGGTTACGATCCAGATGCGCGATCATTTGCGCCAGGAGAAGACCGGCAATCTGCCTGCGCCCCTACAGGAGTCGGTGCGCCAAACACGGTTCTCCAAGGGGACGCTTGGGCTTTGGACTTCGGATCACTTCGTCATCTACTATAGCGATGGTCAGGTTCCTCAGCCCGGGATCATCATCCTTGGACAAGTGGCCGGCGACGTTTCGATGTTCGACCGACCCGGATCCGTCACTGTTCGGATTGAGCGTGCGCAATAGAAGCGGCCCTGCGAGGCTCGATGGGAGCGCGAACATACCGGCTATGTCTATCTCGGCGTTGGTACCCTTCAACAAGAAAGCGATTCATGCGACCCTACATCATCTGCCACATGAGCACGTCGATTGATGGACGCCTGCATCCCAGCCGATTCACCCGGGCGGCCCCGGGCATTTCGTGGGATGTCTTGCGCGCGTACCACGAAAAAATGCATGAGCGCTTCGAGGCTGATGGATGGATCGTTGGCCGCAAAACCATGAGTGAAATGGCCAAAGGAACCGAACGGAGCATTGCCGAAGCGTCGAAGGTGCCACGTGAAGCGCATCTCGCCGAACGCCATGGCCGCAAGCTCGCCGTCGCTATCGACCCATCGGGCCATGTTCATTACGGCAAGGACAATGTCGGCGGCGACCATGTCGTTGCGGTACTCGGCGAGCAGGTGTCTGACGCCTACCTCGCGGAACTTCGCGAAGATGGTGTTTCATATGTCTTCGCTGGCGAAAAAGGCGATGAGCTGTCACGGGCGATGGAGCAGCTGGCCTCGCTTTTCGGCGCCAAAAAACTGCTGCTCGAAGGCGGTGGCAGGATCAATGGTGCATTCCTCAAGCACAAGCTTATCGATGAGTTCAGCACACTGATCTTTCCCGCGGTAGATGGCGTTGCCGGCACGCAAAGCATTGTCGATTACAGCGGGCCGGAGGGCGACCGTCCCGGTGCCGGGCAGGCGTTGCGGTTGACTCACTGCGAGGCGCTTGATGGCGGAATGGTCTGGCTACGTCACGCAGTGGAACGCGCGCCCGGGTAATGGATTGCTTCGCTGCGCTCGCAATGACAGCGAGATCGCAGGGTGGGTTAGCCATGGGTCGCGCGAATGCGCGTCTGATGATATATTCCACGTAACCTACGGCCTGGTGAACGAAGATGGTGGGTTACGCTGCGCTAACCCACCCTACGAGTTTTGGCCCTTGATTCCGCTTCTCTCACGCGATTAGCTCCCGCCGAACGTCCGGGAGAATCACATGCCGCGCATTGTTGTTCTTGGTGCTGGATTTGCGGGGCTGTGGGCCGCTCTGGGTGCTGCGCGCAAGCGCGACGAGATCGGTGCGCCGGCGGCGGATGTCGAGATACTGGTCGTCGACCGCAACCCCTACCACAACATCAGGGTTCGCAATTACGAGGTCGACATCGGCGAGGCGGCGATACCGCTTGCCGAAGTGCTCGACCCGGCTGGCGTCGATCACCGGGTTGCCGATGTGAGGGCGGTCGATCCCGCCCGGCAGCAGGTGAGCGTCACCACGAATAGCGGCAGCGAGACCATCGACTACGACCGGCTGGTGCTGACGCTCGGCAGCCAGCTCGCGCGCCCCGCGATACCGGGGCTGGCGGCCTGTGGCTTCGATGTGGATAGTTATGCGGCGGCCGTCCGGCTCGAGGCGCATCTCGCCGCGTTGGGCGGGCAGGCGAGTGCCGAAGGCCGTGCCACGGTGGTCATCGTCGGCGCGGGCTTTACCGGCATCGAAGTCGCCACCGAGATGCCGGGCAAGCTTGCGAAGGCAGGTCTCACCGGCGAGCGGCGCATTATTCTCGTCGATCCCAATCCGGTGATTGGCGTGACGCTCGGAGAACAAGCGCGCCCGATCGTCGGTGAAGCGCTGGCGGCGCTCGGTGTGGAAACGCGGCTCAACGCAAGGGTCACGGCGATCGATGCGAATACCGTCACGCTGAGCTCCGGCGAAGTCATCCCGACGCAGACAGTGGTGTGGTGCGGAGGGATGAAGGCAAGCCCGGTGGCTCAAACGATTGATGTCGAGCGCGATCGGCTGGGCCGCCTCCATGTGGATCAGTTCATGCGCCTCACCGGTGCGACAAACATCTTTGCCGCCGGCGATGTGGCTTCCTGCGTCGTGGACGGCGAACATGCCACCGTGATGTCCTGCCAGTTCGCGAGGCCGATGGGCCGCTTTGCCGGAAACAACGTCGTCGCCGATCTGCTTGAGCAGCCGATGCTTGCCCTTGACATCGATTGGTATGTCACCGTGCTCGACCTTGGCGCCTGGGGCGCGCTGCATACCGTCGGATGGGATCGCCAGCTTCATGTCTCCGGCACCGCCGCCAAGGCGACCAAGCAGATTATCAACCGGCAGCGGATCTATCCGCCGCGGAGCGGTGTTCGCGCGGATATTCTGGCTGCCGCCGCACCGACGGTGCAGAAGCCTCCGGCCGTGCGCTAGCGCTTTCCTTCGATGGCGATCTCGACCAGATAAGGCCGATTTCCCGCCACAGCTCGCTCCATGACCGCGGCAATGTCACCGGCCTTTTCGACCCTGACGCCTTCGACGCCCATGCCGGCCGCCAGATGCACAAAATCGAGGTCCGGTCCCGTCAGGTCCATCTGCTGATAGGGATGCTGCGTGCCCGCCTCGAAGTTTTGACGCCAGACGTCCACATTGTGCTTGAGGATGCGATATTGCCGGTTTGAAAGAATGACAAACACGATCGCCAGCTTGTGGTGTGCCGCGGTCCATAGCGCCTGAATGCTGTACATCGCTGAGCCGTCGCCGGAGACGGCGACCACCGGGCGATCCGGCATCGCGACCTTCACCCCGATCGCACCGGAAAATCCCTGACCAATGCCGCCGCCGCGCCCGCCGAAATAATCACCGAAGCCGCGATAATCGAACGACCGCGCCAGGTCGAGACTGGCGGTGATGCTTTCATCCACGATGACGACATTGTCAGGCAGGCCGCGCCGGAGTTCGGCCGTCACCCGCGCCATCGAACTCGGCTCGCGGTTCCAGGCTTTCTCCAGCCGCGCCCGGTGCGCCTCCCGGTCGCGGGCGCTCAACTCGGCCAGCGCCTGATTGCGGCGCTCTGCGGCGAGCTTGAATTCGGCGCTTTGCCGCGCGCTCACAATCTTCGCCAGTGAGGCGATGCTGGCCGCCATGTCGCCGACGATGCCGCCGTCGAGGCGGTGATTGAACGCCAGGCGCTCGGGCGATTCCTCGATCTGGACGACGACGGCGCCATCAGGGAAATGGCTGCCTTCCGCATACCAGATGTCCTCGAAGAACGGACCTCCCAGCAGCAAGACGAGATCGGCATCCGACAAGGCTTTGCGAACCTGCGCGGCGTCGGCCGGGAGCGATTGGCGATAGTTCGGATGGCTGGTCGGAAACGGCGCATGGGCGCGCAACCCTTCGAACCAAACCGGCGCGCCGATCGCCTCCGCCAGCGCGACCAGCGCCTGAGAGGCCCCTGATCGGGCGACGTCATCGCCGGCGACGATGGTGGGCCGCCCTGATTTCAAAAGAAGCGAGGCGAATTCCTCGATCCCGGCAGGGTCCGGTTGTGACGAACGCCACAATTTATCTGGTGCGATCGCCTCGACGTCGGTTTCCTGCTCCAGCACGTTGATCGGAAGCGAGACGAAGACCGGTCCCCTGGGTGCATCGGTCGCAACCTTGAAAGCGCGGCGCAGCAAGGGCGCGAGTTCATCCGCACGCTCCACCTGCACGCTCCATTTAGTGACCGGCGCCGCCATGGCAACGAGGTCGTGGCCCAGCACCGGGTTGGCCAGCCGCATGCGCGTATCCTGCTGGCCGGCGGTCACGACGAGCGGCGAATTGGCCTTGAGCGCGCCGTAGATCGCGCCGATGGCATTGCCGAGTCCGGGAGCTACGTGGAGATTGGCCACAGCCGCGCGGCCGGTGGCCTGTGCATGGAAACTCGCCGCGCCGACCGCCACGCCCTCATGGAGGGTCATGACATATTCGATCTGCGGATAGCTCACCAGACTGTCCAGCAACGGCGTTTCTGTCGTCCCGGGATTGCCGAAGATGTGGCTCACGCCATTCGACACCAGCGAATCCATTACTACACGCCGTCCGCGCATTGCTTGCTCCCTTTCAGGTTCGTTTTTTGGACGATAACACGCCGGCAGCATCGTGAGCGAGCTCCCGGGCGCGCATGTGGGTTCCTCGTGGCGCGCTTGTTTTTGGAACTAACCTGGGTCAGGCTGGTTTCGTTTTCTCAACTGGAGAACGCACCGATGAAGCTGTTCGTGACGGCGTTCGCTGCTGCACTTGCAAGCAGCACCTTTGCGCTTGCTGACACCCCCGTGACACCGGCCGAGGCCGAGAAAATCAAGGCTGTCCTGGAAGGCCTTGGCTGCACGGGCGGCAAGATGGAAAAGGAAACCGAGGCCAGCAGCTATTTTGAAGTCGATGACGCCAAATGCAGGGATGGGCAGTACGACATCAAGCTCGACAAGGACTTCAAGCTGATCGCAATGACTCGCGACTAAGCCAGGACCAGTCCGCAGCATGTAGGATGGGTTGAGCTCTTCGCGAAACCCATCATTTGCTGCCCGCGAAGAAAAGATGGGTTTCGCGAAGGGCTCAACCCATCCTACGTACTATCTCACATCAAAGGCCAAGCGTGACCTCGGCCCAGCGCATCACCCTATCGCCGTTGAGAAACTCGATCACGCTGGGCTCGGTCGCCGCCGGCCGGTCGTGACCGAGCACGGCGGTTGCGGCGATCATGTCGCAGCGTTCGTTGAAGACGACCGATATCGCGGTTTTGCCGGGCGGATTGCGGGCGTTGAGCGTGTAGGCGCGGCTGCGGCCTTTCATCCACGCAATGTTGACCGGACGACCGGCACCGAGCGGCGCAACGTCGCCGACGAGAACAAGATCTCCCATGCGGTCCAGATCTTCATCATCGGCGACGCCGGTCGTGCAATTGCAGAACCCGATCTTGGCACGCAGATAGAGGCTCACCTCGGCGCCGCAGTCAGCCGCCTTGCAGCGGAACGCCTTTCCCTTGCCCCACTGATCGATGGGGAACGGCCAGGCCACCTCGGTCCATACCGGCGCGGTCGCAGTTGCGGCGGCGTGCCGTGGCAGACCGGACCACGCCAACGCCGCCGCGAGTACGCACCCCAGCGAGGCTGCTGCGACGGCGATAGCTACCCTTCTCATTGCACCACCGTTCTGCTCGCTAGTTGCCGGCGAGATAGGTCTTTGCCGCCGCTACCTCGCGCCGCTCCGTGTCGGCGTTCGCCGCGAGCGTCATTAGTTGCTGATAGTTCTGCCGCGCCGCCGCCTTGTCACCGAGCGTGTCGGCCGCCTTGGCTGCACCGGCGTAGCCCTGGAATCGGTTCGGCTCCTTGGCCTTGGTGGCCTCGAATGCCACAAGCGCCTCCTTGGCCATGCCGCGATCGAGCAGCATGAAGCCATAGAGCTCGCGCGCCGGTGCCAGCGGACCTGGCGTCACCACATGTTTCTCGGTCAGGTCCTCGGCGTCCGCTGCCGCACTCATGGCCTTGAGAGCCTCGTCGTATTTGCCCTCCGCGTGAAGCACCCAGGCAACGGCGACCTGATGCTGGATGTCGACGATCTGCGACCAGTAATTATCCTTGGCGTCGCGCAATTTATCGCGCAATTCCGCGAGCTTCTGGACGTCGGCCTTGGCCGCTTCCGGCTTGCCGGAGCGCGCCGCGCCGATTGCGCGCGCGAAATGCGAGATCGCCATCGCGTAGTTCAGGCCGCTCGGCCTGACCGATAGTTGCGAGGCCGCGTCCCAGTCGCCGCGGTCGATCGCATAGCGGGCTGGCGAGGCCGCCAGCGCGTAGTCGGCGGCCGCGACCGTCGCCTTGAAGTCGGTCTCCTTGATCATGTCGTCTATGACGGCGCGCGCCTGCTGGTCCTGGGCCAGCTGAAGATGGGCATAAACCATGTAATCCTGCGCGTGCAGGTAATTGCCCACCGACTTCTCGGACTTCGCGGCTTTCACGGAGGCGGCGTTGGAGGCGATCGATTCCTTCCAATAGCCGACGCGGGTGTAGATGTGCGACGGCATGTGCTGGGCGTGCGGCGCGGCCGGCGCGATCTTGGCGTAGCGGTTGGCGGCGTCGAGGCCTTTTTGCGCGGTCGCCGGATAGTCGTAGAGGTGGATCAAATAGTGCGTCACGCCCGGATGCTGCGGCAGCCGTACCGACATCGGCTCCAGGATTGCGGCGCCCTTGGACTGCTGCGCGTAGGTCTTGTCCTTCAAATCCGCCGACGTGTTGAGCGTGATGGCGTAGGCAATCTGGGCCTCGTCATCGTCAGGATATTTCGCCGCGATGTCGGCCTGCTTGTCGCGCAGCGCGCGCATGCGCTGGGCATGGGGGATCGTTTCGTGGTCCGCATACATCACCATCATCGCATCGATGTAGTCGCGTTCGCGCTCGGTCTTGGCTCCGATCTCCCTGGCTTTGGTGATCGCGGCGAGGCCGGGCGCAAGATTCGGCCGCGGAATTGCGGCGTGCGGATTGTCCATCATCGTGAGCGCGATGCCCCAATAGGCCATGGCGCATGACGGATCAGCCTTGATGGCCTCCTCGAAGATCTCCTTGGCGTTGGTGTACCAGAACGAGTGCTGATATCGCATCGCGCGATCGAAGCGGCGCTGCGCAACATCGTTGCAGGATGTCTTGAAGTTCACGTTGCCGAGCTGCTGATCGACGTCGTCTTGCGCGGCGACCAGCGGCTGAGACGTTGAAAGCATAAGAGCCGCGACGGCGATACCGAATGGAGACTTCCGCATGGATTTCCTCCCCTGGCTCATCTGGCAAGAATGGCTGTACTATACGACTTTCATCCCTTTGCCGTAACACTTTGCCGTAACCACCGCATCATGGCAGCGCAATTGACCTTTCGGGCCCCTCCCGGGCATTGGGCCTGGATGGGCCTCGGCGAGACGCTGTTGGGCTTCACTCGATCAGCTGATCCGCGAGCACAAGGATTGTCGGCGGGAATGTGAGCCCGAGCGTCCGGGCAACCCTGACGTTGACGATCAGCTCGAACCTCGTCGGCAACTGGATCGGCATCTCCGCCGGCTTCTGGCCCTTGAGAATGTTGTCGACATAGCTTGCAGCGCGACGGAACAGGTCGGCGAGATCGGCGCCATAGCTGAAAAGCGCGCCGGCCCGCGCGATTTCGGCATGTTCGCCGATCACGGCAATGCGCAGGTCTGCCGCGATCCGGCAGATGTCCGCCATCATGGCCACCGTCAGGAAATCGCGGATGACGATCATGGCTGTGCCGCCGTCGTCGGCGAGCTTCTTGATCTGCTCGGTGAGTTGCACGGCGGACGGCGCACTGAGCCCGAGGCGTACCGGCTCGATACCGGCGCTCCTCGCATCCGCCATGGTCTGCGAGCCCCAGGCGCTGAAGGTGGGATCGGTGGCGTTGTGCATCACGCCGAGTTTCTTCAGGCCGGGCAGGATCTCCTTCAGCATTTCGATGCGCTTGGCCGAAATCTCCTCGCCGAACGCCGAGAAGCCGGTCACGGTGCCGCCGGGCCGGGCCAGACTCTGGAACAGTTCGGGGTCGCTCTGCACCGCCGGCAATGCCACCGCGACCACGGGAATATTCGTCTTGCGCACGATGGCCCGCGCCGCGGCCTGGCCCGGCGAAAGAAACACATTCACCGGCAGCGCCACCAGCTCGTCGATCATGGCGTGCCCTCGCGCGACGTCGCCGTTGGCGCTGCGCGCATTGACGATGATGGTGCGTCCTTCGACGTGGCCGAGCCCAACCAGCGCCTTGCGAAAAGCGCCGACCGTCACGTCGTCGACGTCGGCATTGGCAAATCCGACAAAGCCCACGATCGGAATGCGCTGCTGTGCCCGCGCTGCCAGCGGCCAAGAGGCCGCCACGCCGCCGACCAGCCGGATGAACTCGCGTCGCTTCATGGCCGGCCCCGCGCTCGATGGTTTCACCCGATGGTAAGCACTTTTCGGCGGGGGTCCAAGAGCGGCCGGAGCTATCGGGAAAGCGATCTAGATGCCGCGCATCTTGTGATCGGCCCAGTTCTTGAGATCGCGTACCGTCAGTACCTCGAGGAACGGGTTAGCCCTGACAAGTTTCTGGCGCGTGGTTCGACCGGTCGCGTCAGCGGCGGCCATGACGGACGCGGCGTCGGCATGTTCGGCGCCGGACAGCAGAGCCACGGCGCCAGCCGGTCCGGCAAAATAGGCCAGATAAAGCGAACCGGAGGTGAGGGGCAGACCGCGTTTATTCAGTGTCCTGGCATATTGCTCGAGCAGCCGCGCAATGATCTCCCGCGTAAGCTCGACGTCCTGCCGCAGCTCCAGCAGTTCTTTGTCGCTGCGGCCCTTGATCAGATCGCGGCGATGCTTTCGGATGGCTTCGAGCCAGGTGTCATCGAGAAACTGACCAGCCCCTGTGGCGCTGGAAAGCTTGTTCTTCTTAGTCGCAATTCCCGCCGATTCGACCTTGATGATGCGTTCCACCAGAGCCTTGACGTCGATTGACTCGATTGTCTGCCGGTTTGAATGCGCACTGCGAAAAATGTAGGGGCCTGCGACTGCGGCCAACGCAATCGCCACCGCTAACAAGATGGCGATGATTGCCAAGTTGAACAAATCTCGCGATCTGTCAGGAGCGCCCCGCTCGTCCGGGCGCGGCGGCCTGATTTCGTCCACACGCGCTACCCTCGTTGGCGTAGGAGCGAGGTCGGCCGGTTCGGCGCCGGCCAACACGACATTGAACGAAGGCCATTGCGCTAGGTCTGGCATCGGGAAGACAAGTTCAATGCTTGCAGCAGACCATCGAAAGCGTTCGGACGACACGGCCTGGCCTCGCCGATCGGTTTCGGCCGGGCCATCCTTGCCGCCTTGTTGGGATTTGTGGATTGAGGCCTGGGTCTGTCAGGCTCCGTGTATTTGGGTCGAGGTCGCAACTTTCCGGCAACGTGCTTCTTGCCGCCTGCAGCGCTCCCAACGGTGCCCGGATTGGTTTCTGGAGTTAAGGCCGCCGTCGTAGCCGGCGGCGGTGTTGGTTCGACCGATGAGATCGGCTGAACCGGTGCTTCATGCTGCAAACGGTGGATCTCGCGCCGGTCAGCCGTCTCCAGGGTGTCGCCTGTTACGCTGACGTCGATGGTCACTTGCTCGAACCGATCTGGCGCACTTGTCTTCGTGCGTCGCGGTGTCCCCAGCTCCATGATGGTCAGTGCGCTGAGGCCAACAACGATGAGACCTGCCCTCATCATGATCTACTGTTCCAGGACGAAGATGCTTGCCCCGAGCCGGGGAAATAATCTGCCCAACGTCGCAGAACGATTTCTAAGGTCCAATGCGGCGGGTTAGCGGCAGAATTGACTTGCGCGCAGCAGCGGCGAAGTAAGTCTGACAACAGGGTTAATACGCGGAGGCGCGAGTAGACGCGCGATCGATCCATTGGCCGTGGCAATGATCCAGCCGTTGCCCGGCGTAGATCACCGCGTTCATCTTGGGAACTTAGAGGCGCCGGGGGCGGGCCCGTGTGCTCGGCATGGGGGCACGGCGATGGTGTCGCTGCGCTGAGGCTCAATGAAGGTTGAACAGCTCTCTCACCAGCTGCCCGGAAATGATATTCGCGAACGACAACCTGGTAGGCGGTGCGGCCGGTGCCGGGCTGCTACTCGGGGCCACAGGCGTGTTGGTTTGCGTATGGGGCGACGACGGCTGTCTGGCTGCAGCCTCCTTCACCAGCCTCTTCGTGGCCTTTGGCTTGGTTTTTTCCACGCCGGTAACCGACGCATGAGAAGTTATCGGCGCGTATGATTGTGCTTGCGGGGGCGGCGCGTCCGGTATGGCTTCGGCGGCCGGCGCTGGCGGCGGAACGATCGTCGGAAGGTTGGTGTCGATGACGATCCGTTCCGGCGGCTGCTGCAGAGAAGCGATCCGGATGACCGGCCTGTTAACTTCGTCACCGGCCGGCTCCGCCAAAGGTTGCGGAAAGAACCAGTTGGCCACGAACAGCAACACAAGCAACGATGCGCCGACCCAGGCAATGTATCGTCCGAGAGGCATAACCATCTCCGCCACAGAACCTGACGGAGAGCAAACGCCGTAATTCCTGACAGTCCGTAACTGAACGTGGTTACTGCCGGAATTGCTGTTGCCGAGTTCGATCACAAACTTCTGTGATCTACTCGGTGTAGATTTGATGGGAGTTCGGCAGGTCCGGGAATTGACTGCCTGCTACCGATGAACCGGCATACGCGCATACCGCGATGACGAGCGCCCTGATGATCGTGAACATTTGCTGCCTCTTTCTTGTTGGAGGCAGCCTAGGACGGATTCGTTTCGGACGGCTTAGGGAAGGTGGTTTTCACGTCCTTGATCGAGTTGGTAAACAGTCTGCTTGCATCCATTTTCCGTTCGCCCAGCCACATCGGTCGGCGCGGCCTTGATATGGGCAAGGCTGCCACAATCGTGACAAAGCTCGATCGCAGTGCACATCATGCGCCGCAGTGCAGCGGCGCAGCCCGCGCCGCGCCGCATCAGGATCGCTGGCGCTTCTCCTGTCGCGGCGCAGTGGACCGTGGGCCAAGGACTTAGGCCAAGGAGGACTTAGGCCAAGGACTTGGGGCAAATCTGTTCAATGCCACGTCGGCCTGAACGATTTAGCCACCGCCAGCGCAGCCCACTCGTCGGTTTCCAAAGCAATTTTCTGTGCCAGCATGACGTCGCCGGGCACCAGTGGCTGGTTTGGCACAAAACACCAACCGGCTTTCGGGCGCCCATATTGGTCTAGTTCATGAATATTTGTCGCGGTGCCATAACAGATCCGGTATCGCTTGCCGCTTTGGCAGCCCGTGACCTCGAAATACCCGTATTTGTTGAACTGAACCAGTTGTTCAGGCGATAGCCATGCTTGCAGCAACCTTATGCCGCGCACCTCCCTTTGAGGGCAGCCCAATTCCCGATATTGAGCCCGCAGCAATTGCCAGCGGTTCGCGCTATCCGCCAGCAATTGCCTGATGTTACGGACCGCGTTACGTAGCGTTGTCTGCAACATGAGACGCTAACCGCCGACCAGCCTTGGATAAAACAGGGTTTCTTCGGCTTTCGGATCGAACCTGCGGGTTATCGTCGGACCGCCAGAGGAAGTTCTGATTGCCGCTGTGAAGCCGGCGCCTGTGAGCTGTTCGAAGCGCCTTTCCGCTTCAAGCAACGCCTTCGCGTCGTTCGCATCAAATTCATGGCGGGTATCGCCGGTGTGGTCCATAACGATTTGGGTTGCCATTGCAAACACTCCTTGGGGTTCGCACCATCAGCAAATCTGCAATGGCAGAAGTTCCGAAAAGTTCCAAAGGCTCGCCAAAATACAATTGTCGCCCGCCGGCCGGTTCAGAAATGGGCGATTCATTTTCGAAATGCGGGCAGGGAGCAATTTTCCGCTGCGCTGGTCGAAATTGTTCACATTCCGAACGGGGAGCGGGCCCTCAGGGTAATTCGCGTCGCTTTTGGTGCAAGTAGAGGCTGGGTGGGCGGCTACCCAACTGCTAATGAAATGGGCCTGCCTCCGTCATAGCCATCACCGGCTGGCACACCCGACAGGGTGTCGCTTGACCTCACTACGCACGCTTGAACCTCACTACGCATATGGATGCGAATAATGACCTTGACGACCTATTTGCTGTACCTGGCCGCCGTGGCCGTGTTGGTGCTGTCACCCGGCCCAACCATGCTCACCTGCATGACGACGGCCCTGAACGAAGGCAAGTCAGGCGCGCTGGCGGCCGCGGCTGGCAGCATCAGCGCCGTCCTCGGCGTCATGGCGCTTTCGGCGCTGGGCCTCGGTGCATTGCTCGCGGCATCGGAGCTTGCCTTCACCGTGGTCAAGGTGATCGGGGCGATCTATCTCATTTGGCTCGGCATCAAGACGTTCGGCAACACCGCGGAAGCCGTCGATATCAAGAGCGCTCCGGCGGACAGCGGCCGGCGCTTGCGCACGCACTATGTCAGGGGCCTCCTGGTCGGGTCGAGCAATCCCAAGGCCATCCTGTTCTTCACCGCGTTCTTCCCGCAGTTCCTCAACCCGGCCGAGCCGTTCGCCGCGCAATATTCCATCCTCACCCTTACCTTCATCGCATGCGAATTCAGCGTGCTGGCGATGTGCGCCTTCGGCGTTTCCGCGATCGCGCCCGTCCTGCGCTCCAGCTGGCACATGCGCTGGATCAACAAGGTAACAGGTGGGCTGTTCGCGACGATGGGTGGCCTGTTGTTATTCAGCCGGCGTCACGCCTGACAACGAAAATTCGGTGTCAGGCCGTCACTCGGCCGCCTCCGCCAACAGTTCCGTCTGCTCGTGCAGGACAACGCCCGACAGCGGATCGAATTCGCCGATCCACGGCTTGTGTTCGAGCACCGCCCTTGTGTGGCGATAGCCGGCGTCCCAGCGTTGCAGGATGCCGGATGGGCTGAAGTCGATGTCCTTGGTGTGGTCTTCGCGGGCGAGCTGCGGAGCGAGCAGCCGCACCACATGCATCCGGGTCGGGCAACCATAGCTCGCCAGTTCCTTCACCGCTTCGCTGTTGCGCTCGGACTCCGGCAGGCGCGCGGCGAGCTGATTGATGACGTGGCGCAGCCGATGCGCCTGCTGCTGGCGCGCGACGTGGCTGGCGATGCGGCTGGAATACTGCACGTCCTTGTGCCGATTCAACACCTCCGCCATCGTGGTCGGCTCGCTGCCTGTCGGATTCCAGAGGTGTACGGCGAAGATCAGGGAATTCCGGCGCGGGTTGTCGTCGAACACGGCCTCCGTCGGCGTGTTCGATAGAATGCCGCCGTCCCAATATAACTCACCGTCGATGCGAACGGCCGGGAACGCCGGAGGCAACGCGCCGGACGCCATGATGTGCTTGACGCCGAGCTTGCCATCGCGGCTGTCGAAATAACGCATCTGGCTGGTGCGGACATGCGCCGCGCCGACCGTCAGCCGCGGCCTGCACTGATTGACGAGGTCGAAATCGACCAGTTCGGTCAGCGTGCGCTCCAGCGGCGCGGTCGAGTAATAGCCGGCCTGATCGGCTCCGAGCGGATAGAGGTCGCCGGCATGCGCCAGCGGGTTCGGCCTGAAGAAGCTGGGAATGCCATGGGTCACGGTCGACCAATAGGACAGCTTTTCGTTGAAGCCCGGAAAGATGTCGCGAAGAGGCCAGAGCGTGTTCTGCTCCATCTCCTTCCAGAATTCGCGCAGCCGCGGCAACCGCTTCTGCGGTGAATTGCCCGCGATCAGGCCGGCATTGATGGCGCCGATCGAGGTCCCGATGATCCAGTCCGGCTCGATGCCGGCTTCGTGCAGCGCCTGATAGACGCCGGCCTGATAGGAGCCGAGCGCGCCGCCGCCCTGCAACACCAGCACGACCTGGCCCGGCTCGGATTTCGCGAGCGACTTCAGCGTTGAGAAACCGTCCCGGACGTCGTTCATGTCACGCTCCTTTGCTTGGTTATGTTCGGCACGTCAGTGCGCGGTCCAGCCGCCATCAACCGGCAGCGCGATGCCGGTGATCGATGCCGCGGCGTCGCTGGCGAGGAAGACGGCCAACGCACCCAACTCCTCGACTGTCGCGAAGCGCTTGTTTGGTTGCTGTGCCAGCAGCACGTCATGGATTACCTGATCGCGGGAGATGCCGTGCGCCCTGGCCTGGCCGTCGATCTGCGCTTCAACCAGCGGCGTATAGACGTAACCCGGACAGATCGCGTTGCATGTGATGCCTTCTTCGGAGGTCTCCAGCGCGGCGACCTTGGTCAGCCCGACGATGCCATGCTTGGCGGCGACATAGGCCGCCTTGAAGGGTGATCCGACCAGTCCATGGGCGGAGGCGATGTTGATGATGCGACCGAACCTGTTCTGGCGCATCGCCGGCAGGGCGAGCCGAATGGCGTGAAACGCGGATGACAGATTGATCGACAGGATCATGTCCCATTTCTCGACCGGAAACCGGTCGATTGGCGCGACATGTTGGATACCGGCATTGTTGACGAGCACATCGAGCCGGCCGTGCCCGGCGATGACAGCCGCGATCATCTCGGCGATCGCCTCCGGCCTCGTCATGTCGGCGGCGGAATAGCTGACCTGGACGCCAAAATCCGCCTCGATCTGGTCTTTGGTCCTGGCGAGCTCCGAGGCGACCCCCAGACCGTTCAGCATCACCTCAGATCCGGCCTCGGCGAGTGCCCGCGCTATCCCGAGGCCAATACCGCTGGTTGACCCCGTGACCAGCGAGACCTTCCCGGCGAGCGGCCGCGTGGCCTTGGTATCCCGCGCCTTTACCTGAATGTTCATGACGGTCCCTTTCCTGCGGCCTGATGGGCTGAAACCTGCAGGATGGGCGCCGTGTTTTGAAATGCCCTTTGGCTTCCTACACCATAGGCTCCCGCTATCGCGGTTTGAGTGTCATTAGGAGCCTTGATCGGCTAGTCTGCTGCCAGATAGATCGGGGCAGCACGATCATGGAAATGCATCAGGTACGATACTTCCTCGCCGTCACGCGGACGCTGAATTTCACACGCGCCGCTGACGAGTGCAACGTCACACAGCCATCGCTGACGCGGGCGATCAAGCAGCTCGAGGCCGAATTGGGCGGCGACCTGTTCCGCCGGGAACGGCCGGCCGCGCAATTGACCGAGCTCGGCCTGCGGATGCACCCGCTGCTGCAGCAATGCTATGACGCCGCCAGCGGCGCGCGCATGCTGGCGTCGACGTTCAAGAGCGGTGAAATCGGGGCGCTTCGGATTGCGCTCAGCCACTCGGTCGATTTGTCGATTCTGGTGCCGTTTCTCGACCAGATCAGGCGGCAGTTCAGCCAACTCGAATTTCGTTTCTTGCGCGGCAACAGCGAGGAAGTAGGCGAGTATCTGAAGAAGGGCGACGCCGAACTCGGCATCGCTGCCGAACTCGGCGGCGACTGGGACCGGCTGGACACCTGGCCGCTATTCACCGAGGATTTCGATCTTGTCGTCAGTCGGCGGCATCCGCTGGCGGAGCGCGACACAATCAGTTTCAACGACCTGCGGGCAGAGCAATGGTTGTCGCGAAATTACTGCGAACATTCCGCTTCGCTAAGCCGGTCGCTTCGCGAGCATGGGGTTGCGGTTGATCGCAACCACGAGATTTCGTCGGAGCGCGACCTGATTGAACTCCTGGAAGCCGATATCGGCGTCGCCGTGGTTCCTCACACCGCTTCGCTTCCAACCACCTTGAAACGCGCTCCGGTCGAGGGACTGGAATCGCGCCGCACGGTTCATCTCTATGGTGTCGCCGGGCGTGAGCGCACGGCGGTCGCGTCCGCCGTCATGAGGATGCTGCGCGGTTCGGACTGGCAGCAATTCCTGAGCAGGATCGCCTAAGCTTAGCGATGTCTTAGCGATCCTCGCTGGCGGTTCGAACCGCAACAAGCAGTTCGTCGATCTCCATTCGCTTGCGGAAATCGGGATCGACGAAGCGGGCCTTCACCAGCCCGTCGCGGCCGACCACGAAGGTCGCGGGAATCGGCAGCATGCAGCCGTCATTGCCGTGAAAATCCGACAGGTCCAGATAGGAGAGCAGTTGCTGGATCTCCGTTCCAAGCCAGATCGCAAGATTGAGCGACAATGCATAGCCGTTGTCGAGGTCGGTCAGCACCGGGAAGGGGGCGCCGGCCTCGGATTTGAAGCGCTCGGCGTACTTCTGCGTTTCCGGCATAATCGCGACAATCTGTCCGCCCAGCGCGCTGATCTCGTCCTGAGCCTGCATGATCGCCATCACGTTCAGCCGGCAGTAGGGACACCAATGGCCGCGATAGAACATGACGATGACCGGCCCGTTGCCGATCAGCGATGTCAGGCTGACAAGCCGGCCGGTCTCGTCCGGCAGCATGAACGGCGGCATCACCTCGCCCGGCTGCGGCGCGTTCTCGCCGCCGCCGTTCTCGTGGATTCGCGCGACCAGACGATCGACCGCCTCGCTGTAGGCAGGAAAGAAATCGCGACCGGCGGCGGCATAGGCTTGCAATCGGTTACCGAGCGAACCCTCCATGTCGCGGCAGCGCTGAAAGGCCTGCCGGAGGCGTTCGGCGTTGGCAGGCGAAAGCTGGGTCATGTCGTACTCCGGCCGGTCGGTTTGACTTGATACTATTTTCCAGCGCGGGCTGCCCGCAAGGGGTGGCGCTGACCCATCAGAGGGTGGATTGCCCCGCGTATGAAATGCCGTCGCCCAATGGGTTTGATAGCCGCGGCGTATCGAGCCGGGCACGCATAGCGCCGCGCTATCGAGTCGAGAGCCAACCGGCATTTCATTCCTCAAGTGGTTTCAACGAATGTCGTGACGTAGCCGGCCAGATCATCTGGGCCCCAGGCAACGTAAAGGCAACGTAAAGGCAAACGAGGAGACAACGACATGTCCACATCCAACGTCACATCCCGCACGCGCTGGCACGGCCTCGCGCTTGCCGGCATTTTCGCGGGCTCGCTCGCGACCGCACCGGCGGCTTTCGCCGGCGAATGTCCTGCCGGCAAGATGCAGGCCAATGTCCGCGACAAGGTCGACCACAAGGCGGTCGGCGTCACCGACGTCACGCTCGGCGCGATCAACCTCGAGAAACAGCCGGCCAACATCAGGGATCGCGAACTGCGCTTCCGCAAGCTGACGATCGAGCCCGGCGGCATCGTGCCGTGGCACAGCCATGACGACCGTCCGGCGCTGATCTTCGTGCAGCAGGGCGAAATCGTCGAATACGCCAGCAACTGCGCCGAACCGATCGTGCACAAGACCGGCGAGATCAGACCCGAAGTCGCCGGCGTGTCGCACTGGTGGAAGAATCTCGGCAAAGAGACGGTCATTCTCTATGTCGGCGACGTTCGCAAGGATCCGCATGACCACCACATGTAACCGGATGTAACGCGCGCTTCCCGCGCCCGTTGCCGATGTGACGTCCTGGGATCCCCCGTGTTGCCCCGCACGCCCAGGCGTCACATCCCTTCCATCACCCAGCGAGACGCGCCATGGCCGATACCTCCGTGCCAATGAAGACGCACGCCATACACATGCGCGACCCCTCGCCGGGCGTGGTGCTGCGCTCGCTCGTCATCGGCCTCACGGCCTTTCTCACCGTGGTCGACCTGTTCGCGACACAGGCCATCCTGCCCTCCCTGACGAAGCATTATGATGTAACCCCGGCCGCGATGGGTGTTGCGGTCAATGCCAGCACCCTGGGCATGGCAGTCGCAAGTATCGTGGTCGGCTCCCTTAGCCGGTATATCGACCGTCGGTTCGGCATCCTCGTGAGCCTCGTTCTGCTCGCGGTTCCCACGACGCTGCTGGCGGGCGCACCCGATCTTACCGCGTTCACCATCCTGCGTGTGCTGCAGGGACTTTGCATGGCGTCGGCCTTTGCCTTGACGCTGGCCTATCTCGGCGAGCAATGCAGCTCGATGGACGCCGGCGGCGCGTTCGCGGCCTATATCGCCGGCAATGTCGCCAGCAATCTGATCGGCCGGTTGTTGTCGGCCGCGCTGGTCGATACGTTCGGGCTGGCGTCGAATTTCTATTTCTTCGCACTGCTCAATCTGGCCGGTGCGGCGCTGGTGTATTTCACGGTGTCGCGCGCCAGGCCGATGCATGCGATGCCGGCGGCGCTGTCTCCGTTCGAGGCAAGCATCGCCCACTGGCGCAACCGGTCGCTGCGCGCCGCCTACGCGATCGGATTCTGCATCCTGTTCGCTTTCATCGGCACCTTCACTTTCGTCAACTTCGTTCTGGTTCGCGAGCCGCTGTCGCTCGGACGAATGGACCTCGGGCTCGTCTATCTCGTCTTTGCACCCTCCGTGATCACGACGCCGTTTGCCGGAAAAGCCGTCGCACGGTTTGGCTCCCGGCAGGTGATCTCTGGTGCGCTCGCGCTCGCCGCGATCGGCCTGCCCATGATGTTGTCATCGCATCTTCCGTACGTACTCGCCGGCATGGTGCTGGTCGGCGTCGGCACTTTCTTTGCGCAGGCCGCGGCGACGGGTTTCGTCGGTCAGGCCGCGCAGGACAACCGCGGCGTCGCCAGTGGGACCTATCTCGCCTGTTACTTCTTCGGCGGCATGGCGGGTAGCGCCGTGCTCGGCCAGCTGTTCGACCGTTTTGGCTGGAGCGCCTGCGTCGTGGGCGTCGGAGCGTCGCTCGCGATCGCGGCGATGATGACCACACAACTCAAACTTCCATCTAACAGAGGAGAGACGCCAATGATGCCGGCAATGATGGCCGATTGATCACAGCGATTTGTTCACCACCGTTCGATCGTCATTCGTAACGAAGGCCGATCGATCAACGTAATCGAAACAGCGGCTCACCGCTAACACGCACAACAAAGGGTACTGAACATGACAACCAAGAATCTGCGCACCTTGCTCTCGATTTCCGCTCTCGCTCTCTCGGTCGGGCTTGCCTCCGCGCCCGCGGCCTACGCGCAGGACAAGATGGGCAAGGACGGGATGGCGAAAGATGCGATGTCCAAGGACGGCATGAAAAAGGACGATGCGATGTCCAAGGACGCGATGAAGAAGCACGACGGCATGTCGAAGGATGCGATGTCGAAAGACGGAATGAAGAAGTAAGGTCCGGTCGCCAGAAAGCTGCAGGCTCGGTTCGGTGAAGCGAGCCTGCTATTCTTCCCTTGTCATGGCATGGGCGAGGCGCCGATGGGCGGCCTGTTGTTGTTCACCGGCGTCACGCCTGACACGGACCGGGAGAATGACCCGCCTGGGGCGCGCCGGTTCGGCGTCGATTACCTTTGTCCGCGTCAGGACGCCTGGCGAATAGCGGACTTTCAGGCGATCTTGATGAGATCTTGATTTGGCAATGGACCGCCTGGAAATTGCGCAAGCTTGCCGCCGACCGCTAGCGATCCAAGATCGATTCCGACGAAGCCGATCCTCTCGATGAGCGCTGCCACCTCCGCCTTCGCGGCGCCGTCGTTGCCGGAATAAAACAGCACGCGCCGTCCTCCGCCCGATCGCGGGTCCGCGGCGAGCACTTCTGCACGGAGATGATTGAACGCCTTGACGACGCGTGCTCCGGGTACGAGGTCGGCGACCAACTCGCTCGATACCCGGCCGTGGAGGTCAACCGGCTTGAACAAGGGTGCCTCGATCGGATTGTTGGCGTCGATGAGAATGCGCCCGGACCATTCCGGCAGACCCGCCAGCGCCGCCGACAACTTCGTCCAGTTGACAGCAACGAAGACGATGTCGGCGCGTGCGGCTTCCTCGCGTGATCCGGCCTTGATCGATGGTCCAACTTCCCGGACGAGTTCACTCAGCGACTCCGGGCCGCGGCTGTTGGAGATTGTCGCCTCGGTGCCTGTCCGAGCCAGCACCCGCGCAAAGGCTGCGCCGATGGCGCCTGAACCGATGATGCCAATTGACATGGAATGTTCCTGTCAGGGTCGTATGTGATGGACGAACAGGATCAGGAGCGAGCCGCCGTTGCGGGCGGCCACGCGCCGAGTTGCTGCATGAGCGAGAAAAGATTGGCCACGCCCCAGTGATCGGTGATCTTGCCGTCACGCACACGCATGACGTCGACGGTCTCGAATTGAATCTTGCGGCCCGTCGCCGCCACGCCAAGGAAGTCTCCCTGGTGCGTCCCGTGATAGGTCTTGTAGGTCGTCACACGATCTCCATCGGCAATCTGCCAATGGATGTCGGCGTGAAAGTCGGGAAACGCGGCCCGAAGAATTTTGTAGAGCTGCCGCGCACCGTCCTTATCGGGCGTGCGTCCCGGCTGCGGCGTGTGATCAAGAAAATCGTCGGCGAACAGTTCTTCGAACACTTCGAAATTCCCGCCGCCCTGGACCTCTTCGGTGTTGCGGCGGATGACGGCCTTGGCGGCTTCGCTGATGTCGTTGGTGGTCATGACTTGCTCCAAATGGGTTTTGCCTTCGGTGCTCCGGCGCCTGCCGCTGACCGGGAAGCTGGGGCTCCCGGGCGAGCGCGGTGCCGTACCCCCGCTTCGGAAGCCCATACCGCCACTTTTATTGCTGCGTGATTAGCCGGTAATTGCTATACTTACTTTCAATGATTGCTTGAAAGTGTCGTATGGAAACGCTGGCAAATCTCGAATCCTTCGTCCGAAGCGCCGAAACAGGCGGATTTTCCGCTGCCGCGCGGCGCCTGTCGCTCACCCCGGCCGCGGTGAGCCGCAACGTTGCCATGCTGGAGCGGAATCTCGGAATTCGTCTCTTTCAGCGCAGCACGCGCAAGCTCACGCTGACCGAGGCCGGCGAGCGCTTCCTCCACGCCATCCGAAACAATCTCGACGAGCTGCAGGCGTCGATTGCGAGCGTCGCAACGGACCGCGGCGAACCGGCCGGCGTGCTCAGGGTCAGCATGGGCATGACGTTTGGCGTCGAATACATCCTGCCGCTGCTGCCGGAGTTCCTGAAAAATTATCCGCGCGTTCGCGCCGACTGGCAGTTCGAGAACCGGCAAGTCGATTTGATTGCTGAAGGCTTCGATGCTGCGATCGGCGGCGGGATCGATCTCGCGCCTGGTCTGGTATCGCGGGTCCTTGCGCCCGCTCACATCATCGCGGTGGCCTCGCCGTCTTACATGAAGGGAAGGACCCCGCCCGCCGATCCGTCGGGACTCGCCGCGCTTGATGGCATTGTCATGCGCTCCTCAAAAACCCGGCGTGTTCGTGAGCGCCCGATGCGCAACGCAGCGGGCGACGAGATGACGGTCCCTCTCAAGCCCACCATCACGTTCGACGATCCGGAGGCGATGTGCCAGGCTGCGGTGCTCGGCATGGGCGTCACGCAGATCGTGGTGGCACACGCGCTGCGGCATCTGGAGAGCGGCGCGCTCGTGCGGCTGGTGCCGCAATGGTATGCCGACGCGGGCGCAATCTCGGTCTACTATGTCAGCCGCACCTTGATGCCGGCCAAGACGCGCCTCTTCGTCGATTTCGTAGCGGAAGCATTTCGACGTCAGCGGTTTGCCGAGCGGTTTGCCGGCAGCATTGGTTAGGTGGGCAGGCGCGACGACTGAGCCGCGCCAAGCCAGGGCTATCCCGGGAACATCAGCCGCGCCGCGCGGCCTCGATCGCGGCGACGTCAATTTTCTTCATGGTCATCATGGCATCGAAGGCGCGCTTGGCTTCAGCGCCGCCGGCCGCCATCGCCTCCGTCAGCGTGCGCGGCGTGATTTGCCAGGAGACGCCCCATTTGTCCTTGCACCAGCCGCACGCGCTCTCCTGGCCGCCATTGCCGACGATGGCGTTCCAGTAGCGGTCGGTCTCTTCCTGGTCGTCGGTGGCAATCTGAAACGAAAACGCTTCGGTTTGCTTGAACACGGCACCGCCGTTGAGGCCGATGCAGGGAATGCCGGCAACCGTGAAGTCGACCGTCAGCACGTCGCCCTTCTTGCCCGAGGGATAGTCGCTAGGTGCGCGGTAGACGGCGTGCACGGCGCTGTCGGGAAAGACTTCGGCGTAGAAGCGGGCCGCCGCCTCGGCGTCCTTGTCGTACCAGACGCAAATCGTGTTTTTCGCAATCTTCTTGGCCATTTCTCATCCTTTCGCTTCGCTTGCGTGCCGCTTGCGGTATCCAGCCGGCCCGATCGGCCTGGCGAAACGACGAACGGGGTCGACCGAATCCGACATCGTCCTACGGCTTTTTTTTTGGTTGATTTGCAGGGCGCCAACCTGTGTCTTCCACGTCCGACGACGCGGAACCTCTCCGCGTCGATGCGCAGGTGGCGCCGTGTCAGCCGAACACGCCCGACCATGCCAGTCCGAAGCACACCATCAGGGCGCCGCCGAGCGCCAGGCTCGGCCGATCGGTGACGGCAAAAGCCACGGGATCGTCGTGCAGCTCGCTGCGTCCGCATTTCAGCCAGATCCGGCAGACGAACAGGAACAGGATGGCCGGAAAGGCCCAGAGCCAGGCGGTGTTGCCATAAAAACTCTGCCGGAAGGCGTCGTTGATGATGTAGAGCACCATGATCAGCACGGCGGCCACCCCGGTCGCCATGCCGATGCCCATGATGAGCGGCAGGTCGATCGACTTGTAGCCGCGGCCGCGGACTTCGGTTCCGCCGCGCTCGATGACGCGGGCGACCTCGGTGTGGCGTTTGGCGAAGCTGAGCGAGGCGAACAGGAACATCGCGAACACCAAGAGCCAGGGCGACGGCGGCGCCCCTGATGCCACGATGCCAGCGCCGAGGCGCAGCGTGAACAATCCGGCGAGAACAAAACCGTCGAGAATGGGGATGCGCTTGAGCGCGAACGAATAGAGCAGGGTTACGGCCAGATACAGAAGCACGACGGCAACGGTGGCCGGCCCGGCCAGCGCCGCCACGGCGATGCCGGCGAACAGTCCGATCGGAACGGCGGCGATCGCCGTTGCCAGCGGCAGGCGTCCGCTCGCCAGCGGCCGGTTTCGCTTCGACCAGTGGCTGCGGTCGTCGGTCAGGTCCCAAATATCGTTGACGAGATAGGTCGATGAGGCGACCAGGCCGAGGGCGAGGAACGCGCATGTCGTCGCGTAGACGGCGTCGACGTGGGAGATCAATCCGGCGAGAATGAGCGGCACGAAAACCAGCGCGTTCTTTGCCCATTGGTGCGGGCGCATGCTGCGCACCAGCGCACGGATCCGAGACGGCCGCGGGAATACCCTGGCGACGGTCGCAACGCTTGCGGCGGCGTGCTCAACCGAACTTGCCGCCTCGACGACGATGGCATTGTCGGCGCGGCGCCAGATCGGAATATCGGCGCGCGCGTCGCCGGCATAGTCGAATCCGTCGGGGAATCGTTCAGCGAGAACCTGCGCCTTCGCTTCGCCCTTCAGGTTGCGCAAGCCGTCGCTGCCGATGACGCCTTGAATGAAGGCAATCCGCCGCACCACCTTTTCCGCGACCTTGGCATCGGCGGCGGTGGCGACGTAGACCGGCCGTCCGCTCGCCGCGATATCGGCCGCGTAGGCCAGCAGTTCTTCGTTGAACGGCAGAACATCCGGCTCGATGCTGGTCTCCTCGGCGAGACGGCGCTTGAGATAGGCGCGGCCACGCAGCATCCACAGGCCGATTTCGAACAGCCGCCACGGCGCGCTCTTAAGCAGCGCCAGAACGGTCTCAAGCAGCATGTCCGCACGCACCAACGTGCCGTCGAGATCGAGGATCAGCGGCCGCGGTAGCGGCGCCTCGCGCGGATCGGAGAGTTCGGCATCGAGCGGCAGGGGCAAGGTGGACATGCGGGACCTTTCAGCGGGTACGGCTGTAGAAATCCCAGCAGGGATGCAGCTTGTGTCGCGTGAACTCCCGTTCCAGCACGGTGCGGAAGGTCGCGGGATTGGTGTCGGTGGCGCCGGGCAGAATGCAGGTGCGGAAGAACACGCCGTCCGCGTCCGCCAGATAGGCCGACGCTTCGGTTACGGAGAACGCCGGCACGGTGCGGCGGAAATCCATCGCCAGCGTGGTGCCGCGCGCCGGCGTCAGGCCGAGCAGCCGCGGGAAGGATTCGGCGAAATCGATGGTCGTATAGCGCTGCGCCTTGTTCGCGTAGCCAAGCCGCTGGAAGTTCGCGCCGGCCTCGGCAACGCTGATGGCCCATGCCGCGCGCGTGGCCGGGCTGGTGCTGCCGGGATCGCCGTCGAGATCGAAGCCGTTGTTGGCGGTCTCGTCGAGGAAAGGCAGCCATTCGGATTGCAGGCGCGTCATCAGCCGGGAGCCGGCGAGGGTGGCTGTTGGTACGCGCATGCCCGGAAGGAACGTCGCAAAGCCGTGGTCGGTCGTGCCCTGCTTTTCCCTTACAAAGGTCGAAACGACGCGCTTTTCGACGACATCGGCCACTGGCAGCACCAGCGTCGCGCCGAGGACCGCCGCGGCGATCGGACGCCAGCCACGGGTCGTGCGCAGGCTCGGGTGGAAAAGGACGGCCGCGGCGGCCATCAAGCCGACGCCGCCGGTGTTCTGACTCTCCGCGGCCAGTGCGACCGCGACCAGCAGCGCTGCGTCCACGACGAAGGCTTCGCGGGCGAGGGTGTCGCGCACGAAATTGAGCGGACGCCGAACTGCCGCGGTGAAATCGAGTTCGCGGGCCGCGAGCACGACGATCGTGATCGTGACCACAAGCGGCAGCCAATTGCGAGCCGCCGAGGCGGCGAGCCGGAAGGCGGCGCCGCCCCGGTTCAAAGCACTCATCGAGACGATGTCGTGCAGGTAGCCGGAGACGAGCCCTCCGGTCGCCAGTTCGACCAGTCCCGCCAACGCGGCGGCAACCAACA
This sequence comes from Bradyrhizobium sp. AUGA SZCCT0169, assembly GCF_018130085.1. Taxonomy (NCBI): domain Bacteria; kingdom Pseudomonadati; phylum Pseudomonadota; class Alphaproteobacteria; order Hyphomicrobiales; family Nitrobacteraceae; genus Bradyrhizobium; species Bradyrhizobium sp. AUGA SZCCT0169. The sequence continues at coordinate 174,902 of NZ_JAFCMC010000002.1, read as the reverse complement.
GCATGGCGAACAGCGCGGCGGCTCGCGCGCGACCGAGCAGCACGGCCGCGACGACGAGGCCGAGCATTGCGATAGCGGCGGTGATCTTGATGAAGATCAGGGCGGTCAGCAGGTAACCCAGCAACACGCCGTCGCCACGGGCCTTCGGCAGCACATACCACAATGCTGCCAGGAACAGGATCGCGGTGGCGAAACGGTTATAGGTGGCAAAATAGCTGATCTCGGAGAGCATGGTGGAGTCGAGCGTGTAGGGCACGAGAACCACCACGGCGAGAACCGCGAAGCTGGCGGCAAAACCCCAGGGCGATTGAATGCGCGATGCGATGACGGCGAACGGCGGCACCACCATCAGCCACGCCAGCGCGTGCAGGCCGATGAACGGCTGCCCGCCGGGAAACAGACGTTCGGCAAAATGGGTCAGATAAAGCGTGAGCGCGCCGATCGGCGAAGAAAAATCGACGTGCGGAATTTGGCCGTGGCCGATGCGATAGGCGCCATCGAGGATGAAGACGAAATCCCACACCGCGCGGCCGTAGGGAACGACGTGGACCATGGCCGCAACTGCCACGACCAGGACCGTGAAGGCTGCAATCGCGGCGATCCGCCAATTGAAAGGTGCTGCCCGGGACCTGATGAGGTCATAAATTGCTTCCGACATATCGAACCCTCAGCTATCGCGCTTCGGTCGATATGGTCTTTTGGAGCGGGAGCAAACTCGATTTAAGAATTACGGTAACTATTTAAGATGAACGTTCATCGCACTGCTTTGCGGCGTCTCAGAGTGACGCTGTTGACACAACAATGTCGATCATTGGCACACAATTTCGGCGATCGATCGCTTGCAATCAGCGGCCCGCGAACCGTCCCAGCGTGTTGAAGCGCGCCTTCTGCTCGCTGGCCAGCGTGGCATAGAAATCGTCGAGCGCCGGCTGCACCAGCTTGGCTGACTGCAGCATGGCCTCGAGCCGCTTCTCCATCGCCTCCAGGCGTCCGACCGGCGTGAGCGGCACGTCCACCGGACAAGCCGCCTGCAGCGTCTGAACGGCCTTCTCCGTCGCGTCGCGCAGGCGGTCGAGCGCTTCCTTTTGCTTGCCCGCCGGACGTATCACCGTCTCGATCCGTTCGATCGGCAGGTTGGTCAGGCTGGGCTTCGGCTCGCCGCAAGTATCCTGCGCGTTTGCTTCCTGCTGCGGCTGCGGTTTCGAGCGATCGCCGATATCAGGACCGAGCGCGTTGAAGCGAGCCTGTTGCTCGTCACTGAGCGCGCCATAGAATTTCTCCAGGGCCGGCCGCACGGTCCGCACCGCCTCGAGCGTGGCGCTGATGCGGTTCGTCATCGACCGCAAGCGGCCGGGCGGAGTCATCGCATACTGATCGCCGCAGGATTCCTTGAACGCGGCAGCGGCCATTGCAGCTGCGTCCTTCAACTCGTCGAGCAATGCGCGCTGCTCGGACGTCGGCCGCACCGCTTCCTCGATTGAAGCAATCGGCCATGCGGTGATGCCCTTTTCAGGCGCTTCGCACAGTTGCCTGAGAGCCTGTTGGCTCATGCCCGAGCTGTCGCGCGGCCGGGAGCCGCCGATCACGCCGTCGCTCTCCTGGCGCCCGGTCGGGCTGAGCCTGGCGTAGGCGGAATACGGACTGTCCGCGCCCCAGAACACGGTATCGACGAAGTCATCATAGGCGTAGGCCCAATAACCGACGTCGTAGCCGGAGGGCCAGAACGTGTATTCGAAAATGTCGGAATAGGCATAGGGCCAGAACACGTGGCCGGCCCACGGCACGAATGCCGCGCGCAGGCCGCGCTTCCAGGCGTGGCGGGGAGCCCAGCCATGCCGGCCGCCCTCGAGCGCCGCCTGGACCTGCGGATCAGGATTGCTGCGGAAGCGTTCGGCAAACCGCCCGCGGGCGGCGGCCTGCACGGCTGCACCGACGGTCTCGGCCTGCCTGCCGGAAGGCGGCGGCATTCCCAATTCCTGCCGGCGCGCCACATCACGTTGCTGGAGCCGCTGCTCGCGCTGGAGCTGCCGCTGTTCGGTTTGCAGCAATCGTTGCTGCACGCGTTGCGCCCGCACGCCATCCGGCTGGCGCGCCTGCAGCTCCTGCACGCGCTTCTGCAAGCGGTCGATGCGCTGCTCGCGTTGCGCGCTCTCCCGGTTGAGCGTGTCGCGCTGCCGTTCCTGCGCGGTTTGCTGGAGCCGCTGCAGTCGCTCCTCGCGCTGGAGCTGCCGCTGTTCCGTCTGCAGCAAGCGTTGCTGCGCGCGCTGGGCGCGCTGGTCTTGCGGTTGTTGAGATTTCAGGTCCTGCACGCGCTGCTGCAGCCGGTCGATGCGCTCCTGGCGCTGCGCGTTGCGGGGCGAAAGCCCGTCGCGCTGCCGCTCCTGAATCGCCTGCTGTGGCGGCTGAATGCGCTGCTCGCGCTGGCCGATCCGATCCTGCCGGGATGGAGCCGCGGCAGCTGGTGCGCTTGGGCGCGGTGGTGCCGCGATCCTCGGAGCGGCCGGGCGCGGTGGCGCCGCGATCTGCGGCGCCGGACGCGGCGCCATGGCCGGACGCTGTTGCGGCGGAGCCGGACGCATTGCCGGCGCGGCGGGCCGCGCCATGGCAGGCGGCGGTGCAGGGCGGGCCATTGCAGGAGGTGGGGCGGGCCGCGCCATGGCGGGTGGCGGGGCGGCGGGCCGCGCCATGGCGGGGGGCGGGGCGGCAGGACGGGCCATGGCGGGTGGCGGGGCGGCAGGCCGCGCCATGCCGGGCGGCGGACCCGCGGGCCCGCCCGCGCCCGCAGGCGGACCATGCCTTTTCTCCTGAGCCGCGGATGAGCCGACGCTCGCCGCGACCATCGAAACGCCGAGAAGAAATGCTGAAAGGCGAAGGCTGGGTGCAAGCATGATCGTCGCTACCTGGCAGCTCGTTAGTCGCCCGTCACGCTCAACGCGCGAGCGCGGCAATCGGTCTATGACCGCCATTGCGGCTTTGCGACGCAGGCTGGCGGCGCGCAAGCCTGACGAAACTCAAGACCGGACGAAACTCAAAATCGGCGCAGGACTGTTTACGGTTGGCGGGTCGATTGCACGTCGAGCCGCTCGGCCTCAGCGGTCGCAACCACCGCCGCTGTTGCAGTGACGGCCAGGGCCACGATTGCGAAGGCAAGTCCGATGAATCTCAAGCCGCGCGTATCCGCCATCGGTCAGACCCTTATCCAAACGCATATCGAAGCGACGTCGCGACGCCGGCTGCCATGAGACTTGCAATGGCGGCCAGCGTCCAATCCGGTCGCGCGCTTTGTATTGCGAGTTCGGTCAGGGCCTTTGCAAAGCTTGCCATCACCAACTCTCGGATCCCAGGCGATCCAGATACGAAAGGCCGGAGCATGTCAGTTCTTCGGGATCGCTTTCACCAGCCTGCCATTTTCCGCTCAGGTACCTCTCAAGCGAGCAACGACGCGGATCGGCCGCGTCCACATCATCGTGCGTGGCCAAGTGCACTGTCCAGGCTCGATCGACAGCAGTCTTCAGCGGAAAATCGTCGTCCATTTCGAACTCCAAAATCTGTCGCGCTTACATTCAATTCGATCGGGCGACAAAAGTTGCCACTTTTTCCCGAGAATATGTTTCATCCCGGCGGATCGGATCGGAAGGCCGCCGCTGCCACGGGGCTATGTCGATCGAGGAACCGCAGACCGGGAGCAACGTTTATTCCGGTCAACATAGGGAGCATCGTTATGCGTTCAATCGTCCTGGTTCTGGTCATTCTGCTGACCGAGACCTCGCTGTCTTTTGCACAGGGTCACAAGGGTACACCGCAAGAACAGCACGCCTGCACACGAGATGCACAGCGCTTTTGCCGAAAGCAATTGGGCGATGATGGAGCGGTTCAAACATGCCTGCAACAGAACAGGGCCAAGCTGAGTTCGAGCTGCCAAAAGGTATTTGCCAGCCGCGGCATGTGAGGCGCTCTTTTCTTGAGTCGGCGCGTTGCAACGCGCCGCATTCCGAACGCGATGGTGAGCTTGTTGCCGTCGATCTCCACGGCGTGCCGTAGCCGAATTTCTGATGAAACACGCGATCGTCCCGAGAACTCCGAACCGTGCCGGTGGATTTGGCGGGCCAGTTCGCCCTCGATCAGCATCGTTGCCGAAAAGCGGACGTTCGAGACCGATTATTCTGACGAACAACGGAAGTCACAATCCGCTTACTCGATTACTTCGTCGGCGCGAGCGAGCAACGGCTCTGGAAGCAGTAACCCAATGTTGGTCGCAGCCTTGCGGTTAATGACGAGTTCGAATTTCGTAGGTTGTTGGAACGGAATATCACCGGGTTGCGCACCCTTGAGGATTTGATCAATCGTACGGGCGACTTGGCGAAAAATCTCCAGAAAGTCGATGCCATAGGCCATGAGCCCGCCGGCCTCCACAAATGAACGAAATGGATAAATGGCCGGCAGCTGGTACTTCTCAGCCAGTTCGCCGATTAGTTGTCGCTTCGTAATGTGTTCCGGACTGCCATCGACAAAGAGCGCGTCGGCGCCTTCCTGTGACATGAGGGCGAAGACACGACGATATTCTGGCTCGCTCCCATTATCGAGAAAAGAGGAGCCCACTACACTGATGCCTGCTTTCTCCGCCGTCGCCTGCATTGCAGCTCCTTCGGGGTTTCGTCGCAAAGCCAGAATTCCCAGCTTCGATATTGCTGGGGCGACCTCCCGGAAAAGCTGAAGCCTCTTGCCCCAAATCTCCAGTCCGGCATCGACGCTGACACCTGTGATATTGCCACCCGGCCGTGCCATGCTTGAGACAAGGCCCAGATCGACCGGATCGCTGGTCATCGCAACGATCGGGGTGGTGCGGGTCGAATCTTTGAGAGGGGCCACCATCCACACCGTGATCGCAAAAATCAGATCGAGACTGCGAGTTGAGACATCACGGGCGAGTTTAGGGTAGCTCTCGACACGCCCTTCGCCGGAATAGCGCTCGATTGTCAGATTCTGTCCCTCGACATAGCCGTGCCGGCGAAGCTCCTGGAAGAATTCGCGCCAGTACCGGAAACTGCTGACTTCGGTCAGCTCAGCTACCGGGTGCGATGGATGCAATATCGCGATCCGGTATACTTTCTTCGATTGTTGCGCCCGTGCCATCAACGGGAGCAGAGCGACCGTACCAATGGTTCCAATGAACTCGCGCCGTTTCATTCGATGACCTCTCACTGGATCTGAGCCGGCCGCTGAAGATCTCTTCACGAGCGAACTTACCGGACGCGACCAGCTGTGACGAATCGCCTATTGGGCTGCACCGCGCTTGCGGACCTTGAATCCGATGAGGGGCGTTAGTTCGGTCAGGTCCTCTGTCATACTTGATCGCAACAAGCGACGTTGCTTTGCGCGCATTTCCGCGGCGATGTGTGCGGAGAAGTCAACTTACCGGCCAAATGCAGTCATGGTATCAGGGCTTGCCGAATTACGGTCAGTCGCTGGACGCCGTGTTTTCGCGGCTGATGGGTCGAATCCACTCGTTGCCCTCAAGCGGTCGACGCGAATCGTGGACCGACTGGAGACCGCACCATCATGAAGAACTTGCTGCTGCTCGTGCTTTCCATGGTTGCCGTCGCGCGGGAAGCGACCGCACAGGACACCGAATGTGTCCGCGAACGCGCCGCCATGGTCGAAACCATCCGGGCCCACGCCCGGTCCTACGCCAGTGGTTTGGGACAGCAGGCCCTGTCGGAGAGGGTCCTCGAGGCCATGGGGCAAACGAAACGCCATCTGTTCATCCCTGAGCGATCTTGCTCCATCGCATACGCAGACAGGCCGCTTCCGATCGGCCTCGGCCAGACCATATCGCAGCCGTTCGTCGTCACCTTGATGACTGAGTTAGCCCGCATCGCTCCGGATTATGTCGTGCTCGAAGTCGGTACGGGCTCGGGCTATCAGGCCGCCATCCTTGCGCACCTGGCGCGAAAGGTCTGCACAATCGAGATTATCCCGGCATTGGCCGAGACGGCTGCGAAAACACTGAGAAACCTCGCGTATGAAAACGTAAGCGTCAGGCTTGGCGACGGTTATGGTGGCTGGCCCGAATGCGGTCCGTTTGACGCCATCGTCGTGACCGCCGCGCTCGGGCAGCCACCACCGCCGCTGATTGAGCAGCTTAAAGTGGGTGGTCGGCTCGTCATGCCGGTCGGGCCCGCTTACACCACTCAGCACCTCACGGTCGTCGAAAAAATTGCCCCCGACAAGACGACAACGCGCGCCGTCGCTCTCGTGCGCTTTGTGCCCTTTACGCGTTCACATGATTAAGAGCCGGTATGGCGGCTAACTCCAAACTCACAGTTGAAAACAGAACGAGGAAGCCATGAGCGATGCGAGGCTAAAACATTACGGTTGGGGCCGCGAAGACGAAGGCATGACTGCTGAGGAGCAGGCCTTTGTGCTCGGCCGTTACCGCGCAAAATTTGCACGCGATGCATTCGAGACAAAAGCTGTCCCGCGTCTCGAGGACCTGGCGCTGCGCGCGCCGCGCGTGGCGCCGCCGGCCTCGCTTGCCGCTTTCTGCACGAGCGAACGCTACGATCGCGTCGCGCACGCGTATGGCAAATCCTATCCAGACTACGTGCGAGCCATGCTCGGCGACTACGACAGCGCGCCCGACGTGGTCGCCTATCCACGCAACGAAGCAGAGATTTCCGCTGTGATGGATTGGGCCGGTGGTGCCAGCGCCTCGCTTACGCCATTCGGGGGCGGGTCGAGTGTCTGCGGCGGTGTCGAGTCGCGAGTCGACGGGCTTCGCTATAAGGCAGCGATCACTCTTGACCTCCGTAATCTCGGTAAGGTTATCGAGGTGGATCAGATATCGCGCGCCGCACTGATCGAAGGTGGTGCCTATGGTCCATCCCTGGAGAGCCAGCTTAAGCCGCATGGGCTCACGTTACGGCATTTTCCACAGAGTTTCGAATATTCAACCCTTGGCGGGTGGATCGCGACGCGATCGGGCGGCCATTTCGCTAGTCTCTACACGCATATTGACGATTTCGTCGAAAGCCTGCGCGTCGTAACCCCGCGCGGCGTGCTGGAAACGCGCCGCTTGCCGGGATCGGGTGCCGGACCGAGCCCCGACCGCATGTTCATCGGCTCGGAAGGCACGCTCGGGGTGATTTCGCGCGCCTGGATGCGATTGCAGCCACGCCCGAAATTCCGTGCCGGCGCATCGGTTCGTTTCCATTCGTTCTTCGGTGCGGCGCGCGCGCTGCGCGCCGTCGCACAGGCCGGCCTCTATCCATCGAACTGCCGCATCCTTGACGCGCAAGAGGCATTCAACACCGGCTCCGCCGATGGCAGCGTCGCGATCATGGTGCTGGGCTTTGAATCCGGCGACCATTCACCGGACGCCTGGATGGCACGCGCGCTCGAATGCTGCGCCGACCATGGCGGGACGCCGGAGGTCGCAAAGGCCGGCGATGCACATCTCGAAGGCACGGCAGGAATCTGGCGCAATGCATTCATTCGTATGCCCTATGCGCGCGAGTTTCTGACGCCGGCCGGTCTCATCAATGACACCTTTGAGACCGCTATCACCTGGGATCGGTTCGAAAGTTTCCACGATGAAGTGAAGGCGGCGACGGAGCGTGCGATCCTCCAGGCGACTGGCGTAAAAGGCGAGGTCACATGCCGCTTCACCCATGTCTATCCGGACGGGCCCGCACCGTATTTCTCCTTCCACGCACTCGGCCGCCACGGTGCTCTTCTGGAGCAGTGGCAGGCGATCAAGAATGCGGCCAGCGATGCGCTGATTGAGGCGGGTGGTACTATCACGCATCATCACGCTGTTGGCCGTGATCATCGGCCCTGGTACGATCGGCAGCGCCCGGGACTTTTCGCGGCCGCGTTTAGGGCAGCAAAAAGAGAACTCGATCCGCAAGGCATGCTCAACCCGGGAGTGCTCATCGATCCGCAAGGCTGATCGACGCGCCAGCGGGGTTGGCTGCGAGGGTGTGTCGAATGATTGTGCCATCCGCTGCGGTGCACGAGTCCGTTGCTGGCAAATAACCGACATGGCTGGTTTTCCGGTAAAGTCCCGTTTTTGGACTCATAGCGTCACGTGCTCACCGTCCTGGGTATTTCAGTTTTCCGTCGCGGCCAGCGCCGTCTCACCGGCAATCTCGTCGGCTCGCCAGCAGCGGACCGCGTGTCCGTCGGGGCGCGTTTCGAGCGATGGCCGGGGCTCGCGACGACACACGGCTTCGGCGTAACGACAGCGCGGACTGAACGCACAGCCGTCCGGCGGATTGAGCGGATTGGGAAGCTCACCCGGTATCGTAGCAAGCGGCGCGCGGCGCAGCGGATCGGGAATGGCGGATATCAGGGTCTGCGTATACGGGTGCGCCGGCCGTTCGAAGATCTCGCGCCAGTGGCCGCTCTCCACAATGCGGCCGAGATACATGACGGCGACCCGGTCGCTCATGTGCTCGACCACGCCGAGGTCGTGGCTGATCATGATGTAGGAGAGGCCGAGCGTTTCCTTCAGTTCCAGCAGCAGATTGATGATCTGGGCGCGGATCGAGACATCCAGCGCCGATACGGGTTCGTCACAGATGACAATCCTGGGATTGAGGATCAGCGCGCGGGCGATGCCGATGCGCTGACGCTGGCCGCCCGAGAATTCATGCGGGTAGCGGCCGGCTTGTTCGGGCCGCAGGCCGACATGCCGGAGCATCGCCGCGACACGGTCGTCGACCTCGCTCTTGGCCGTCACGCCGTGCAGGCGCAGCGGGTCTTCCAGCGTGCGGCGAACGGTCTGGCGCGGATTGAGCGAGGCATAGGGATCCTGAAACACGATTTGCACGATACGGGCCAGCGCCTTTCGATCGCCCGATCGCCCTCCCGTTACGACCTGTCCGTCCAGCACGATGCGGCCCCGTGTCGGTGCCTGCAGGCCCAGTATCGAAAGCGCCAATGTCGACTTGCCGCATCCGGATTCGCCGACAAGACCGAGGCACTCGCCGCGCTTCAGTTCGAGATCGACGCCGTCGACCGCACGGAGCAGCCGCCGGCCGCCGCCCAGCAAGCCGCCACCAACGGGAAAATGGACCGCGAGATCCTCTACGCTGAGGATGACATCGTCGCCGGGTCTTCCCGCCGGTTCATGCATGGTGATGGCACCTGACCAGCCCGCCTGCACCGAGCAACGTCGTCTCCGGCTCGGTGGTCCGGCAAATGTCGGTCGCCCGCGCGCAGCGTGGATTGAACCGGCAGCCGTCCGGGAAATCCGTGATCGCCGGCACGACGCCCGCAATCTCCGTCAGCCGTGTCCGGCCAAGCGCCGCGCGGCTCCCGAGCCGAGGAAGCGAGTCGACCAGGCCTTGCGTGTAGGGATGCGCGCTGGCGCGGAAGATGTCGTCCGAGCCGCGCTCCTCGACGATGCGGCCGGCATACATGACGGCGACGCGGCGGCACACATTGGCGACCAGGCCGAGATCATGGCTGATCATCAAGATGGCGGTGCCTCGCTCGGCGCATAGATTGCGCATCAGCTCGATGATCTCCGCCTGTACGGTGACGTCGAGCGCGGTGGTCGGCTCGTCGGCGATCAGAAGATCCGGCCCGCATGCGAGAGCGATGGCGATCATCACGCGCTGGCGCATGCCGCCCGAAAGCTGGTGCGGGTAATCCTTCACCCGCCGCTCGGGTGCGGGGACGCGGACGCTCGCCAGCGCTTCCACCGCAAGTCGGTTGGCTTCCCGCCAGTCCTTGCCCTGATGCAGCACGAACATCTCGGCGATCTGCCGGCCCACGGGCGAGACCGGATTGAGCGCCGTCATCGGCTCCTGGAAGATCATGGCGATGCGGTTGCCGCGCAGTGCGCGCTGCTCGGCCGCCGAAAGGCTCTGGATTTCCCGGCCGTCAAATCGGATGGCGCCGGCGCCGATCGAAAGCGGCTGGCGCAACAGGCCGATCAAGGCGAGCGCGGTAATACTCTTGCCGCAGCCGGATTCACCGACGAGTCCAAAAGTCTCGCCACGGTCGATGCGGAACGAAACGCCCTCGACCGCCGCAACATGGCTGGATCGATAGTTGAGATCGATGCGCAGATCCTCGACTTCGAGCAGAGGGGGCCCCGTCATGTGCGCCGGCTCCGCGACTGCGGATCGAGAACGTCACGCAAGCCGTCGCCGAGCAGATTGAGACCGAGCACCGTCAGGAAGATGGCGAGGCCGGGGAAGATCGACAGCCACGGCGCCGTCGTGATCTGGTCGCGGGCTTCCGAGAGCATGCTGCCCCAGCTTGGATAGGGCGGGCGGACCCCGAGGCCGAGGAACGAAAGGGCGGCTTCGGCCAGTATTGCGCCGCCCATGCCCAGCGTGCCGATGACGATGATCGGGCCGACCATGTTCGGCACCAGCTGGGTGATCATGATGCGCAAATCGCCGTAGCCGAGCACTTTTGCGGCCTGCACATAGCCCTGGCTCTTGAGCGACAGCGTCGACGCCCGTGCGATCCGGCAGGTGAAGGACCAGTTGGTCAAGCCGAGCGCGATGAGCAGGCTGGTCAGGCCGGGTCCAAGGACCGCCATGATGGCCAGCGCAAAGATCAGCGACGGGATCGCGAGCATGAGATTGGTCAGGCCATTGACGAAATCGTCCCACCAGCCGCCCCAATAGCCCGCCGTCAGGCCCAGTGTCACGCCGATGACGCTGTTGACGAGCTGCGAGACGATGCCGACCGTCAGCGAGATGCGCGCGCCGTGCACGACGCGGGAATAAATGTCGCGGCCCTGCGCATCGGTGCCGAACCACCAGATCCAGCTCGGTGGCTCCTCGGCATTCAAGAGGTTGGCATCCATGACGGGATCGGTATGCGCCAGCCAGGGCGCGAGCAGGCCGACGAAGATCGCAAGCGCGAACAATGCCCCGCCGATAACGAGATTGGCCCCTAACCTCATGCGTATCTGATCCTGGGATCGATCACGGCATAGAGCAGGTCGATCATCGTATTGATGGTCAGAAAGAACAGTACCACCACGAGGATGGAGCCCTGGACGGCAGGAAGGTCGCGCTGCAGCACACTGTCGACCAGCAGCGAGCCGATGCCCGGCCAGGAGAACAGTTTCTCGACAACGACCGCCTGTCCCATCAACGCGCCGAATTGCAGGCCGATCGTGGTGAGAATGAGGACGAGCGCATTGCGCATCACATGCCATTTCACCACCCGGGTCTCGCTCATGCCCTTCGAGCGCGCGGTACGGACAAAATCCGCGGTCATGATCTCGAGAACCGCGGCGCGCGTCGTTCGCGCCAGCAGCGCCATCGGCGAGACGCCGAGGGTCACGGCAGGCAGGATCAGATATTTGAGCCCGCCATCGCCATAGCCGAAACTCGGCAGCCAGCCGAGTTTCAACGCAAACAGGTACATCAGCAGCAGCCCGAGCCAGAATTTGGCCATTGAAAGGCCCGACACCGCCAGGACCATCGAGAGCGTGTCGACGAAGCTGCCCGGCCGCAGCGCCGCGATGAACCCCAGCGGTACGCCAATTACGATCGCAAACGTCATGGACGCGAAGATCAATTGCAGCGTCGGCCACATCCGTTTGGCGAGCATGGTCGTGACCGGCTCGCGGGTCCGGAACGACGTCCCGAAATCGCCGGTCGCGAGCTTGGCGATGTAGGAGCTGAAGCGCACGTAGACGGGATCGTCGAGGCCGAGCTGCTTCTTCATGCGCTCCACCACCGCCGGGTCCGTCGGACCGCGGCCGTCATCGTTCATGCTCGATATGATGCTGCCCGGCACGACGCTGAAAAGCACGAAGATCACCAGCACGACAGCCAGCACGGTCGGAATGGTTTGCAGGATTCGACGGATCGCGAACGAGAGCATTGGACCCTGTTCCTCCCTCCCTCCATCGTCTTGCGATGGAGGGAGGCGAGAGCGCGTGTCACTTGTAGTTGGCTAGTTCATTTGGCGGGCGAGGACGCGTCGACCCAGAGGTCTTCGACGTTCTGGTGGGTCAGTTCGGTCGCGTTCAACTGAATCCCCTTGAGCCAGGGCTGCACCGCCATGACCGCCTTGTTGTAGTTGAAGAACCAGACCGGCGCTTCGTCGTAGAGCAGGGCATTGGCCTTTTGCATCAGCTGGACCCGCTTGGCGGCGTCGTCGGTCTGCCCGGCCTCATCGAGCAGCTTGTCGAAGGCCGCGTTCTTGAAAGCCGTGTAGTTGCAGGCCGATTGCGGCGTCGCCGAGTGGAAGCATTTCAGGGCAGCCTGAGGATCCGGGCCGGTGGCCTGGGAATAGATGAAGGCCTGGAATTCGCCCTTCCGGGCGACCTCCGCCAGCACCGCGGTCTCGACCTGCTTGACCTTCACCTTGATGCCCACCCGGTCCAGCATCGGGATGATGGCCTCGACGATCGGCAGGCCCCAGCTTTCATTCTGGCTCGCCGTCCATTCGAATTCAAAGCCGGTGGGATAGCCCGCGTCCGCGAGCAACTGCTTTGCCTTTGCAGGATCGAAGGCGTAGGGCTTCATGGTCTTGTCGTAGGCGGGGGAGGTCAAAGGCAGCCAGCTGGTGGCGCGATAGGCCTTGTTCTTCACCAGTTTGTTGATGATCAGGTCGGCATCGATCGCATGGTTGATGGCCTGCCGCACCCGCTTGTCGGAGAACGGTTTGAATGAGGGATTGATGCCCATGTAGCGCGTGAAGACCTCGGCGACTTCGACGATGGTACTCTTGAGGGCGGGGTCGGCCTGATAGGCGACATACTGCGCGGGCCCGAGCACCGAGGTGTCGATTTCCTTGTTGCGGAAGGCGACATCGCGCGCCGCGGCTTCAGCCATGATCGACACGATCATTTTGTCGGCGTATGGCTTGCCGGGCTTGTAGAACTTGTCAAACCGCTCCAGCACGACGCGCGATCCCGGCACGTGCTCGACGAACTTGAACGGCCCAAGGCCGATCGGCTTCTGGATGAAGCTGTCCTTGGCGCCCTCGTCGGCCGGATAGATCGAAGTCAGCGCGGTGAAAAAATAGAAACCTGGATCGACCTTCTCGGTCAGCTTCATTTCGAGGGTGAAATCGTCGATCTTCTTCAGGCCGGAGATTTCCTTGGCTTTGCCCTTCTCGACCTCGGAGGCACCCTCGATCATGCGGACAAAACGCGCGCCGGGATAGGCCTTGGCGCCGTCCATGATGCGGTTGTAGCTCCAGATGACGTCGTCAGCCGTCATCTTGCGACCGTGGTGGAAATAAGCGTCGTCGCGCAGCTTGAAGGTATAAACAAGACCGCCGCCCGAGACGGTGGCCTCCTTGGCAAGCTCCGGAACCGGCTTGCCCTCGGCGGAGTCCCAAATGTAGAGCGACCGATGCAGGCCCTTGGCGACGATCTCGTCCTGGGCTCGCTGCGTCGTATGAATGTCCATGCTGGTGAAACTCGAGCCATAGGGCGCCGTCATCCGAATGACGCCTCCCTTGCGCGGTGTCTGGGCCTCCGCCGTGACTGATAGCGCCAGTCCCAAACCAGCCACGATCGCAATCTTCTTCAACATCATGTTTTCTCCAACAGTGCAGGAGCATTCCGGTTCGAGAGTTGATCACTCGCGGCCTATCGAGCGCAAGGTCTTCGTTTCGTGTTCTCGATGCGAGGGGTGGGACGACCGAAAGGCAGCCGGTGGAGCGGTCAGCCGGGGCGCGGGCGGGGCAACGGGCCCTTGACGTCACAAAATTGTAGTGCCATATTTGTAGCTACAGATGAGGTGACCGTGCGCTGGACGTGGGATCCGAACAAAGCGACGGCAAACCGGGTAAAGCACGGCCTATCGTTCGAAACCGCGATACTGGTGTTTGACGATCCACTCCATGCGTCGAAGCCCGACCCGCATCCCGACGGAGACCGCTGGCAAACGATCGGACTTGTTGGGCCGATCTTGCTGCTGGTGGTTCACACCTTGCCCGAAGCCAATTCCGAAGACGACGAGCCGGTCGGGCGGATTATCAGCGCGCGCAAGGCTACTGCCCGCGAAAGGAAAGCCTATGAAGAAGGAAATCTCTAAGCGGTTGACGCGCGAGCAGCAGGAGGAACTGAAGTCGCTGGCCGCGCTGCCCGATAGCGCGATCGACACCTCGGACGCACCGGAACTGCTCGACTGGTCCGGCGCCAGGCGTGGGGCGTTCTATCGGCCCGTCAAGCAGCAACTGACACTTCGTCTCGACGCCGATGTCGTGGCCTGGTTCAAGAGCCAAACGACATCCAGTGAGGGCTATCAAACGCGCATCAATCGGGCGCTGCGCGAGTACGTGCAAGGACAGACAGGCCGGAGTCGGCGATCTCGGGCTTGAGATCACGAGCAAGGAGGTTCAATGGCCTGGGATCGGGTACACACGGTGAACAATTACTACGATGGGCCGCGTCTAGGCATCGCCGATTTCGATGGTGTGCCACATATTTATGAGGCGGAGTTCGACTACAGTTCAGACGAATTTGGCGACACATACTTCGCTTCGCCTGTTGATGAAAACCTTCTAGCGCTCGTTACGGAAGATTGGGAAATTTGGTTGCGTTGGAACTCAGCCTATAGACGAGGGGACGCTTCTATCGAAACACATCCAGCATTGGCTCGGGATCGCGAGCGACATGAGGCTCTCAAAATCGCTATTGGGGATCGCCTGAGGGTTGATCGTTCGCACGCCAAGTACTGAAGGCTCGCTTTGAAACATCACCTCATGACGGCAGCACAATTGTAGAGTGGCGCACCGCCGAGGCCTAAATTGACGTTTCGATTTCTGCCGCTCACACCCGTTCCACGAAACTATCGACCACCTTCTTCTCGCCGGCCTTCTCGAAGGCGATGGTGAGTTTGTTGCCGTCGATCTTGACGACGTTGCCGTAGCCGAATTTCTGGTGAAAGACGCGGTCGTCCAGCGAGAATTCCGAAACGGTGCCAGTGGATTTGGCGACCAGCTCGCCTTCGATCACCATCGGCCCGCGCTTGGTGCGCGAGAAGCTGCCGGTTTCGCCCCGTGAGGTATCGCCGCGCGAACCTGAAAATGGCGACTGGCTTTCCTCAAATCCGTCGCGGGTCTGGCCGTGACGGCCGCCCTGGTTGTTGCGGGCGCGGTTGGCCTGCGCGCGCTGCCAGCCCGGCGTGGTGTAGCTGGAGCCGAAGGATTCCACGTTGTCGAAGCGCGAGGCGCCATAGCCGCCGGCGCCGCCCCAGCCCGAGCCGCCCTTGGATTCCGTGATCTCGACATTGTCAGCCGGCAGTTCGTCGAGGAAGCGCGACGGGATCGTGGTCGACCAGGTGCCGTGAATGCGGCGGTTGGTGGCGAAATACAATTTGGCGCGGCGGCGCGCCCGCGTGAGCCCGACATGGGCGAGCCGACGCTCTTCTTCCAAACCGGCGCGGCCCTGTTCGTCGAGCGTGCGCTGGCTCGGAAACAGGCCTTCCTCCCAACCGGGCAGGAACACGTTGTCGAATTCGAGGCCCTTGGCCGAATGCAGCGTCATCAGCGACACGGCCTCGTCCTCGGCGCCGCCGTCGCGGTCCATCACCAGCGAGATGTGTTCGAGGAAGCCCTGCAGGTTCTCGAACTCCTCCATCGAGCGCACCAGCTCCTTGAGGTTATCGAGCCGTCCGGCGGCGTCGGCGGAACGGTCCTTCTGCCACATCTCGGTATAGCCGCTCTCGTCGAGCACGATTTCGGCCAGCTCCGTATGCGCAGTGACCTCGCGCTGCGCGCGCCAGCGGTCGAAATGCAGGATGAGGTCGCGCAAGCTCCCGCGCGCCTTCGGCTTCAACTCGTCGGTTTCGACCACGTTGCGGGCGGCCTCGAACAGCGGGATGCGCCGCTTGCGGGCGTGGTCGTGCAGCATCTGCACGGTGGCGTCGCCGAGCCCGCGCTTGGGCACGTTGACGATGCGTTCGAAGGCGAGATCGTCTGCCGGCGAATTGATCACGCGCAGATAAGCCAGCGCGTCGCGGATTTCGGCGCGCTCGTAGAATCTGGGGCCGCCGATCACGCGATAGGGCAGGCCGAGCGTGACAAAACGATCTTCGAATTCGCGCATCTGGAACGAAGCCCGCACCAGGATCGCGACCTCATTAAGATTGTCGCCGGCGCGCTGCAGCTGCTCGATCTCCTCGCCGATGGCGCGGGCTTCCTCTTCGGAATCCCAGGACCCGGTTACGGTCACCTTCTCGCCGTCGACATCCTCGGTGCGCAGCGTCTTGCCGAGCCGGCCTTCATTATGCGCGATCAGATGCGAGGCGGCGGCGAGGATATGACCGGTGGAGCGGTAATTGCGTTCGAGCCTGATAACCTTGGCGCCGGGAAAATCGTGCTCGAAGCGCAGGATGTTGTCGACCTCGGCACCGCGCCAGCCATAGATCGACTGGTCGTCGTCGCCGACGCAGCAGATGTTTTTCGGCGCGGCCATCGCGGGCAGGGCAGTCCCCTCGTCATTCCGGGGCGCGCCGACAGGCGCGAACCCGGAATCCCGAGATGAGTCCTCTTCACTTCGAGATTCCGGGTTTGCGTCTTCGACGCGCCCCGGAATGACGGAGGAGGTGGTTGCCGGAATAACGGAGGTGGCAGGTGCGCCGGGGATGACGGAAGACAACGGCACGCCCGGTTTACCCGGCGCCTGCGACAGCAGCCGCAGCCACAGATATTGCGCGACATTGGTGTCCTGATATTCGTCGACCAGGATGAACTTGAAACGGGTCTGGTATTGCCGGAGCACATCGGGGTGCTCGCGGAACAGGCGGATGTTCTCCAGCAGCAGATCGCCGAAATCGGCGGCGTTGAGGATCTTCAGCCGCTCCTGATAGCTGGCGTAGAGCTTGCCGCCCTTGCCATTGCCGAACACCGCGGCTTCGCCTGCCGGCACCTGCGCCGGCGTCAGGCCGCGGTTCTTCCAGCCGTCGATCAGCCCGGCCAGCATTCGCGCCGGCCAGCGCTTGTCGTCAATGTTCTCGGCCTGCAGCAACTGCTTGAGCAGGCGGACCTGGTCGTCGACGTCGAGCACGGTGAAATTGGATTTCAGCTGCACCAGTTCGGCGTGGTAGCGCAGGATGCGTCCGCCGATCGAGTGGAAGGTACCAAGCCACGGCATACCCTCGACGGCCTGGCCGAGCATCTGGCCGAGCCGCAGCTTCATCTCGCGCGCGGCCTTGTTGGTGAAGGTCACGGAGAGGATTTCGTGCGGCCGCGCCCGGCCCTGGCTCAGGATATGGGCGATGCGGGTGGTCAGCACGCGCGTCTTGCCGGTGCCGGCGCCGGCCAATACCAGCACCGGGCCGTCCAGCGTCACGACGGCGTCGCGCTGCTCCGGATTGAGCCCGCTGAGATATTGCGGGGCCGCCGTGGCGCGCGCACGCGCGGCGATGCCGCCAGCTGCGGGCTGGTGCTCGGGAACGCCGTGATGGGGCAGCTTGCTCGGCTCTGTCATGCGAATCGTCTTGTCCCCACGATGGCACCGTGAGGCGGTGAAGGGGAGCCTTCTTAGCAGGGATTAAGCGCCATATAGGGCCTGTCCGGCTGTTTTGACAGGTTTAATCCGGCGTTATCCCTGCGCCTTATTTCGCAGGCGCCCGCGATTTTGTTCCGCATTGCTGGCAAATATTCCCGGTTTCGCACCCAGGAACCATCGCTGCCGGGGCGGATTGTTTTGGCATGAGCAGGCGCGATCCTCTTAGCCGCGCCGATCGCAACCAAACAGAGGTGGTGTCATGCTGAGCTGGGTCGTTACGTTTCTGGTCGTCGCATTGATCGCGGGTATTTTGGGCTTCGGCGGCATCGCCGGCGCCTCCGTCGAAATTGCCAAGGCGATCTTCTTCATCGCCATCATCCTGTTCCTGGTCTCGGCGGTGGTTGGCCTCGTGCGCGGACGGGGACAGGTTTAGCGCTCCGTCGTCCTGACAGGATGACGCCTGCATAATAGCAAAAGCTATTTCGAGGGCATCGCCACCTTCCGGCCGGTGCCCTCGGGACGTGGAACGGCCGCATGGCTATCCACCACCGCCTGGATGCGGGCGCGGATATCGGGCGGAAACGGCGCGGCCTTGCGCGTGTTCATGTCGATGTGAATGGTCATGTTCTCCGAAGTCGCGGAGATCCAGCCCTCGGTGGCGTGGCGCAGCTCTTCAAAGGTGTGAATGCGCTTCTCGTCGGCGGCGAGCAGGTGGACCGTAACCTGTACGGGATCGCCAAGGTGAATCTCGCGCAAATACCGCACATGGCATTCGGCAGTGAAGGTCGAGCCGTGGCGCTCCTTCATGTACGCAGGTCCGATCCCGAGATGCAGCCACATCTGGTCGATCGCGCGGTCCATCATCACGTTGTAATAGGCCATGTTGAGATGGCCGTTGTAATCGATCCATTGCGGCTCGATCTGCATCACCGACGACAGGAACGGTGCTGAAGGCAGGGGCATATCGGATAGTTTGTTTTTGGCGGCTGAAGCTGACGTCATCATCCATCCCTTGGCCGATCTCTCTTGACCCCTCATATATCCTTTGCCACGGTCCGCTCAAAGCCGGGAGGAATTTTGCGTGGCGATGACGATATCGGGCAATGAGAAGCGGCCGGAACCGCTGGCGCTGGCAAGCGCCGTTGAGGCGCTGGCGGCGCGGTTCGGTAACCGGCTGATCACCTCGCATGCGGTGCGCGAACAGCATGCCCATACCACCACCTGGCTGCCGACCCAGCCGCCCGATGCCGTGGTGATGGCGCAGGAAACCGCCGATATCCAGGATGTGGTCCGGATCTGCGCCAAGCATACCGTTCCCGTCATCGCGTTCGGCACCGGCACCTCGCTGGAGGGGCAGGTCAACGCGCCGGCCGGCGGCATCTGCATCGATCTGCACGACATGAACAAGGTGCTGGCAGTCCATGCCGACGACCTTGATTGCGTGATCCAGCCCGGCGTGACCCGCAAGGCGCTGAACGAGCATCTGCGCGACCAGGGCGTGTTCTTTCCGATCGATCCCGGTGCCGACGCCTCGCTCGGCGGCATGGCCTCGACCCGCGCCTCCGGCACCAACGCGGTGCGTTACGGCACCATGCGCGACAACGTGCTGGCGCTGAAGGTCGTGCGCGGCGACGGCGAGATCATCACCACGGGCACGCGGGCCAAGAAATCCTCCGCCGGTTACGACCTGACGCATCTGTTTGTCGGCGCCGAGGGCACGCTCGGCATCATCTCCGAACTCACCATCAAGCTGCGCGGCATTCCGGAGACGATCGCGGCCGCCGCCTGTTCGTTCGAGACGGTGCGCGGTGCCTGCCAGGCGACGATCCTTGCAATTCAAACCGGCATTCCCGTCGCGCGCATCGAGCTGCTCAACGCCGAGCAGGTGCGCGCCTGCAATTCCTATTCGAAATTGACCCTGCCGGAGACGCCCTTGTTGCTGCTGGAATTCCACGGCAGCGCCAATGAGGTCGCGGAGCAGTCGAAGAATTTCAAGGAGATCGCTGGTGAATGTGGCGGCGGCGATTTCACCTGGACCACCAAGCCGGAGGACCGCACCAAACTCTGGCAGGCGCGGCACGACGCCTATTGGTCGGTGAAGGCGCTGCGTCCCGGCGCCGGCGTGGTTGCGACGGATGTGTGCGTGCCGATTTCGCGGCTGGCCGATTGCGTCACCGAGACTGAAGAAGATCTGAAGCGGCTCAACCTGCTGTCGCCAATCGTCGGCCATGTCGGCGACGGCAATTTCCACTGCTCGCTGGTCTGCGACGTCGACAATGCCGACGAGATGGCCCGCGGCGAGGATTTCATGCACCGCCTGGTCGAACGCGCGCAGGCGATGGGCGGCACCTGCACCGGCGAACACGGCATCGGGCAGGGCAAGCAGAAATACCTGAAGGCCGAACTCGGTGATGAGGCGATCGACGCCATGCGCGCGCTGAAGAAGGCGCTCGATCCGCAAAACATCTTCAACCCGGGGAAGATCGTGCCGACGGTTTAGGGCCGGGCACAAATTCTCCCGCGAATTCCCCGAAGGCCCGTGCACTCCCCGCTTCGCGAGTGGAACTTTTGCTCCCTGTCGGCGTCTGGGCGGCCCTACCTTCGAGTGTAGCGATCGGCAAGCGTGGAGGTCACGGCGGAGGCCATGGGCATTTCGTAGATGGCCGCCCGAGCTCATGGAGGCCGGCCGCACGCCAAGAGCAACGATCCGGATTTGCAAACCTCTGTTGCCGGAATGTCACCATCGATTGATTTTCCCGGATGAGAATGCGGCCGCTGATCGCACGATCGCATTGTTTGTCTTGCAAACGCGCTGGCTGCTGATTCCATGCAATGGTTCAAAAAGGACGTATCCGCACCCAAGGATATCTGGGACGAGCCCATCGAGGGGCCGATCGGAGATCTCCAGGCTGCGAACAAGATACGGGAAATCTGCCGTTCTGCGGCCAGCAGTGCGGAAAAGATCAGCGGTGCTGCCGACCGTTCGAAAATCAAGTCCGAAATCGAACGTTATGAGCGCGCGGCGAAAGCCGCTATGCAAATTGCTATGAAGATTTCCGATGGTCTGTTGCGAGACACCGCCGTGCGGCAGATCCTCGAACTCTGCCTCCAAGCCAATCACACCACGACCGCGCGAACGCTGTTTCGCGCCATCCAGTCCAAATCGATCAGTGACGACGTGCTGAAGCAGCATCCCTCGCTGGGCACGGCGTAGCCGCAGCGCTATTTCGCGCGCGGCGCAGTGATCGCTTTGCGGATCGCCGCCAGCGGCGCAGCGTCGTCGAACTCGAGGCTTTCGCCCTGCGGCTTCAGGCCGAGGTCGCGCCACAGGCCCGCGAGATCGGGCGTCACGGGCTTTGAACCCATCTCGCCATGAAGCGTCGTCAGCACGTCGACGCCGACGGCCTTGTCGGCGGTGGAGAGAAGACGATCGAGCGACCAATCCTTTTCATGATTGCCGCCCGCGGCGAGGACGCCGCGCATGGCGTCCTGCAGGCCGAGGCGATTATTCGTTCGCTTTCGGATTTCGATGTCCGCGAGCAGGCAGAACAGCGCGCCGCCCCAATATCTCCGGCCCCAGGTGTCGGTTTTGTCGAGACCCTGATCGCCGGCCTGCGGCAGGCCCTTCGGCATGTCGCGCATCATTGCCTGCCAGATTTCCGCTGCCGTGAGGTCGCCGGCCTGCACCCGCGCCACCGGCTCGATATAGACGGCAAGACCTTCCGACAGCCACGTGTGGCGATGGTTCAGATCGGGCAGGGCGGTGTGCACCATCTCGTGCACCATCACCCAGTCGCGCCGCAAAACCTCCTCGGTGGAATCGCGGCCGAGCGGAATGCGGATCGCGGCGCCGCGATAGCCCCACGTCGTGCCGCCGCGAATGCGGGCGCCGTCGACCGGCACCAGCAGCAGCCGCAGTTGTTCGACGGGAAACCGGCCATAATAGGTGGCGACGGCCTTCGCCGACATCCGGACCCAGTCGAGCACCTTTTCTCTCGGCAGCGCCATCTCGCCGGGCGCGAAGCCGACATGGATGGTGCCGCCTTCGATTTCGAGGTCGGTCTTGGGCATCCGGTCGAACGCGTCATACGGCATCCGGTCGCCGCGCATATAGTCCGACTGCGCATCGGCGCGGAACGAAATCAGGCTCGCCGGCATGGCGGTGAGGACGGCGGTCAACACGATCCAGCTGATGCCGCCGAGGGTTTTCATCACGACACGCTTCTGGTCGTGCCGGGCCGCTGCTGCGCGACGGTTCGGTCTGTCACGAACGCCGCGACCTTTTCCCTGAGATCGTCGAGCATCGTGGCGAGCAGGATTTCGCCCTTGGCCGACGTCGCCAAGGTCGGGTCGCCATAGCTGCCGCAGCGGCTGTAATTCGGCGAGTTCGTATCCACCGGTGTCAGGGGGCCGGGCGCCTCCTTTCCGATGGCCGGGCTCGGCTCGGCGCGTGCCATATCGACGAGGTGTGGCACCAGCGCCAGCATCGATGACGTCTCGAGTTCGTCGGCATGGCTGCCATGGCTCTGTTCGGCCAGCCGTTCGGCGGCCTGGCGATAGCGCGGGCCTTCATGGATGCGCAGATGCATGACCTTGCCGGCATCAAGCCGCGCCAAAGCGCGCTCGACCGGTGCCAGCGTACTGATCCCGGTGTTGAGAACGAACAGCTTTCGGCACCCGCTGCCGAGAATGCCTTCCGCGATCTCATGCACGACGGCTTCGAAGGTCGCGCTCGAAAGACTGCAGCTGCCCGCATAGGCGACGAAGGCGGGATAGTATCCGTAAGCCAGCGTCGGCCAGATCAGTGCGTCGATCCGTTCGGCGAGTTGGCTCGCAAGCCATTCGGCCTGGATGCGGTCGGTATTGAGAGGGAGGTGGAAACCATGCTCCTTGGCGGCCGCGCCAACGGGCAGTATCGCCGCAGCACCATTAGCGATGTGCCGCGCGACTTCGTCCCATGTCATACGCTCGATAAAATGGTGATCGGTATCGGTGCCCATGTCTCGGGCCTCTGTTATCAGGTGGAAACCGCCGTCAGGTTGCCCGAAGTAATCCAGCCATGCAGATAGCCCGCGCCGCGTGCCGCCGCGCCATCGGGATCGTTATAGGTAGCCAACATCTCGCAGAGCACGCCGAACGGAATGCCGCTCGCGGCCTCGTCCCACATCATCGCTTCTTCAGGGGCAAGTTCGCGGAACATTGGCGTGGTGTCCTGGCGCCAGACCAGGATGCGCGCCGGTTCTTCCAGCGTGGCCGCGTCCGGCGGCGTCTCGTTGTTCTTGAGCGCCAGCCAGACCGCGGAGGCGTTGGTCGACAAATCGAGCCTGGCCGCACTGGGGTGCGGCTGGAACTTGAGATCGTTCCATTGCTCTGGCGCAAACGAAGCCATGGCGGTCAGTTCAAGCACCGGACCTTCCGCGGCGTCGAAGGCGTCGTTGAGCGCCTTCTCCAGCGCTGCGAGATCAGCAAGAACAGGATGGTTGCAATAGGGTTCTGCCGACCTCAAAAACTCCGGCAGGCCTTGCGAGAACCAGCGCAGGTTCGGATGTTCTGAGGGGCGCGCCTTGACATAGGCATGGCCCATCTCGTCGAACGCCTCATCGCCGAGATACGAATGCAGCAACGCGTGGTCGTTACGAAGCGCCTCCACCAGCCGCGAGCCGTAGGCGTAGCGATAGACGCCGTACAGCGTCTCGCGTTTCTCGCGGGGGCTGTCGAGGATTTCGGTGAGCACCGTGTCGTCGCCGGTCAGGATGCCGCGCTGGAAATCCGCCTGTTGCCGCGCGAAGTCGCTCATCCCGCCTGCTTGCCCAAGTTCTTGTCCAATTGGGCTAAGACCTTCTCCGCGATCTCGCGGGTGCGGTTCACTTCCACGAGCAGTTCGTCGAGCGGCGGGATGTTGTCGTCGCGCTCGATCATGGTCGAGATCCGGCCGAAGCGCTTGATGGCCGCGACATAGAGATCCCAGACGTCTTCGCAGACGGGATGATCATGGGTGTCGATGATGTGGGTGCCCATGTGGCTGTGGCCGGCCATGTGGAACTGCACGACGCGGTCCGCTGGAATCCCGTTCAGGAAGGTCATGGGGTCATAGCCGTGGTTGAAGGCGCTGACATAGACGTTGTTGATGTCGAACAGCAGCCAGCAACCGGAACGGCGCGACAATTCGGCGAGGAATTCCCATTCCGTCATTTCTGAATTGTTGAACTGGACATAGGTCGAGACGTTCTCGAGCACGATGGCGCGGCCGAGGAAATCCTGCACCAGCTGAACGCGGCTGACCACGTGGTCGAGCGCCTCTGACGTGTAGGGGATCGGCAGCAGATCGTGCAGGTTCTTGCCGTGGACGCCGGTCCAGCACAAATGGTCGGAGATCCATTTTGGCTCGACTCGCACAGCGAGATCTTTCAGGCCCTGCAGATATTCGAAATTCGGCGGCGCGGTCGATGCGATCGACAGCGACACGCCGTGCATCACGACGGGATAGCGTTCGCAAATCCGGTCAAGTACGCGCAGCGGCTGGCCGCCGGGCAGCATGTAGTTTTCGCTGATGACTTCGAACCAGTCGATCGGCGGGTTTCCGCTCAGGATCTCGTCGTAGTGTTGTGCGCGCAGGCCGAGCCCGAAGCCAAGGAAGGGTGGCTTATCCGACTGCAACGGACGCCCAAGCGCCGCCGGGGAGTTGGGCAATCTGCTCGCGACGTTCATGTCGTCTCCGCTTCGCGCATCGCGATCGGGCGATGGGTATTGCCTCAAATTATCATGGAAAGGGGGCCCGGCATACACCGGCCCCCCCTTTCCGGATAGCCTCGATCAGGCGGGCGAATACTTGCCCTTGGCGGCGTCGCACTTCTCCTTGGTCATGGCCGAAAAGCCCTGACCCTTGCAGGCGTTCTGACCCTTGCAGGCGCTCGCGCCGCTCTTGCAGGCGCTCTGGCCCTTGCAGGCGTTGGCGCCGACGCATTTGCCTTCGCCGGCGGCGTAGGTGACGGTCGACATCGTCGCGCCAGCCAGGAACAGCGTGGCTGCAGCGGCGGCAATCGTGGCGCCGGACTTGGAAGTCATCTTCATGGACGTCTCCTCGAGATAGAAGTGTGAAGGTGCACCACCCGCAAGCCACTGACATCAGGACCGACAGATGGTACCCGGGGATAGATACGCGGCGGATTTGGCTTGGTTACACGGCGAGCGAAATTTATTTCAATGATCGGGCGGGCTTAAGTGAAACATTCCCGGGCTGGAATGAACCGTGAAGGCCCGGCACGACGCCGGGCCCTTTTCGCGTCAATTCGGGACGGTCAGGCCTTGACGAACTTGCCGCCCATGGCGGTGCACGCCTTCTCGGTGGTCATCGAGAAGCCCTGACCCTTGCAGGCATTCTGGCCCTTGCAGGCGCTCGAGCCGCCCTTGCAGGCGCTCTGGCCCTTGCAGGCGTTGCCGACCATGCACTTGCCGGCGGCGGCGTTTGCCGATGTCGACCCGGTCGACACAACCGCGCCGGCGAGGAACAAAGTGGCAGCGGCGGCCGCGAGCGTCGCACCGGATTTCGTATTCAACTTCATGACGTTCTCCTCGATGATTGTTTGACGACAACAGGACGCCGTGAGCGTTCGATGACTTGGGATCATCGACCCGCACAACGCTAAGGAAGCAGCGGATGCCAATCAGATCGCGGCGGCTCACGAAAGCCGTTAGCCTCCGCGATTTGAGTGCTCATCCGAAACCAGCTACGGGGCATCGGGCGATTTGGTTACAGAGTTTCGAAAGAAATTTTTCTTTTTTGGATTTGGACGATCCGCCATGTCTAAGCCCCGATGCATGGGAGTATTTGGTTGCGCGGCAGAATGGCAACAGAAGCCGTCCGCGCGGGATAATCGGGAAGCTTCAATGACCGGTTGCGTTGCACAACGGGAGTGTTGGCTGCTGCGCGAGCGTGTGCTCCGTAAGACGCCGGCGTGTAGCCACGGCCTCAGACGGCGGCGCCGAGCTGAGCCAGCAGTTCTCCGATCAGCTTGCGCCCGTCGGCATCCTGCGTCATCGCGAGCGCGTTGCGATAGTCCGCGATCGCAAGGTCGAACCGCCGCATCATCCGGTAGGTCAGCGCGCGGTTGCGCAGAAAGGCCGGATTTGCGGGATTGATCTCGATTGCTTGCGTGAAGTCGGCGATGGCAAGGTCGTATCTGCGCAAGATATGATGTAGCTGGCCGCGGTTGCTGAGGGCGCCGGCGTGTCGCGGCGCGATCTGCAGCACCTTGCCGTATTCCGCGATGGCCAGCTCTTCGAAGCGGCCCTCGTTGACGAAGGCGTCGAAATCGGAGCCGGCCTTCTGCTGCAACGCCGCTGCCCGGCCGAAGTAAGCATTGACCCACTTTGGATTGATCACGATCGCGGCGTCGTAGTCCTGCATCGCGCGGTCGATGCGGCCCTTGTCCGGTAGGCGTCGCCGCGGTTGGTGAAGGCAAGGGGATCGTTGGGATTGAGCCGGATCGCAGAATCGAACTCCGTGATGGCGCGATCGAGCTGCTTCTGGCGCAGGAACGCGACACCGCGGCTGTTGAACGGGCCATGGGCGGTCGGGTGGGCTTTCGTCGCCGCGTCGAAATCCGCCACCGCCCGGTCGTAGACGCCGAGAGCCAGATTGGCATTGCCGCGGATGAGATAGACACGGGCAAGTTCCCTGGCCTCGGCGGGCGGCGCATTCGTGATGACGAATGAGCAGGCCGCAGCCCTCGGGGCGGGCGGGGTGGCGTTGTCCAGGCAGATGCGCTGCTGCGCTTCGGCCTGCGCGCCTGCCGGCGCCAGGATGATCGTGACGGCGGTGAGAAGGACACTGGCGAGAACCCGCATCGCGCGCTCCGTGTTTCGAGACTGTCCCGTTGCTGATCCGGGCCGCTGCGTCGCTTTCATGTCACGAGCGTCCCGGCTGACGCGCGATCGTGTCGGAAGCCGTCTGCGGCGGGGACTTGGCACGGGCTTCGTCTTGCAGACGCCGGTTGGTCTCGGCGTTGCGGCGTATGAGCGTGCCTATTGCCCGCGCGATTTCGTCGTCGTGCCGGCCGAGCACGCAGCCGCCCATCGCTATCGCGCCATAGTCGAGCACCGCGTGACGCTTCGGGTCGGTGGCTTCGACGAGGAGGTGGGGGACCACGTGCCCGGCCTGTCTCAGGGTCTGTACCATGGGGGTCTGCTGAGCGGCTGTCGGCACCTGCTGGTCATACGGGTCGCTAATGACCATCATGCGCAGGGCGCGGTTCTGCGCGAGCCATTGCACCTTGCCCGTGATGTCGAAATAAGTCCTGGCAGGATCGCCGGGCCGTGCGGGACCCCGGGTCACGATCTGTCCCGAGCCGGAAATCAGGCAGGCGACGTCGCGCCGCATTTGCGCGAGGCCGAACACCAGCCGGCCTCCGCCGGACTCCCCGAACAGATGGAAGCCTTCGAACTGGTAGCGTTGCCGGAGCGCCTCGAGCGCCATGTCCATCAGGTGCAGCTCGACGAGGGTCTTGCGTGATAGATGGGTGCCGGAGGTGCCTTCGACGCCGATACGACCAAGATAGATCGCGGTGGTCTTCGCCATCTTCGAGAAATGGTCGGCAATAGCGACGAGTTTGTCGGTGTTGACGTCACTGGCCTTGGACGGATCTGCCCAGGTCCAACGGGTCGGATCAACCGGACCGTTGTGATCGCCGTTCAGAATGATGACCGGGCGCGAGCCCTGGCCTCCGGCGGTGGAAAGATAATACCGGACACAGAAATCCTGGCTGTAGACGTTGAGCCAGAAGGTCTGCGGTTTCGCGGCGCACTCTTCGCGCGTCATCGTGATCCCGCGCAGCGTGTCTTCCTTCCTGATAATCTCCGCGCCGGCAGGGCCGGCCGCAAACAGCGAAACGGCCAGCAGCATCGCTGCAAGCGAGCCGCGCGCCACATTCGACCAGCAAGCATATTTTGAGCAAGCCATGACGACCAACACCGGTTCATTCCTGTTGGCCGTTTGTCGCTTGAAGCGGGTGGAGGCGCTGTGATGCCGGTCACAGAGGGGCGCTTCCCGCTTGGCGGGATGGTCGCGGGGCTGCGGGCGCGCATCGCCCGTCTTATGAACGGCGCCTAGTTCATCGCGGCGCGCGAAGGTTTCAACTTTGCCATCTGTTTCACCGTGGCCTGCAGCTCTTCGGCATTGAACGAGGGGAACGAGCAGATCCGGTTGCTGCAGGCGAACGCCGCGGGCTCGCCGAGATCGGGGTATTCGACGTCGGGATTGGGCAGCTTGCCCTCGCGCAGGTCGAGCCACTCCAGGCGCTTGTAGCGGGCCGGCAGCGCCCGTGCGAGGGTATGCAGGGCCTGCGCGCGGGGCGCATCCTTGTGGCCGACGATCGTCATATGGGTCGGCTCGATCGCGAGTTCTTCGTCGGCGAGCAGCACGCCGGGCAACGGGCGCATCATCTCGGCCGAGGCACTGCTCGCATAGCGCATCGCATGTGAGGCGTGCTCGCGATAGGTTTCGTCGCCGTAGTAGCGGTTGAGCAGGTTCATGAAGCGCGCCACCTGCACCTGGTCATCAAGCAGTTTTGCCGGTTTTGCCAATACGCCGGTTTTGCCTTCCGCTTTCCTCGACGTTACGAAGCCACCGGCCTCGTCGCGAAAAGTCGCGACGAAATCGCCGGCTTTGGCCGCGGAGGTGAGCCAGTCGCGGTTGCCGGTGGCTGCGTAGAGATCGAGGAAGGCCTGGCCCATCGCCAGCGTGTCGCCGAGGAAGGGTCCGCCGCGATCCTTCTCGCCATGGCGGAACCCACCGCCCGGCAGCGCGCGGTTGGCGTTGACCCATTTCGCAGCACGCTCGGCAATGGCCAGCGCTTTTACATCGTTGGTGACGTTGTAATAGGCGGCGAGAGCCGAGATCGCCCAGCCGTTCTCGCGCGCATACAGATTCTTGTCGATGCGTGGCATGCCGAGTTTGCGGCGCCCGGCATCGCCTAGCGCATAATATTTGTGGCCGTCGGTGTCGTGATCTAGATCGGCATCCTGGCTGACATAGAAGGCGCCCTCGGGACCCGAGAGAAAGGCCGCAAGATAGCGCTCGATATCGCGGGCCGCCTTGAGATATTTCGGGTCCTTCCACAGCGCATAGGCCTGGCTGTATTGCCGCAGATACTGCGCCTGGAACGACATGATCTTTTCGAAATGCGGATGGGTCCAGGAGCCCGCTTCGGAATATTGATACACGCCGCCCCACACCGGATCGATCAGTGCGATTGCAGCGTCCAGCGTCTGTCGCGCGCGCTTGATCGCAAGGGCATCGCCGGTCTCTGCACGGGTGATCGCAAGATCCAGGCTGTCGGCGTCGATGAATTTCTGGTTCTCGCCCCAACCGCCGAGCTTTTCGTCGTAGGACTCGTCGACAATCTTGGTTAGGTCCGCGCGCTGCTGCTTGCTGAGGAAGGCCGATGCTGAAGGTTTGACTTCAAAGGCCTCGCCGACTGAAGGCCCGGGTGAGGGATCGTCGATGATGGCCTTGAGCAGCGCCCGCATCCGTTCCGGCTCGATATAGCCCCGGAGCTTGGCGATCTCGGTGCCGTCGGGTCCAAACACGATGGTCGCCGGCCAGCCCCAATCGCCATAGCGGCTCGACAGATCCGGATTGGCGTCCTGGTCGACACGAACCGGCAGATATTTCGACGCCAGCAGGCCTTCGACCTCCGGATCGGCATAGGTGGTCTTTTCCATGACGTGGCACCAGTGGCACCACACCGCCTCGAGATCGAGGATCACAAAGCGCTTTTCGGCGGCGGCGCGGGTGAACAGGTCATCGCTCCATTCGCTCCATTTGACGCCATCGGATGCGTGGGCGGAACCGGCCGCGAGCGCGGCAAGGGCGAAGGCGGCGAGGCGGACGAGTTTCATGGCGGCTCCCGGAAGCGCTGGTGTCTCGACAGCTACGCGCGCGCCAAAATCCGGGCTCAGACTTATCCGCGATGTCACGGCATTGTGAGGGCGGGGGCTGCCGATGCTCAGGCCGGCACTTTGTTGTATCCGGGGGTATTCATCAGCAGCCGATCGAGGGAGGCGGCACCAGGGCCTGCGATGGCGAGCCACGTGAAGGCGGCGAAGTAGGTCATTTCCTCGAAGCCGAGCAGCGTTTGCAGCGAATCGACGTCATCCCATTTGGCCGACTTGATCGCGACCAGCATGACCACCGCCAGCATGGCGGCGGGGATCCGGGTGAACAGGCCGAGGATCAGCATGGCGCCGCCAAAGAACTCGACGCCGGATACGAAGGGGGTGAGGATTTTCGGAAACGGGATGCCCCAGCCGATAAAATTCTCGGTGACCTGCGGCAAATTGGTGAGCTTGCCCCAGCCGGCCAGCATGAAGGTGTAGCCGACGACCAGCCGCATGATCAGCGGGCCGGCCCAGGAGAAGTATGAGCCGATCTGCGCCGGCAACAGGATGAGAAGATTGACGATAAAATTCATGCGGGCCCCCTCCGATTATTATCGTGACGCGAGGCCGCACCGGCGGCCTCTCAAATCAAGTGCGCACGAAGACGCTGCGGCCGCGCAGGGCGGCAATCTGGTCATGGCAGGAGTTTCGCAACGGATAGCCCGTTTGTTACGGGGCGTTAGCCGAAATTTTGCAGTGCGGGAAACGTTTCCAGCAGCCAGATGCTGGCGCTGGTAACGGCGCCGGTCAGGAAACCGATGCCGGTAATGACCATCAACACACCCATGGCGCGCTCGACGGTGGTGAGATGCCGCTTCATCCGCGCGAACAGCTCGGAGAATTGTTCGATCATGAAGGCGGCCAGCAGGAACGGAATTCCAAGCCCGAGGGAATAGACCGCGAGCAGGCCCGCGCCCTTGGTCACCGTGGCTTCGGCGGCCGCGATCGACAGGATCGCCGCCAGGATCGGCCCGATGCAGGGGGTCCAGCCGAACGCAAACGCAAGCCCCATGACATAGGCGCCCCACAGCCCGACCGGCTTCGGTGCGGTCAGCCGTCCCTCGCGCATCAACAGCCCGATGCGGGTCAGCCCCAGGAAGTGCAGGCCCATGATGATGATGACGATGCCGGCGAGAATCGAGAGCTCCGCCGACCAGGCCCGGATCAGGCCGCCGACGAACGAAGCGCTGGCACCGAGCGCCACGAACACGGTGGTAAAGCCGAGCACGAACATCAGCGCCGCGGCCATCACCGCGCGTTTCGAGGCCTTCGTCGCCCCGTCATTGTTGACCTGCTCGATGGTCGCGCCGGTCAGGTAGATCAGATACGGAGGCACCAGCGGCAGCACGCAGGGCGACAGGAAGCTGACAAGTCCGGCAATCAGGGCCGCCGGGATGGAAACATCGTGCATTGCATGACCTTCGAGAACTGCCGCAAGGCATAGCGCCGTCTTGGCTTGTACGGAACAGGCAATCGGTAAGTTTCGTCGGCTTCCGGCTCAACTCTGGTCACAGAGCCGTGTCCAAGGGTATGACAAGGCATATGGAAGGCGCCGGGATAGCCTCGCCGGTGAAACAGACGCTAGTATCGTTCCGTATTGCGGTAACCGATCCCGCGAACCAGGACCCCGCAATGCGCATCGGCATTCGCAACGCCATCTCGGCCCTCGTGCTGACGTCGATCGTCGTCAGCGCCGTCGGCGTGCACCTGTTGTGGTGGCGCACCGCCCAGCAGGTCAGCCAGACCCTTGCCGACACCATCAACGACCAGATCGTCTCCGCGGTCGGCGACGAACTGCAATCGATCACCTCGGAAGCGCGATCGTCCATGTCGGCGGTGCGCACCTTGTTGCTCGGAAGGGTGTTCGAGGCGCGCGACGCCGAGATGCGCGAGGTGGTGATCCGATCGCAGTTGCGGTCGCAACCGACCATTTCCTGGGTAGCGTTCGGATGGCCGGACGGAACGTTCTTTGGCGGGCACAAGCTTGGCAATGGCGTCATCGAGATGATCGAGATCGCGGGCGATCGAAAGGCGAAGATTAACCGTTATGAATTCGGAGGTGGCGACACGCTGCTCAAGTCCAGCCGCGTCGAGGACACCAATTATTCCGTCACCGATCAGGAATGGTTCCGCGAGGTAGCCAGCTCCAACGACGAAAACTGGTCGACGCTGACCAAGCATCCCAACGGCGAACGTCTGGCGGCCGCCTTCGCGGCGCCGATCCAGATCGATCAAGGACCCGCCGGCGTCATCGCCATCATCATCGAACTGACGCGGGTCTCGAATTTCCTGTCGCAGCTGACGGTCGGCAAATCGGCCGGCGCCTTCATCCTCGATCGCGAGGGCGGCGTGGTCGCGGCGCCCGATCCGGATGCCAGCGAAGTGACGCCGCTGAAGACCGGCCATCCGCTGTTTGCGGTCGCGGTGGACGCGATGAAGAAGGCCGGCACCGCCTACAATCCCGGCGAGGGCGAGCCGCTGAAGCGCCAGGTGACGCGGGACGGCAAGGTCTATCAGGCGGTGCTGACGCCGATCTCGTTTCCGGGCTGGTCGCTGGTGACAGTGGTGCCGGAGTCGGAATTTCTGGGGCCGGTACAGATGACGATCCGGAACCTGCTGATCGGACTTGCGATCCTGATCGTGATCGCCGGGCTGCTGTCGGCATGGCTCGCCCAGCGCCTGATCGCGGCGCCGCTGATCAAGGTGGTGGGCGAGATCAGGCATGTCGAGCGCTTCGATCTGGACAAGGTCGAGCGGCATCCGTCGCGGCTGACCGAGATCGAGAACCTGTCCGGCGCCATCGGCGACATGGCGCAGGGGCTGGCGGCGTTCCGAAAATACATTCCCGCGGATCTCGTGAAGCGGCTGATCAGCGACGGTAACGGCGCGCGCCTCGGCGGCGCGGTGCGGCCGATGAGCGTGATGTTCATCGACCTCGCCGGCTTCACCGGCATCTCGGAGCGGCTCGGCGACCGCATCATCCCGCTGCTGTCGCGTTATTTCGATTCCGTCTCGGTGCAGATCCAGGCGCAGGGCGGCACCATCGACAAATTCATCGGCGATGCCGTGATGGCGTTCTGGGGTGCGCCGGCGCCGAACCCCGAACACGCCGTCGATTGCTGCCGTGCGGCTCTGGCCTGCCAGCGCGCGATGACCGAGGTCGGTCTGGTCGACGACCATGGCCAGCCGGTCAAAATCCGCATCGGCATTAATTCCGGTGACATGCTGGTCGGCAATATCGGGTCCGAAGTGCGGCTGAACTACACCGTGATCGGCGACGCCGTGAACATCGCGAGCCGGCTCGAGGGCACCAACAAGGTCTACGGCTCGACCATCATCATCGGTCCCGAAACGCGGCGTCTCGCGGGCGACCGCATCGTGGTGCGCGAACTCGATCGCCTCGCGGTCTACGGCCGCGCCGGGGGCTTGCAAATCTACGAATTGCTTGCGATGGCGGACGAGGCCGGCGGTGCGATCGACTGGGTGAGGGCCTATGAAGCCGGCCTCGCATGCTGGCGGGCGCGCGAATTCACGGCCGCGATCACGGCGTTCGAAGAGGTGAAGAAGGTCAAGGATGATGCGGCGGCATCGGTGATGATCGCGCGCTGCAGGGAGCAACTCGAGAATCCGAGCGACCAGGATTGGGACGGCACTTCAGTCGCCAAATCCAAGTAGGTGCTAACAGGCGGAGATGTTGATTTGAAAGTCCTGCTCACCCATCCGCCGCAAGCGAGGGCGCAATATTACGGCGAGCGCAGCCTGAGCGGATTGCAGGCGATCGCGCAGGTGCAATTGCACGAGGGCAACGACGCGCTGGATGCGTTCGGCCTGATCGACGCCGCACGTGACGTCGAGATTATCGTCGCCGACCGGCTCACCGCCGGACCCGGCGAGATATTTGCGCGGCTGCCAAAGCTGCGCGCCTTCGTTCGCTGCGCCGTCGACATTCGCAACATCGACGTCGAGCAGGCTTCGCGCGCGGGCGTGCTGGTTACCCGGGCCGGACCCGGTTTCGTCCAGTCGGTCGCCGAACTTGCGCTCGGATTCATGGTCGACCTATCGCGCGGCGTCTCGCGTGCCAGCGCCGACTATCATGCCGGGCGGAAGCCCAAAGTGGTGATGGGCCGACAACTGGCCGGCAGCCGCATCGGCATTATCGGATATGGCAGCATCGGCCGCTACCTTGCCGGGATTGCCAAAGTGCTGGGCATGGAAGTTTTGGTCGCCGATCCCTTTGCGAGTGTGAGCGAGCCTGACATCCGGCATCTGCCGCTCGACGATCTGCTAGCGCGTTCGGACTTTGTCGTCTGCCTCGCAGTCGCCAATGAGGCGACGGAAAATCTGATCGGGCAGGCGGCGCTGGCGCGGATGCAGCCGCATGCGTTCTTCATCAATCTGTCGCGCGGCAATCTCGTCGACGAGGCGGCGCTGACCGCGGCCCTGCACGAGAACCGCATCGCTGGCGCGGCGATGGATGTCGGCCGGGCCCTGGACCAGATGCCGACGCCGGAACTGGCAAAGCTGCCGAACGTGATCGCGACGCCGCATATCGGCGGCCTGACGCCGCCGGCGATCGAGTACCAATCGCTGGAAACGGTGCGGCAGGTCGAGAAGATCATCGCAAGCGAGATTCCGGTCGGCGCCGTGAATGCCATCAGCTGGACGCGACGTCCTTGATGCCCTGCAGCATTCATGGCTGACCAGACGAGCTGGCGCTTGTATAGTTTCAAAAGCTCTTGACCCCGTCATTCCGGGATGGTCCGAAGGACCAGACCCGGAATCTCGAGATTCCGGGCTCGCACTTCGTGCGCCCCGGAATGACATGCCAATGCGCCTTCCCTTCTTTTACGGCTGGATGATCGTCGCGGTGACGTTCGTCACCATGGCGATCGGCGTCAATGCGCGGACCGCGTTCTCGTTGTTCTTTCCGCCGATCATCTCCGAATTCGGCTGGGAACGCGGCGTCACCGCGGGCGCCTTCTCGTTCGGCTTCGTGGTCTCCGGCGGCGTCAGCCCATTGATCGGCCGCTTGATGGACCGCCACGGCCCGCGCGCGGTGATGGAACTCGGCGTCGCCTTGATGGGCGCGGGCCTGCTGCTGGCGCCGCTGACGACGCAGCCCTGGCATCTCTATCTCACCATCGGCGTGCTGGTCGGCGCGGGAAGCGTGTGTCTCGGCTATTCCGGCCAATCGCTGTTCGTACCGAACTGGTTCATTCGCCGCCGTGGCCTCGCGATGGGGCTGGCGTTTGCCGGCGTCGGGATCGGTTCGGTGACCTTGCTGCCCTGGGTGCAGCATATGATCGAGCAGACCGGCTGGCGCACCGCCTGCACCGCAATGGGCATTGTCGTCCTCGTCGTGTTGGCGCCGATCAATCTGTTGCTGCGGATGCGCCCCGAAGATATCGGGCTACTGCCGGATGGTGATGCCGCGCCGACGGCGACTTCAGCAAAGCCGATCTCGAACATCGTCGATCCGGTCTGGGCCGCTACCGACTGGACCTTGCGGCGTGCGCTGCGCACCGCGCGATTCTGGTGGATCTGCCTCGGCTATTTCTGCGGCCTGTACGTCTGGTACGCGGTGCAGGTGCACCAGACCAAGTTCCTGCTCGATATCGGATTCTCGGCCAACGTCGCGGTCTGGGCGCTCGGCGTGGTCAGCCTGCTCGGCATTCCCGGCCAGATCTGGCTCGGGCATCTCTCCGACCGGGTCGGACGTGAATGGATCTGGGCGATCAGCTGCCTGGGTTTTGCGATCTGCTTTGCGGCGCTGATCGGGCTGAAATTCGCGCCTGTGTTGCCGCTGGTTTATCTGATGATCGTGACCCAGGGCGTGCTCGGCTACGGCCTGACCTCTGTGATGGGCGCGGTGGTGCTCGAAATCTTCCAGGGCAAGCAATATGGCAGCATTTTCGGCACCATCATGCTGGCGGCGCTGGCCGGCGGCGCGGCCGGCCCGTGGGCGACCGGGTTTTTGTTCGACCGCTACGGCAGCTACACGCTGGCCTTTGCGATCGGCGTCGCCGTGAGCGCCTTGTCGGCGTTCGCGATCTGGCAGGCCTCACCGCGCAAGATCCGCGCCGTCGCGGGTCAGCTGCATAAGATGCAAGGCGACGGTTAGAATATTTACTTGGACGCCACGCCGATCACGCGTTCCAGATCGCTGATTGCGCGCAGAAAGCTGTCTGAGGGCGTGGTATCCGGATCGATCAGCCGATGCAGGCGGAAGCCGTCTTCCATCGCCAGAACGATAGCCCCCCACCATGCCGGATCGAGCACCGAATCCTTGCCGCTGTTCTTCGCCGTGGTCTCGACAATGTCGGCGATCAATTTTCGGCGAGCGCGCAGCCGCTTGGCAAGTTCGGGCCGGCGCTTTTCGGCGCGCGCCACGAACAGGATCATCTCCATGTGCAGCAATGGCGAGCGGCCGAGCGGATCCTGCTGGCTGCGATCCATGGTCTTCAGCGCGTCGATGAAATCCGGCAGGCTTTTGTGTTTCGCCAGCAGATCGTGAAGGCGCAGAATCGATTGCTCGACGTGATTCTCGAGCATGGCGATGATCAACTCGTCCTTGCTCGTGAAATTCGAATAGAATGCGCCGCGCGAGAAGCCGGCCGCGGCGGCAATGGTTTCGATGCTGGCGCCACCGATGCCTTGTTCCTCGAACACCCGCGCCGCCGCCTCGAACAGCTTGTCGCGGGTATCGTCCCTTGTCGGTCTGGTTCGCAACCTTGACATCGGCGCAATTTAGGTGAGAATGCAACTCAATACAACAGTGTATCGAGTTGCAGAGACCCGGATGGAAGAGCCGGCATCAGAGCATGCGATGTGCTGATAGACTAATAAAAACTGCGGTGTGGAAACCAATCGAGGTCATCATGAACGAGCACGTTCAGGCTGCGACGAGCGAACCGCTTTTCAATCCGTTGTCACCGGAATTCATCCGCAATCCCTATCCGCACTACGCGCGGATGCGCGCCACCGATCCCGTGCATCTGACGCCGCTCGGCCTTTATGTCGCCAGCCGGCACGCCGAAGCCAGCCTGGTGATCCGCGACAAGCGCTTTGGCAAGCAGCATGTCGAACGCACCATCCGGCGCTATGGGCCCAACATCATGGAGGAGCCGGCCTTTCGCAGCCTGGGCCTGATGATGCTGCAGCAGGATCCACCCGACCATACCCGCCTGCGCGGGCTGGTGGTGCAGGCTTTCACCGCGCGCCGGGTCGAGGACATGCGTCCGCGCATCCAGCAAATCGTCGACGAGACGCTCGACCGGATCATCCCGCAAGGGAAGATGGACCTGATCGAGGATTTCGCCTTCCGCCTGCCGGTGACCGTCATCTGCGACATGCTCGGCATTCCCGAAGAGCATCGCGAGGCGTTTTACACCAGGGCGCGTGCGGGTGGCCGCATTCTCGATCCCGTGCCGTTGTCGCCGGAGGAGATCAAGCAGGCCAACGAAGGCACGATGATTTCCGAGATGTATTTCCAGCAATTGTTCGAGTTGCGGCGAAAGAACCCCGGCAACGATCTGACCACGCAGCTGGTGCAGGCGGAGGAAGACGGTCACAAGCTCTCCAATGAGGAGCTGACGGCCAACATCATCCTGCTGTTTGGCGCCGGCCATGAGACGACCGTCAACCTGATCGGCAACGGCCTGCTGGCGCTGCATCGCAATCCGGACCAATTGGCGCTGCTCAAGGCCAGGCCCGAGCTCATGACCAATGCGGTCGAGGAGTTCCTGCGCTACGATTCCTCCGTGCAGCTGACCGGCCGGGTGGCGCTGGAAGACATCGACGACCTCGGCGGCAAGCGGATTCCGAAAGGCGAGACCGTGCTGTGCCTGCTCGGCTCGGCCAACCACGATCCGGCGGTCTATCCCGATCATCCCGAGCGTCTCGATATTACCAGACCAAATGTGAAGCCGCTGTCCTTTGGCGGGGGCATCCACTTTTGTCTCGGCGCCCAGTTGGCGCGCATCGAGGCTGAGATCGCGCTTTCCACGCTGCTGCGCCGGATTCCCGACCTGCGGCTGGATGACGCGGTGAACCCGGAATGGCGGCCGACCTTCGTGCTCCGGGGCCTGAAGCATCTGCCGGCGAGCTGGTAACCATATCGCCTCGACATCAACGAGGCCTCAGGTTCTGAATAAATCGGAACCGGCGGGGCTATGGCGCTGATGCCGCTGTGACTTCGCCATACTTCTCTCTATATATTGGGCTGCTCCGGCCCTGAGTTCGCGTGGCGCGGTCTGTGCCGGAGCGGTTCATGGGGAGACACCGTGCAGACGACGCTGCTCGGCCTGGCAATCGCCTTTATCATTGCGCTGGTGGCCGCGCTTGTCGGGCCGTATTTCATCGACTGGAATCAATTCCGGCCGCAATTCGAGGCCGAGGCGAGCCGGATCATCGGCGCGCCGGTGCGCGTCGGCGGCAAGCTCGACGCGCGGCTGTTGCCGGCACCGTCGTTGCAGCTGCGGGCGGTAACGGTCGGCGGCGCCAACGACCTCGGCAAGGTGCGCGCCGACAAGCTCGACGTCGAATTCAGCCTGGGTTCGCTGATGCGCGGCGAAGTGCGCGCCACCGAACTTTCCATCAACGGCATGTCGCTCGATCTCGGGCTCGATCCAAAGGGCCGGATCGACTGGCCGGCCTCGACCGGAACACTCAATCCGGGCTCGCTGGCGATCGATCGGCTCAATCTCACCGGCCGGATCGCGCTGCACGACGCCGCCAGCCGCAGCACCCTCGAACTGAACGACATCGCCTTTTCCGGCGATGTGCGTTCGCTGGCGGGCTCGATCCGTGGTGACGGCAATTTCGTGCTGTTGGGCACGCGCTATCCGTTTCGAGTTTCTTCCGGCCAGACCGCCGACGGCAACGGCACCCGTGTGCATTTGAATATCGATCCCGGTCCGAAGACGCTTTCGGCCGATCTCGACGGTCTATTGTTTTTCGAGGCGCGGGCGCCGCGCTTCGAGGGCACAATGGTATTGGCGAGTCCGCCGCGCCCAAAGGCAGACGACTTCGACACGTCGCCGCCATCCTGGCGTGTCAGCTCCCGCGTCAAGGCCGATTACTCAACCGCACGGCTTGATGCGCTCGAAGTGACGTATGGCGCGGACGAGCGCGCGCTGAAACTGGCGGGCAATGGCGACCTGCGCTTCGGCGCCGCGCCGTTGCTGCGGGCTTCGCTCGCCGCGCGCCAGCTCGATGCCGACAGATTCTTCGCCAAGGACAGCAAGGACGTTACCGCCACTGAGCCGGTCCGTGTGTTGCCGGCGGTGCGCACGCTGATGTCGGGCCTTCCGCAAGTCCCGATCGCGGCGCAGATCGGATTGGCCTCCGAACAGGTGATGCTGGGCGGCCGTCCGTTGCAGGACATCGCGGCCGAACTGCATGGCGATGCGAAATCCTGGAGCGTACGCAAGCTGGAGTTTCGCGCGCCGGGTACGACGCGGGTCTCGCTGAGTGAGGCGATCGCCAAAGGCGCGGCGCCGGATCAGTTCAAGGCCGCGCTCAACGTCGAATCGTCGGATCCCGACGCGCTGATGACCTGGCTGCAGGGCCGCGGCGACATCGGCTTTCGCAGCCAGAAGCCGTTGCGGCTGCGCGGCGACGTCACCATCGCGCCTGATGGATTTGCCATCGATGCGATGAAGGCCGAGATCGATGGCGGCGCCGTCGAAGGCCGTATCGCGGTGTCACACCGGCAGCCAAGCAGCGGCTCGAAGATCACGGCAGAGTTGAAGGCCGAGCGCCTCGACCTTGATGCGGCCACGGCATTGGCGCGTTCGCTGGCCGGCCCGCAGGCCGAATGGCCGGACGAAGGGCGGCTGTCATTGGATATCGGCCGCGCCATTTCCGCCGGCCAGGAGTTGCGGCCGCTGGTGGCCAGGCTTGGTTATGGACCAAAGGCGTTTTCGCTCGACCAGTTGAATATTGGCCAGCCCGACAAGGTCGCGTTGGAAGGCGTCGGCCGTTTCGATCGCTTCGCTTCGATTGGGAAGCTGGAACTTCATTCGACGGCGTCGTCGTTTGGCCAGATCACCGCGTTGGTGGCGCCGTTTGCGCCGTCGCTGGCCGCGCGGCTCAACGCGATGGGAGCGAGCCCGGGGCCTGCGCGCGTCAAACTCGCGCTCGAACTCAACAAGAGCGCGGGGCAGGCCGATCATGCGAACGCGCGCGCGGTGGTCGACATCGAGGCGCCGCAGCTCAAGGGGATCACCACGATCACCGCAAGGCCGGCCGTGACGGCGATCCAGGGCATCGATCTGCAGGCGCTGGGGCGCAGCGAAATCGGCATCGAGTCGAAGATGTCGTCGGGGCAGGGCCGTGCCTTGCTGGCGCTGCTGGGACTGGATCGCACGATGACCGCCGGCGACGGCCCGGCGCAATTCGAAGGCTCGGCGACGGGGGCATGGGGTGGATCGCTGCGGCTCAAGGCGAAGATCTCCGGAAAGGGTCTGGACGCCGATGCCGACGGTACGGCGGAGCCATGGGCGCAGGAGGCCAAGGGTAGTTTCTCCCTGAAAGTTCGCAGCGCCGATTTCGGGCCGTTGCTCGACCTCAAGCCGACGGACACGCTGGCACAGAATATCGGCCTGTCCTCGCGCGTGTCACTCGCAGGCAACAAGCTGACATTCGACGATCTCGACAGCAGCATTGCCGGTTCGCGGCTGCGCGGACACGTCGCGATTACCCTGGGCGATGAAAAAAATATCGAAGGCGAAATCGGTCTCGACCAGATCGCGCTGGCGCCGGCCTTTGCGTTGGCGATGGGGGCTGCCGGACACGACGCGGCGGAGCCGCTGACCGCGGGGCTGGTCAAGGGCTGGCGCGGCAAGGTCGCATTCCAGGCATTGCGTGGCTTGCTGCCGGGCGGCAGCGAATTGCAGCCGGTGAGCGGGATTGTGAAAAGCGACGGCCAGTCGCTGACCTTCGATTCCATCAAGGGCAAGATCGGCGGTGGCGAGGCCACGACCACGATCGACGCCAGGCAGGGCCCAAATGGCATTGCGCTGAACGCGAGCGTGCAGCTCAGTAGCGTCGATGGCACGGCGCTGCGCTATCGCAATCTCTCGATGCCCGCGGGCCGTGCGTCGCTGCAGATGGCGTTGGCAAGCCAGGGCCGCAGCGCGGCGGCGCTGACCGGCGCACTCTCCGGCAGCGGAACCGTGACGCTGGAATCCGCAAGGATTGCCGGGCTCGACCCGCGCGCCTTTGAGGTGGCGGTTCGCGCCAGCGATGGCGGCCAGGCCAAGGACGATGCGCGGCTCAAGCAAATCGTCGAACCGGCGCTGCTGGCCGGCGCGCTGGCGGTCGGCTCGGCGCAAATCCCGTTCAACATCCGGGATGGCCGGCTGCGCGTCGGCGCCACCACGCTCGACGCCAATGGTGTGCGCGCCACCGTCTCCGGCGGCTATGACATTCCGGCCGATCAGGCCGACATCCGCGCCGCGCTGGCGCTGACGATAGTGGGGCCTGCGACCGGCCGCCCCGAAATTCAATTGTTTGCCGTGGGCACGCCCGATGCGCTCAGTCGCAGCGTCGACGTGACGGCGTTGTCGTCCTGGCTGGCGGTACGGACGATTGATCACGAAACACGAAGGCTGGATGCGATCGAGCGTGGCGAACCGCCGCCGCCGATGCCGGCCCCGATATCGTTGCCGCCGGATGCGGCGGTGCCATTAACGCCGGAAGCGGCGTCGCCGAGCGAGGCGCTGTCGCCAGTGCCGGTGCCCGGCCGCGATCCGCGGCGGCCGCCGGCAGCCAAGCCAAAGGCCGCCACACCGCCGCGCCCACCGGCACCGATTGCGACAGCGCCCGCGCCAAATCCGCCGGCGCCGCTGGCGAGCCAGCCGCAGCTTGCACCGCTGCCGCCGCCGATCGAAGTCAGGCCGGCGCCCGGTGCTGCGCCGGTAGCCAAGCCGAGGCCGAGGCCGCCGCTGTCGCTGACACCGCAGGTCGCCAATCCGCCTCCGCAGCGGCCGGCGCTGCAGAATAACTAACCAAAGCGTTTTCAAGCGAAGTGGCTACCGGTTCGCATAGCAATCTGTTTGCGCAGATTGCGTAGACTTATCTGCGGCAGAAAACGCGTCAAACAAGAATCTAGAGCACGATCTCGCGCTGGATCCCGAACGACTGCAAGAACGCCTGATCGTGGCTGATCACGATCAGCGCGCCGTCGAAGCCCTTCAACGCAGCTTCCAGTTCCTCGATCGAGGTGAGATCGAGGTGATTGGTCGGCTCATCCAGCAGCAGCATGAAGGGCGGTTGAGGTCTTGCAAACACGCAGGCCATTCCCGCGCGCAGCCGCTCGCCGCCGGACAGGGTGCCGGCGATTTGCAGCGCCGCGCGGTTGCGGAAGGCAAAGCGGGCGAGGGCGGCATGCGCTTCATTCGCGGTCAGCTCCGGATTGAGGCGGCGGAGATTGTCGAGGATCGATGAAGCCGGATCGAGCAGCCCGACATGCTGGTCGAGCACGGCGATGCGATCGGTCAGGCGGCGGATCTCACCGCTCGCAGGTTTCAGTTCTCCCGTGATCAGGTGGAACAGCGTGGTCTTGCCGGAGCCGTTGGCGCCGCGGATCGCGATCCGCTCAGGCCCTCGGACCTCGAACGACAGGGGGCCGAACAAACGGCGGTCCTCAAAGGACATCGTTACATCCCCGAAGGCGATGAGTTCGCGCCCGCCGGGCAGGTTGGTCTTGGGCAGGTCGATCGAAAGCGGTGTCAGGACTTCCACTTTGGCGCGGGCTTCTTCCAGCGCATCGGTGCGGTCGCCGAGCAGGCGGTCGGCAAGGCGACCCTCGCGGGCGCTGCTCGCTTCCGCGATCTGCTTTTGGGCACCCAACATTATCCTTGCCTGGCTGCCCGAGCGTGCGTAGGCGCGACCGACGCTGTCGCGGCGTGCCTTCTTCTCGCGCGCCTTCTGTACAGAGCGTTCGGTGTCGCGCAGCGCGTCCGACGCGCGCTCGAGCTCGGCTCCCGCGCGTGCCCGGGCGGTATCGCGCGCCTCGGCGAAGGTGGACCACGCGCCGCCAAACACGGTAATGCCGACCGGCGTCAGTTCGACGATGCGGTCGACGCGATCCAGCAGCGCGCGGTCGTGGCTGGCGACGAGTGCGCCGCCCTGCCAGCGTTCGAGCAGTTGCGCCACCGCTTGCCGTCCATCGGCGTCGAGATTGTTGGTGGGCTCATCGAGCAACAACAAGTCCGGCGCCTCGATCAAGAGGCGCGCCAGCGCGACGCGCGTTCGTTCGCCACCGCTTAGCGAGGCGATCGCACGATCCAGCGGCATCGCGGGCAGGGCGGTTTCGACCAGTGCGGTCTGCAATCTGGCTTCCAGCGTCCAGTCGGCATCCGCGGCATCGTCGAGCGAGCCCTCGCCGCGTTCGAGACGGCGCAGGCGGGCGAGGTCGCCGGCAACACCGAGCGCTTGCGCGACCGTCTGCCGGTCATCCGCCAGCTGCGCGAGCATGCCGATCGAGCCGATGCGTTGCACGGATCCGCCGGCAGGTTCGCTCTCGCCTGCGATCAGGCGCAGCAGTGTGGATTTGCCGGAACCGTTGCGGCCGACGAGCCCCGTTCGCTCGCGCCCAAGCGCAAGC
This sequence comes from Bradyrhizobium sp. AUGA SZCCT0169, assembly GCF_018130085.1. NCBI lineage: Bacteria > Pseudomonadati > Pseudomonadota > Alphaproteobacteria > Hyphomicrobiales > Nitrobacteraceae > Bradyrhizobium > Bradyrhizobium sp. AUGA SZCCT0169. Next base: position 131,904 of record NZ_JAFCMC010000002.1, on the reverse strand, counting down.
GTCAGTCCGTCGAACAGTGGCCGGCCGTCAGGTGTATTGAGGGAAATCGAATCCAGAATGAGAAAGGCGGGCATGAAGAGCTTCCGAAATGGACAGGGATCGCGGCGCGGTGTGCATTGCGATGTCCATTGCTCTCTCCATGTGTCCGTGTGGCTGGATCGGCATTTCCTAGAAACTTGCCGGCCCGAAGGCAAGGGCGTCCTCGCCGGTCTCTCCGATTTGTGAGGAGGCTCTGACGAAGTCGGGGAATGTACGGTGCAAGGCGGGGTTGATGGATACGGCTGGAGGAATTTCTACCCTCGAGAGCAGGAGGTGCGCGTGGTCAAATCCGTGATCAGGTTAGTAACACTGGCAATGCCCTTGATGGCGCTGGCCGTTGCGTCACCGCCGGTTCCAGCCTTTGCCGCCGGAGGTGGCGGCGGCGCCGATTCACCGATGGCAACGACCCCAGCGCCGGAAACCAGGTCGGCGCCGCGGCCCGCCAGAAGCAGCACCCAAAAGGCCAAGAAGAAAGCCAAGGAAACCAGCCTCGGCGACCCCGCCTTTATCCAGGGGTATCGTGCGGCCTATGCGACGATCTATGACCGCAACGAGTATGCCGGCGCCATCGAGCAGTTGAAGGCGCTTGGCCACGACGACCATCCCAAGGTGGCCAATCTGATCGGCTACTCCTATCGCAAGCTCGGCGACTACAAACTGTCGCAAGCCTGGTACGAGCGCGCGCTCAAGGCGGATCCGAACCACGTGCTGACGTGGCAGTACTACGGCCTATGGCAGATCGAGCAGGGCAACCGTGATTCTGCGCAATATCATCTGAGCCGGATCGCTGCGATCTGCGGCACCGACTGCACGGAGTATCGTTCGCTCGCGGCCGCGCTTGAGAAGCCGCCCGGTTCGAGCCTCGTCTATTAATGTGTGCGAGACGATCGCCGCGGGCGAATTCCCTTGCGAGGAACGCCTGCGGCTAGTTTGAGCCCGACGACATGCGTTCTAGCTCTGCGGTCTGGCCTCAGGCGCAGCTGCGGCCGCCGGCATCGCGCGGGTGCGGAAATAGTCCAGCACGAACAGACGTATCGCCGAGGACAAATTGCCCTGCTGGCGATTGCTGTCGATCTCGCCGACCAGTTCGGACAGCGTCATGTTCCGCAGGCCCGAGATTTCCTTCATGCCGTTCCAGAACGCCTCTTCGAGGCTGACGCTGGTCTTGTGGCCGGCGACCACGATCGAGCGCTTGACGACCGGCGACTTCATGATGCGTCTCCGCCGTCGATGCGATGTTGATCCAGCAAGTTCCCGGCGCGATCCTTCGCCTGCTCGTCGAGCGCGCGTTCGGATTTGGTACGGCCGAACCGCGCGCGGTTGGCGTCGGCCTGCTTGGCCGAGGCTTCGCGCTCGTTGCGCTTCTTGAAGCGCTTCAGGTTGACCACGTCCCCCATGCTCGCCTCCATCATCCGGCGACTTGAAGGTGTGAAAATCCGTTACGTATGCAAACGTGATCACGCCGCGCGCGTGCAAAATCGATCGTCATCAGAATCCCCGTGTAGCGCTCTCTGATAGCATCAATAAATAAGTTTCGCTCTGCGAAAACCAAATATTTTGTGCTCGTACCATGTGTCCGCGAGATGGCGATAGATGAGCAAACTCATTCTTTGGAGTTATGATCTATATCAAGTCCTGCACGTCCGTAGTTTACCGGGGGCGCGCGACCATTAGCCCGGGTGTGTCATCTTGTCGGGCTGGACCAGGCGATCGAACTCGGCCGCAGTAACGAACCCAAGCCGCACAGCCTCTTCTTTCAACGTGGTTCCGCGCGCATGCGCCGATTTGGCGACCTTGGCGGCGTTGTCGTAACCGATCTTGGGCGCGAGCGCCGTCACCAGCATCAGTGAACGCTCCATCAGATCGCGGATGCGCTTTTCGTCGGCGCGTATTCCCACCACGCAATGCTCGGTGAAGGAGCGAACCACGTCCGACAACAATTGGATGGAATTCAACATACAATATGCCAGCACGGGCTTGTACACGTTCAGCTCGAAATGGCCCTGGCTGCCGGCGACGGTCACGGCGGTCTGGTTGCCGAACACCTGGCAGCAAACCATCGTCAGCGCTTCGCATTGGGTCGGGTTGACCTTGCCCGGCATGATCGACGAACCCGGTTCGTTTTCGGGCAGGATCAATTCGCCGAGGCCGGAGCGCGGGCCCGATCCCAGAAAGCGAATATCGTTGGCGATCTTGAACAGGCCGGTTGCCACCGAGTTGATCGCGCCGTGCACCAGCACATAGGCGTCGTTGGAAGCCAGCGCCTCAAACTTGTTGGCGGCACTCGTGAACGGCAGTTTCGTGATCTTGGCGACGTGTTTTGCGAATGTCCTTGCGAATTTCGGTTTCGAGTTGAGGCCGGTGCCGACAGCGGTGCCGCCTTGCGCCAGCGGATACAGATCCTTCACCGCCACGCGCAGCCGTGCGATGCCGCTTTCCACCTGTGCGGCGTAGCCGGAAAATTCCTGACCCAGCGTCAGCGGCGTCGCATCCTGGGTATGGGTTCGTCCGATCTTGACGATCCCAGCGAACGCCTTTTCCTTCTTGCGCAGTTCGCGATGCAATTCGCTCAGGGCCGGGATCAGATCGTCAATAATGCGCCCGGCGGCGGCGATATGCATCGCGGTCGGGAATGAATCATTCGACGACTGGCTCATATTGACGTGATCGTTGGGATGAACCGGCTTCTTGGCGCCGAGTTCGCCGCCGAGCATCTGGTTGGCGCGGTTGCCGATCACCTCGTTGAGATTCATGTTGGTCTGGGTACCGGAACCGGTTTGCCAGACCACCAGCGGAAAATGGTCGTCGAGCTTGCCCTCGATCACCTCGCGCGCGGCGCGGGAGATGGCGGTGGCGCGGCGCGCGTCGAGCAGGCCGAGGTCGCGGTTGGTCTGCGCGGCGGCGAGCTTGACGATGCCGAGCGCATGGACCAGCGCGGTCGGCATGCGGTCATGGCCGATACGAAAATTCTGCCGCGAGCGCTCGGTCTGCGCGCCCCAATAGCGATCGGCGGGAACGTCGATGGGCCCGAAACTGTCGGTTTCGCTGCGGGTGGACTTGGATCGCTTGGGTGTCGCTCGTCGGGCCATCAATGAATTCCGTTACGCTTGGATGCGGAACGGTCATTCTAGCGCGCCGCGGATTTTCCCGCGCGTAGATTGTCTCCAGTTATTTCTTGCGGAAACGATCCAGCCGCACCACTTCCGCGCCCTCGCTTGGCTTGGCCGGATCATCCTTGCTCTCATCCTTGCTTTCGGCGGCTGTCGCCGGTGCAGGAACGGGCAGGCTGGTAGCTGCGGGAACGGCGGGCAGATTGGCAGTGGGCGTTTCGGCGGCCTCGTCGGACGGCTCGAATTGCAGCCCGAACTTCACCGAAGGATCGAGGAAGCTCTTGATCGCGGCGAACGGAACCACCAGCCGCTCGGGAATGCCGCCGAACGACAGGCCGACCTCGAAGCGATCCTCGCTCACCACCAGATCCCAGAACTGGTGCTGCAGGATGATGGTCATCTCTTCCGGATATTGCGCCAGCAGCCGCGGCGACAGTTTGACGCCGTCGGCGGTGGACAGGAAGGTGATGAAGAAATGATGCTCGCCGGGCAGGCCGTGCTCGGCGGCGTCGGTCAGCACGCGGCGCAGCACCCCGCGCAGCGCGTCACGCGCCAGCACGTCATAACGGATGTGGTCGGTCGCCATGGTGGTCCTGTCAGGTTGAGAAGGGTGGCGCTGCCGGTCGCCCGACTCGCCATTTGACCCATGCTACCCCGGCGGCGGCCGCAGGTCAGCAGGCGTCATCGATCGAATTTCCGGCAGCAGCGTTCCGCCGAGCGGCAAATCGCAAGAAAACCGGCAGGAAAACCGGCAAGAAAACTGGCGAGAAAACTCACAAGAAATCTCGCAGGAAAAGCGGGAGCAAATAAAAGTGGAGGCTTCTGTTGCCAGGTGCCTCCGAACCCCGCCTAGCGGAGCTTAACCCACTAGGACTTTAGACTTGGTTTTTCAAACTGCGTTACGCAGCCTGAGCAACCGGAGCATAGTTGTCGTTTGCAACTATTGCATAGCCCGATAACGGCGGAACCATACCGAGAAAAAACACGCCCTTTACGCCCTCGTCGATCCTGTTTCGCCCCCGCCGAAACCCGCCTTCAAGGGGGTGGGCTTGGGTGGAGGCGCCGGGTACTGCCCCCGGGTCCGAATGGTTTATTGCGACGGCAATTTATTTCCATAGCCGGCGAACCGGCACCCCTAATATAGGGGGCAAAGGCTGAGAAAAATAGTGCCGGGATAGGCGTGGAAAGCGCGGGAACCGGCCGAATTGGGATTGGCCCTGGCGGTGCCGCCGTTCTAGGTTTTGGACCATGAAATCCCCGGCTTCGGAATCCCCGCCGGCCGCTGTCACGGCGCCGGATCTTCCTGCATCGCACCCGCCAAACCAGCCCGGTCTGCTCGAGCTGTTTGTGGCGTTCGCCAAAATGTCGCTAGCCGGCTTCGGCGGGGTGCTGGTCTGGGCTCGGCGCGGTATCGTCGACCAGCACCGCTGGATGACGGCGGAAGAATTCAATGAGACCTTCGCGCTGTGCCATTTTCTGCCGGGGCCCAATATCGTCAACCTGTCGGTCGTGTTCGGCTCGCGCTTTCGTGGCATTGCCGGCGGCATCGCGGCCTTTGCCGGGCTGGTCGGTCCGCCCATGGTGATCGCCACGATCCTCGCGGCGCTGTACGCGCGCTACGGCGAGATCGACGCGCTGCGGCGGATCCTGGCCGGCGTTTCCTGCGCGGCGGTCGGGCTTCTGATCGCGGTCGTCTTCAAGATGATGATGCCCTTGATCAAAAAGCGCGACCTGGTCGGGCTCGTGATCCTGCTTGCGGTATTCATTGCCATCGGCGTGCTGCGGCTGCCGCTGCAGACGGTGCTGCTGGTGGCGGTCCCGCTCAGCCTCGGCATTACCTATTTTCTGCGCCAGCGGGTGGGCGCATGAATTCGGAGGGCAATCCGATTTCGACGCTCGTTTGGACTTTCGGATTGATGTCGCTGTTTGCGGTTGGCGGCGCGAATTCGGCCATACCCGAGATGCACCGGATCGCGGTCGACGTTCACCACTGGATGAATGACAAGCAATTCGCCGACATCTTCGCCATCTCCCAGCTCTCGCCCGGGCCGAACGTGCTGATCGTGACCCTGATCGGCTACTCCGTCGCCGGGGTGGGCGGTGCGCTGGCGGCGACCCTGGCGATGTGCGGCCCGACCGCCGTCCTTGCCTATTATGTGAGCCGCCTTTTGCAGCGGTCGAGCCAATCCCGCTGGCCCGCCATTATCCAGGCGGCCCTTGTTCCGCTTTCGATCGGCCTGATGGGCGCCAGTGGCCTGATTTTGGCGCTGAGTTCGGACCTTAGCTGGGTGGCCGGCCTGATTACAGCAGCCGCCGCGGTTCTGGCATTTGCGACGCGGCTCAATCCGGTCTGGATATTGCTGGCCGGAGGTGCTTTGGGTTTTGCTGGCGTTATCTGAGGAAAATCGCTAGGCAAGACCCTGGGACTGTGCACAAACGCCATCCAATCAGAAACGCCATCCAATCAGAACGGGCGGGAAGCCCTGTCGGGGGGAGAGATATCGATGAGTGATACGCCGAGCCACGCGCCGGTCAATTCCATCTTGCCGAAATGGATTCGCGGTCCGCAGGACTTTATCGGCGGACTCGCGCTGGTGGCGATCGCGGTGTTCGCCCTGTGGGCGTCGAGCGATCTGCAGGGCATGCGGGGGTTCTCGTTCGGAGCCGGGACAGCGCCGCGCATGTTCGCCTTTCTGTTGCTTGGCCTCGGCATTGCGGTGATGCTCGTCGGCATTGTCACCGAGGGCGCGCACCTGGCGAAATACCATTGGCGGGGCCCGCTCTTTGTATCGCTGGCGATCCTGTCCTTTGCGTTCCTGATCCGCCCGATGGGCCTGATCGTCACGGCGTTCTCGAGCTTCCTGATTTCAGCGCTGGGGACGCCGGAAACGAAATGGACGGAAACCATCATCGTCGCCGTGTGCCTGACGGCGTTCTGCAGCCTGTTGTTTCCCTACGCGCTTGGTCTGCCCTTGCAGATGCTGCCCAAATTTATGATCCGGTGAGGGTGTGATGGGTGACATTTTTTCAAACCTTGGTCTCGGCTTCGGCGTCGTATTCCAGCTGGTGCAGTGGACCCCCGCTTTTCTTGGCGGCGTATCCATTCCCATTCCCGTCAACATTCTGCTCTGCCTGATCGGTGCATTGGTCGGAACGCTGGTCGGCGTGCTGCCGGGCATCGGCACCATCGCCACGGTCGCCATGCTGCTGCCGATCACCTTCGGCCTGCCGCCGGTCGGCGCGCTGATCATGCTCGCCGGCATCTACTACGGTGCGCAATATGGCGGTTCGACCACCTCGATCCTGGTCAACATTCCGGGCGAGGCGGGCTCCGTGGTGACCGCGCTCGACGGTTTTCAGATGGCCAAGCAGGGCCGGGCAGGTCCGGCACTGGCGATCGCGGCGATCGGCTCGTTCTTTGCGGGCTGCGTCGCGACCGTTCTGATCGCGCTGCTTGGCGCGCCGCTGACCAAAATCGCGTTGGCGTTCGGGCCCGCCGAATATTTCTCGCTGATGGTGCTCGGCCTGATCTTCGCGGTGGTGCTCGCCAAGGGCTCGGTGCTGAAGGCGATCGCGATGATCGTGTTCGGCTTGCTGCTGTCGATGGTCGGGTCCGACATCGAGACCGGTGCGTCGCGGATGGCCTTCAACATCCCCGAACTCGCGGACGGATTAGGCTTTGCCACCGTCGCGATGGGCCTGTTCGGCTTCGCCGAAATCATCCGCAATCTCGATGCGGGCGGTGAAACCGACCGCCAGCTGGTGCAGCAGAAGGTGACCGGCCTGATGCCGACCAAGAAAGACCTGATTGCTTCTGCACCTGCGATCGGGCGTGGCACGGTTCTGGGATCGATGCTCGGAATTCTGCCGGGCGGCGGTGCGACAATCGCATCGTTCGCGGCCTATACGATGGAAAAGAAGCTGTCCAAGACCCCATCGCGGTTCGGCCGCGGCGCGATCGAAGGCGTGGCGGCGCCGGAAAGCGCCAACAACGCGGCGGCGCAGACCTCGTTCATCCCGCTGTTGACGCTCGGCATTCCGCCGAACGCTGTCATGGCGCTGATGGTCGGCGCGATGACCATTCACGGCATCGTGCCGGGACCGCAGGTGATGCAGAAGCAACCCGACCTCGTCTGGGGCATGATCGCTTCGATGTGGGTCGGCAATCTGATGCTGCTGATCATCAACCTGCCGATGGTCGGGATCTGGGTGCGGCTGTTGCGTGTGCCCTATCGGCTGATGTTCCCCTCGATCGTGGTCTTCTGCTCGATCGGCATCTATTCGGTGAACAATGCTCCGACGGACGTCATGCTCGCCGGCGCATTCGGGCTGGTCGGATACTGGCTGATCAAGCACGATTTCGAGCCGGCGCCGCTGCTGCTCGGGATGGTGCTCGGACCGCTGATGGAAGAAAACCTGCGCCGCGCGTTGCTGATCTCACGCGGTGACTGGTCAGTGTTCCTGACGCGTCCGCTATCGGCGTTGCTGATGGCTATCGCTGCAGCCCTGCTGGTGCTGGCGGTGCTGCCTTCGCTACGAAAGAAGCGCGACGAGGTGTTCGTGGAGTCCGAGAACTGACCTGCGTCGGCTCGCCACAGCCCGAAGTCGACTCGACTTCGCGCGTTATTTCGTGAAATGGAAATGCCGGCCGATCGGGCCGGCATTTGCTTCAATGGCTTTAGCTGGGAGACTTAGATGAAACTATATGGTCGTCGCTCTATGGCGGGTGGTTGCCTGGCCATCCTTGCCGGGCTGGTCGCGCTTGCCGCGCCGGCCCAGGCGCAAAACTATCCGACGCGTAGCATCACCATGATCGTGCCGTTTGCGGCGGGCGGTCCGACCGACGTGATCGCGCGCATCGTCACCGGCCATATGGCCCAGACGCTCGGCCAGGCCATCATCATCGAGAACGTGGTCGGCGCCGGCGGCACCACCGCCACGACCCGCGCGTCGAAGGCCGCCAATGACGGCTATACGCTGATCACCGGGCATATGGGCACGCATGCGGCGTCGGTTCCGCTCTATCCCAAACTCGCCTATCATCCCGAGAAGGATTTCGAGCCGGTCGGGCTGCTCGCCGGCACGCCGATCCTGATCCTGGCGCGCAAGGATTTCGCGCCCAAGGACCTCAAGGAATTCATCACCTACGTCAAGGCGAACGAAACCAAGATCAATGCGGCGCATGCCGGCGTGGGCTCGGTCTCGAACGTGTCGTGCGAACTGCTGAACTCGGTGCTGGGGGTCAAGCCGGTCGGCGTGCCCTTCAACGGCACCGGGCCTGCGATGAACGCGCTCGTGGCCGGACAGGTCGACTACATGTGCGACCAGATCGTCAACGCCGTGCCGCAGATCAATGGCGGCACCATCAAGGCCTATGCGATTGCGACCGCCGAGCGCAATCCGTCGCTGCCCGATGTTCCGACCACCACGGAGGCCGGCCTGCCGGCCTTCCAGGCCCAGGCGTGGAATGCGATTTTCGCGCCGAAGGGAACGCCGGCCCCGATCGTCGCCAAGCTGAACGAGGCGATCGTCAAGGCACTCGACGACGAGACCGTCAAAAAGCGCCTGCTTGAGCTCGGCAGCGTGATCCCGGGCCCCAAGGATCGCACGCCGGAAGCGCTGGCCGCGCTGGTGAAGAGCGAAATCGCGAAGTGGACGCCGGTTCTCAAGCCGGCAGGTTGATCAATCCGATCAAGTAGATAGGTGAGGGGCGGAACGCAGGTTCCGCCCCTTGTTGTTTCACGGAAGGCGCATCATTTTTCCGGGTATAATCGGGGCGTCGCCGAATCGGCGCTGTCGATTGCCGCTTCAGGCCGCTAAATTCGCCTTCCCGATAGGCTTGCGAAACCGACGCCAAGAAGTGCCATGAATCAGTACCACGACCTGCTCGAACGGATCCTCAGCGACGGCGCGGAGAAGCACGACCGCACGGGCACCGGTACGCTGTCGATCTTCGGTCACCAGATGCGCTTCAACTTGAGCGCCGGGTTTCCGATGCTGACCACCAAGCGGCTGCCGCTGAAGGCGATCGTGCACGAATTGCTGTGGTTTCTGGCCGGCGACACCAACATCAAATACCTCAAGGATAACGGCGTTTCGATCTGGGACGAATGGGCCGACGCCAATGGCGATCTCGGCCCGGTCTATGGTTCGCAATGGCGATCATGGCCGGCGCCCGACGGCCGCCGCATCGACCAGATTTCCAATCTCATCGACATGATCAAGCGCAACCCGGATTCGCGGCGCCTGATCGTGAGCGCGTGGAATCCGGCCGACGTCGACAAGATGGCGCTGCCGCCCTGTCACTGCCTGTTCCAGTTCTATGTCGCCAATGGCAAGCTGTCGTGCCAGCTCTATCAGCGCTCCGCCGACGTGTTCCTCGGCGTGCCCTTCAACATCGCGTCCTACGCATTGCTGACGATGATGGTGGCGCAGGTGACGGGATTGAAGGCGGGAGATTTCGTGCACTCGCTCGGCGATGCGCATCTGTATTCCAATCATCTCGAACAGGCGCGCCTGCAACTGACGCGGCCGACGCGGCCGCTGCCGGTCATGAAGATCAATCCTGACGTCAAGGACATCTTCGCGTTCCGTTACGAGGACTTCGTGCTCGAAGGCTACGATCCGCACCCGCATATCAAGGCTGCGGTCGCGGTGTGAGCGATTGAATGGCCCTTGCTATCCGCCGCGCACGTCCCGATGAAGCCGGGCTTGTCTTGTCCCTGGTTCGCGAACTCGCCGAGTACGAAAAGCTGCTTCACGAGGTCGAGGCCACCGAAGCTGACATCGACGCCGCGCTGTTCGGCAGCCATCCGCGGCTGTTTTGCGAGATAGCGGAGTGGGAGGGGGAGCCGGTCGGCTTCGCGGTCTGGTTCGTCAATTTCTCAACGTTCAGCGGCCGGTCCGGTATCTATCTTGAGGATCTGTTCGTCCAGCCGGCGCAGCGCGGCAAAGGCATCGGCAAGGCGCTGCTGTCGCAGCTTGCGAAGCAATGTGTGGCCAACGGCTGGTCGCGCTTGCAATGGTCGGTACTGGACTGGAATACGCCGTCGATCGAATTCTACAAATCGCTGGGTGCAGTCATGATGGACGAGTGGACGGTATGCCGGGTGAGCGGTCCGGCGCTGGCGCGGGGCGCGCGCTGATGGAGATCGTCCTCATGGTCGCGGTCGCCGAGAACGGCGTGATCGGCGCCGATGGCGCCATCCCGTGGCGGCTGAAATCCGACATGCAGCGGTTAAAGGCGATGACGATGGGCAAGCCGATCGTGATGGGCCGCAAGACCTTCCAGTCGTTTCCGCGCCGGCCGCTCCCAGGGCGGACCAACATCGTGGTGACGCGCGATGCCGCCTACCGCGCGGAGGGCGCCGTGGTCACCACTTCCCTTGCCGACGCCGAGGCGATCGCCACCGGCGATGCGCTGCGACGTTTCGCCACTGAGATCGCGATCATCGGCGGCGCGGAAATCTACGCGCATTGGATCGATCGTGCCGATCGGCTGGAAATCACCGAGGTGCATGCCCGGCCCGACGGCGACACGCGTTTCGCCGCAATTGCGGCTTCGGACTGGGAAGAGGTCGCGCGCGTGCGGAATCCGGCCGGACCCGACGACAGCGCCGAGTTCTCCTATGTGACATTTCGTCGGCGCGGCACGCGTCAATTGTCGCATTAACCTCGCTAGCCAATGTTTGCATTGACAATTATGGCCCCAATCATAGCTGTTTCAGATCATAAGCTTGCGTTGTAAGGGCCCGGGCGGTCCCCTATAAAGCCGGTCGGACATGCGAGGCCGAGCATTTTGCCCAATCAGGCGGACCCGGGCCCGCGGAGGAGACTTTAATATGCCGTGGAAGAATCAAGGCGGGGGCCCGTGGGGCTCGGGTCCGAAGGGACCGTGGGGCAACGGACCTCAATCGGTTGGACCACGCCCGCCCGATCTCGAGGACCTTCTGCGCCGCGGCCAGGACAAGCTGCAGAATCTTCTGCCCGGCGGCCATTTCAGCGGCATGGGCATCGCACTGGTTCTGATCGGCGCGCTGGCGATCTGGTTCCTGTCGGGCTTCTTCCGCGTTCAGTCGGAAGAACTCGGCGTGATCCTGCGCTTCGGCAAGCACATCAAGACCGTGCAGCCCGGCCTGAACTACCATCTGCCGTATCCGATCGAGACCGTGCTGCTGCCGAAGGCGCTGCGCGTTTCCACTATCTCGATCGGCATGACGCTGATCAGCGATCCGAGCGGGCGCGGCCGCACCATGCGCGACGTGCCGGAAGAAAGCCTGATGCTGACCGGCGACGAGAACATCGTCGACGTCGATTTCACGGTGCTGTGGCGGATCAAGCCGGACGGCGTCGGCAATTTCCTCTTCAACATCCAGAACCCCGAAGGCACCGTGAAGGCGGTCGCCGAAAGCGCGATGCGCGAAGTGATCGGCCGTTCCAACATCCAGCCGATCCTGACCGGCGCCCGCACCACCACGGAAGCCGGCGTGCAGGAGCTGATGCAGAAGACGCTCGACAATTACGGTTCGGGCGTCCAGATCACACAGGTACAGATGCAGAAGGTCGATCCGCCCGCGCAGGTGATCGACGCGTTCCGCGACGTGCAGGCCGCCCGCGCCGACCTCGAGCGTCTGCAGAACGAAGCGCAGACTTACGCCAACCGCGTCGTTCCGGACGCTCGCGGCCGCGCCGCACAGATCCTGCAGGTCGCCGAAGGTTACAAGGAACAGGCGGTCGCCGAGGCCAAGGGCCAGAGCGCGCGCTTCCTGAAGGTCTATGACGAATACAACAAGGCGAAAGACGTGACGCGGCAGCGGATCTACCTGGAGACAATGGAACGTATCCTCGCCAATGCCGAGAAGCTCGTCTATGACGGCGGCCCGAATGGACAGAACATGGTGCCGTATCTGCCGCTCAACGAGTTGTCGCCGCGGCGAACGCCGACGCCGCCCGCCACCGGTCAGCAGCAGCAGGGAGGCAACCGATGAGGTCTCCCGTCACAGGCATTGTCCTCCTGATCTCGCTGTTCGTCGTCGTCATCTTCGGCTACAGCTCCGTCTTCACCGTCGACCAGACCCAGCAAGTGCTGGTGGTGCGGCTCGGTGAACCGATCCGCGTCGTCACTGAACCGGGCCTGAACTTCAAGGCGCCGTTCATCGACACCGTCATCTCGATCGACAAGCGCATCCTCGATCTGGAAAATCCGTCGCAGGAAGTGATCGCTTCGGACCAGAAGCGGCTGGTGGTCGACGCCTTCGCCCGCTACCGCATCAAGAACGCGCTGCGCTTCTATCAGAGCATCGGCTCGATCCAGGCCGCCAACGTCCAGCTCACCACGTTGCTGAACGCGGCGCTGCGCCGCGTGCTGGGCGAGGTCTCCTTCATCACGGTGGTGCGCGACGAGCGCGAAGCCCTGATGCTGCGTATTCGCGAACAACTCGACAAGGAAGCCGACGGTTACGGCATCCAGGTGGTCGACGTGCGAATCCGCCGCGCCGATCTGCCGGAGCAGAACAGCCAGGCGGTCTATCAGCGCATGCAGACTGAGCGGGCACGCGAGGCCGCCGAGTTCCGCGCCCAGGGCGGACAGAAGGCGCAGGAGATCAGGTCGAAGGCCGATCGTGAGGCGACCGTCATCATCGCGGAAGCCAATTCGACGTCCGAACAGACGCGTGGTGCCGGCGACGCCGAGCGCAACCGCCTGTTCGCCGAGGCCTACGGCAAGGATCCCGACTTCTTCGCCTTCTACCGCTCGATGTCGGCCTATGAGACCGGGCTTCGCAGCAACGACACCCGCTTCCTGTTGCGGCCGGATTCGGAGTTCTTCCGCTTCTTCGCCAATTCGGCCGGCCACCCGCCAGCCGCGCCCGCGCCAGCCACGCCGAAGCAATAGCTCTCGGCCGGCCACACCATATCAGGCGAAGCGGACCCCGCTTCGCCTGCGACAAAAGCAAGAACTGCGTTCAGCGGGAGGTTGCCATCCGATGAGGTCCATAGCGTTTGCCGACTTCCTCATCGGCCTGGGAATCCTGTTTGTGCTGGAAGGCCTGATGTTCGCGGCAAGCCCGGCCTGGATGCGCCGGGCGATGAAGAGCGCGATGACGACGCCGGACAACATTCTGCGCGCGGTGGGCATCGGATCGGCGGTCGTGGGCCTGCTCCTGATCTGGCTGGTTCGCCGCTAGCGCCGGCTGTGCCGACCTTGGCAAATCGTCTGCGGAATCAACGAAATCGTGAGCCGCCGATGGCCGGTTTTTCGCCGAAATGCCCGGTTCAAATGCTTGCGCCTCAGACCCGTTCGGGCGCACTGTGGACCCCAAATCGACCCGCTGGAGAGAAGCTGACATGACCGGAGCCAGACCCGCTTTGAGCCGTCGCCTGCGCATGATGGGGGCTGCGATTTCACTCGGCGCCGCCGGCGCTCTGGCTTCAGCGCCGGCTTTTGCGCGGGGCCCGGACGGCATCGCCGACATCGCTGAAAAGGTGATCGACGCCGTCGTCAATATCTCGACCTCGCAGAACGTCGAGGCCAAGGGTGGTGGTGGTGGTGGCGGCGACCGGCAGGCCACGCCGCAATTGCCGCCGGGTTCGCCGTTCGAGGAATTCTTCGACGACTTCTTCAAGAACCGGCGCGGCGGCGCTCCCAAGGGCGGCGAGCGAAGCGAGATGCAGCCGCGCAAGACCAATTCGCTCGGCTCCGGTTTCATCATCGATACCGCTGGCGTCGTCGTCACCAATAATCACGTCATCGCGGATGCCGACGAGATCAACATCATCATGAACGACGGCACCAAGATCAGGGCCGAACTGGTCGGTGTCGATAAGAAGACCGATATCGCGGTGCTGAAATTCAAGCCGGTGAAGCCGCTGGTCGCGGTCAAGTTCGGCGAGTCCGACAAACTGCGTCTCGGCGAATGGGTGATTGCGATCGGCAATCCCTTCAGCCTCGGCGGCTCGGTGACGGCCGGCATCGTCTCGGCGCGCAACCGCGATATCAGCCAGGGGCCCTACGACAGCTACATCCAGACCGACGCCTCCATCAACCGCGGCAATTCCGGCGGTCCGCTGTTCAACCTCGAGGGCGAAGTGGTCGGCGTCAACACGCTGATCATCTCGCCGACCGGCGGTTCGATCGGCCTCGGCTTTGCAGTACCTTCGAAGACCGTGATCGGCGTGGTCAATCAGCTCCGGGAATTCGGCGAGCTGCGCCGCGGCTGGCTCGGCGTACGCATCCAGCAGGTCACCGACGAGATCGCCGAAAGCCTCAACATCAAGCCGGCGCGCGGCGCGCTGGTCGCCGGCATCGACGACAAGGGCCCGGCCAAGCCCGCCGGGATCGAGCCCGGCGACGTCGTGGTCAAGTTCGACGGCAAGGACGTCAAGGATCCGAAGGACCTGTCGCGGGTGGTCGCCGACACCGCGGTCGGCAAGGAAGTCGAAGTCGTCGTCATCCGCAAGGGCGCGGAGGAAACCAAGAAGGTGACGCTCGGCCGGCTCGAGGATAACGAGAAGGTGCAGCAGGCCGCCGCCAAGTCGAAGGACGAGCCTGCCGCCGAGAAGCCGGTCACGCAGAAGGTGCTCGGTCTCGACCTGGCCGCGCTGAGCAAGGATCTGCGCGGCAAGTACAAGATCAAGGACAGCGTCAAGGGCGTGGTCATCACCGGCGTCGACAACGCGTCCGATGCCGCCGAGAAGCGGCTGTCCGCCGGCGACGTCATCGTCGAAGTGGCGCAGGAGGCGGTGACGAACACCGCCGACGTCAAGAAGCGGGTCGATCAGATCAAGAAGGACGGGCGTAAGTCGGTCCTGCTGATGGTTGCCAACGGCGAAGGCGAACTGCGCTTCGTGCCGCTGCTCGTTCAGTAGGAAGCTTGGAACCGGCGGCGCTTTTCGCTGCCGTTCGCCGGCCTTTCTTGGGCCGGCTGTGTTGGCGGGCGGTGTCTCGACCGGCCGCCTGACAGCAAATCCAATCAAGCCAAATCCGATCAAGCGATGACCCGACCCCGTGGCAGGCGTGCGCAAGCACCCTGCGTCACGTCGCGCCTACCCGTGTCCAATGTCGATTAATTGCTTCCTTGGACGGGGGCCATGGCCGACGATCCGCATCTCGGAAAACGGCGGGATCACCTCAACGCCCGACTGGCGGTGGCGCAGATGCTGGGGACGCGCTCGGTCACCGAACGGCTGCATCGCCTACTGATTTTCTGTTGCGGATACATGGCATCCGCAAAGGCCAAACGCCAGACCGCGCTGAAGAAGAACCGGCGACGGATCGGTCGAGGACATCAAGGCATGGTGGACGCCATCTCGGCCAATCGCATGGAACCGGCAATCGATAAGATCTTTGCGCTCGCCCTTATGGAGCGCGGCGCGCATTTCGGCAAAGTGGCGATCGCTATTGGATGAACCGCCGCATACCAAAAATGGCAGCATCTGGCCACATGCAACTCTTGGTGTTCCAGCAATTGCTTCCGTTGCCATTAAGCTTTAAATTCACGCTATTCGCCTCGTCGAAAGAACGGGCGCCGCCTGGCGCTCGCGAGAGCTGAACGGGATTTACAACCGAGCTGGGTTTGCCGCCTCGCCGAAAGCGGGCCCGCCCCAAAAGATGACGCGACGCGTAGACCGGCTGTGAGCGAGACCACTAGCGCGAGAACGATGCCGACCGCGCGGGAACGGCAGCGAGCAGGTGGATGGAAATGAACAATGACCGAAGACAAGAGCAAACTGCTGAGATCGCTTACGATCGATCGCAGCGCCGGCAAGGCGGAGCGATCGGGCAGCCGTTGGTTGCCGATCTCATTGGTGATTATCATCTGCGTCGTCGGATTCGCCGCCTTTGCCGCATTCGAGTTCCACAGGCAGGACCCGACCAAAGAGGGCGCATCGCGCACCGCACAGCAGCCCGTCGCACAAGCGCAGGCGCCACAGCAGCCGCCAACGAATAGCAAGGCGACCGGCAGCCTGGCGGCCTCCGGCTATGTGGTGGCGCGCCGCAAGGCGACCGTTGCCGCCGAGATCACCGGCAAGGTGGTCGAAGTGTTCATCGACGAAGGCATGACAGTGACCGAGGGGCAGGTCGTCGCGCGGCTCGACAGCGTGCTTGCTGAACGGGACTATGAGCTGGCCCGCTCGCGCGCCGAGACGGCCAATGCGGCGATCGCCGCGATCGCCGCCGATCTGGAGGACGCGACCCGGATCATGACGCGCGTGCAAACACTCTCGCAGAAGAATTTTGCGACCGAGGCCGATCTGACCAAGGCGCAGGCCCGGGTCGGCGTGCTCAACGCGCAAATGCGCCAGGCGCAGTCGCAATTCGAGACCGCCAAGATCGACGCCAGGCGCAGCGCCTCGATGCTCGACAAGCATCAGATCAGGGCGCCTTTCGCCGGTGTCGTCATCGACCGCAGCGCACAGCCCGGCGAGATGATTTCGCCGATGTCGGTGGGTGGCTACACGCGGACCGGCATCTGCACCATCGTCGACATGGATTCAATCGAGATCGAAGTCGACGTCAATGAGGCCTTCATCGGCCGGGTCGTCGCCGGAGGCGCCGTGAACGCGATGCTGGATGCGTATCCGGACTGGACGATTCCCGCCTCGGTGATTGCCATAGTGCCGACGGCGAACCGCGAGAAGGCCACGGTGAAGGTTCGAATCCGCTTCGACAAGAAGGATCCGCGCATCCTGCCCGACATGGCGGTGAAAGTGAATTTCCTGGCCGATGTGAAGGACGCCACCAAGACCACCGCCGCGAACTAGCTTCCGGCCGGAAACCTTGAGAGGAGAAAAGCGTGACAGCCGAGCATCCGATGGTTCGCCTTACCGGCGTAGCCAAGCGTTTCACCAAGGGCAAGGAAACAATCTCGATCTTCGACCATCTCGATCTTGCGATTCCGCGCGGCGACTTCATGGCCGTCATGGGACCGTCCGGTTCGGGCAAGACGACGCTGCTAAATTTGCTCGGGGGTATCGATCGCGTCGACGCCGGCGAAATTTCGGTTGCGGACCAGCGCATCGATGGTCTCTCCGAAGGTGAACTCGCCGCCTGGAGGGCCGCCAATATCGGCTTCATCTTCCAATTCTACAATCTGATGCCGATGCTGACCGCGGCGCAGAACGTTGAACTGCCGTTGTTGCTCACCAGGTTGAACCGCAAGGATCGCGCCGCGCGCGTTCACACCGCACTGTCCGTGGTTGGACTCGCCGATCGGGTCAAGCATCGTCCGCGCGAAATGTCGGGCGGCCAGCAGCAGCGCGTGGCGATTGCACGCGCGATTGTCTCGGATCCAAACCTGTTGCTGTGCGACGAACCGACCGGCGACCTCGACCGGCAATCCGCCGACGAGATCCTTTCAATCCTGCAATTGCTGAATGGCGAACTCGGCAAGACCATCGTGATGGTAACGCACGATCCGGCGGCGGCCAACTATGCCAAGCGCGTCCTGCATCTCGACAAGGGCCGCTTCGTCGAACGGGAGCTCGCCGCGTGAACGACTTCGACCTGGTCCGGAAAAACCTGTTCCGCCGCAAATTGCGCGCCAGCCTGATGATCGTGTCGATCCTGATCGCCTTCATGATCTTCGGCGTGCTCGCTGGATTCTACCGCGCCTTCACCGCCGGCGAAGATGCCGCCGCCGCGGACCGCATGATCACCGTCAACAAGATCAACTTCACCCAGCCGCTGCCGATCGCCTACTATAATCGGGTGCGGGCGGTGGAAGGCGTGCGGCAGGTGACCTTCGCCAACTGGTTCGGCGGCTACTATCAGGACCCGAAGAATTTCCTGATGTCGCTGGCGATCGAGCCGAGCACCTATTTCGACGTGTACCGCAGCGAATTCGAAGTTCCGCCCGAACAGCTTCAAGCCTTCATGCGAGATCGCGGCAGCGCGGTGGTCGGCGAAAGCCTGGCGCAGAAGTGGGGCTGGAAGATCGGCGATCGCATCCCCGTTGCGAGCAATATTTTCAGCCAGAAGAGCGGCGGGCATACCTGGGATCTCACCATTGCCGGCATCGTCAAGGGCAAGGCCGAGCACGTCGACACCAACTTCCTGCTGTTTCAATACGCCTACTTCGACGAGACCCGCTCGTTCGGCAAGGACACCATCGGCTGGATGATCCTTCAGACCACCTCTCCCGAAAGCAACCCTCGCGTCGCAAAGACGATCGACGCGATGTTCGCCAATTCTACCGCCGAGACCTCGACCGACACCGAAAAGGCCTTCGGCAAGGCGTTCGCGGCCCAGTTCGGCAACATCGCGCTGATTGTATTGCTGGTTGTGGGTGCCGCCTTCGTCACCATCCTGATGATCGTCGGCAATACCATGGCGCTGTCGATCCGGGAGCGCACCCGCGAGATCGGCGTGCTGAAGACGCTCGGCTTTTCGGGCCCGCGGATCCTTGGGATGGTGCTCGGCGAATCCGTATTGCTGGCGCTGCTCGGCGGAATTCCCGGGCTGGCGATTGCGGCGCTGATCGCCATGGCCCTGCGCTCGAGCCTCTCCAACATCGCGCCCGCTTTTGCCGTGTCGCCGACCATCATCATGCAGGGCCTGGCGTTGATGATTGCGCTCGGGCTGATCACGGGGATCATTCCGGCGCTCAACGCCATGCGGCTCAAAATTGCAACCGCGCTTGGACGGGGATAGACATGCGTTCGCTCTGGCTTCAGGTGGCCGCCGTCACAGCCATCAACCTCAGGAGCATAGCGCAGCGGCGCTGGCTCTCGCTCTCGACGGTGATCGCGATCGCGTTGGTGGTGATCGTCCTGCTCGCGTTCCTGGCGATGGCCAACGGGTTCCAGCGCACCATCGCGGGATCCGGAGCCGATGACATCGCAATCGTGCTGCGGGCCGGCTCGCAGGCCGAAATCAACAGTACCGTGAGCCGCGATCAGGTACGGCTGATCGAGGACGGTCCCGGCATCGCGCGCGGCAGCGACGGCAAGCCCCTGATCTCGCCGGAGCTCTATCTGGTGGTCGACGGCATCAAACGCTCGACCGGGACCAAGGCCAACTTGCCGCTGCGCGGGATCGGGGAACAGGGCGCCGCGCTGCGCAACGGCATCACCGTCACCGCAGGCCGCATGTTCAACCGGGGCAGCAACGAGGTGGTGGTCGGCAAGGCCCTGCTGCGGGAATTCGAGGGATTCGACCTCGGCAGCACCGTGGCTTTCGGCGCCACGCGCTGGACCGTGGTCGGCGTGTTCGACGCCGGCGGCAGCGTGTTCGAATCCGAGATTTGGGCCGATCTCAACGTGGTGCAGAGCCTGTTCAATCGCAACAATATCGTCCAGATCGTGCGCGCGCGCCTCACCGGGCCGGCCGCCCTCAATGAGCTCAAAACCTATAGCGACAACGATCCGCGGCTGAAGCTCGATGTCAAATCCGAAGCAGCTTACTTTGCGGAACAGGCCTCGCAGACCTCCGATTTGATTCAGAAACTTGGCTGGCCGCTGGCGATCGCGATGGCGCTGGGCGCGGTCGCCGGCGCGCTCAACACGATGTATTCGTCGGTTGCCAGCCGCGCGACGGAAATCGCAACGCTGCGCGCCATCGGCTTCGGTGGTTTTCCTGCGTTCGTCGGGACGCTCGCCGAATCGCTGGTGCTCGCCGTCATAGGCGGCTTGCTCGGCGCCGCCGCCACTTATCTGATTTTCGACGGCGTCACGGCGTCCACCCTTGGCGGGAACTTCACCCAGGTGGTGTTCGACTTCAAGCTCAGTCCCCGGCTGATCGCCGAGGGGGTTGGGCTGGCGCTGATCGTGGGCCTGATCGGCGGACTGTTTCCGGCCCTGCGGGCCGCGCGATTGCCGATCGTCGAAGGCCTGTACGCGCACTAGGGCAGCCCCATTCTTACTTTGCATGGGGTTGTTTTCGCGATTTTGTGTCGAGCCGCCGCACCAGCGCGAGCGGGTCGTCACGAACAAGCAATTAAATGCTTTGTGTCCAGGTGCGTCGGTGGTTCACGCCGTCACGAATTCATCGCGCCGATAGCCCTGCGCATACAGCAATGCCGTGAGATCGCCGTGATCGATCCGGGCCGCGGCGGCCGCCGCCACCGCCGGCTTGGCGTGATAGGCGACGCCGAGGCCGGCGGCCTCGATCATGCCGAGATCGTTGGCGCCGTCGCCGGTCACCAGCGTGTCGATGTCGTCGAGATCAAAGGACTCGGTGAGTTCGACCAGCGTCGCGAGTTTGGTGGCGCGGCCCAGGATCGGCTCGATGACTTCGCCCGTGAGCTTGCCGCCCGATACCTCCAATTCGTTGGCGCGGTTTTCCTGGAATCCGATCATCGCGGCGACCGCATGGGTGAACAGCGTAAAGCCGCCCGAGATCAGGCAGGTGTAGGCGCCGTTGGCGCGCATGGTCATGACCAGTTCGCGGCCGCCCGGCGTCGCCGTGATGCGCTTTTTCAGCACTTCATCGACCACGCCGACCGGCATGTCTTTCAGCAGCGCGACGCGCTCGCGCAGCGCCGGCTCGAACTCGATTTCGCCGCGCATCGCGCGCTCGGTAATGGCGGCGACGTGCGCCTTCAGTCCGGCAAAATCGGCCAGTTCGTCGATACACTCCTGGCCGATCATGGTGGAATCCATGTCGGCGAGAAAAAGCTTCTTGCGCCGGAAGGCGGCAGGCTGCACCACAATGTCGATCGGCAGGTCGCCGCGCGCCTGGCGCAGGCGCGCTTCGATCGCCTTGATATCCTCGCTGCCCGTGAAGGGGATATCGACCGCGACTTCGTCGAACAGCCATTGGGCCGTGCCGGGCGAGGGCAGGACGGCCAGCGCGCCGTCGACGATGGTGGAGTCGAGCGCGGGGTTGACGGGATTGCAGATGAGCGTGGCGACGAGGGACATGCAGGCGAATTCGCGTTTGGGGAATAAGGCCGTGCTTATCGCAGGGCCGACCGCCAGCGGCAAGTCGGCGCTGGCCCTTGAGCTGGCGCAAAAAACCGGCGGCGTCGTCATCAACACCGATTCCATGCAGGTCTATCGCGATCTCCGTGTCATCACGGCCCGCCCGACGCCCGCCGAAGAGGCGCAGGCGCCGCATTGGCTCTATGGCCATGTTGATGCCGCCGTGAATTTTTCCGCCGGCGCGTGGGTCGCGGACGCCGCCAAAATGCTGTCGGAAGCACAATCCGCAAAACGGCTGCCGATCTTCGTCGGCGGTTCCGGCCTCTATTTCAAGGCGCTGACGCGCGGCCTGTCGGCGGTGCCGCCGATCCCGGCCGAAGTGCGTGACAGCGTGCGCGCGCGGCTGGAGCGCGATGGCGTCGAAGCGCTGCACGCCGAACTGGCGCACCGCGATCCGGTAACGGCGGAACGCCTGAAGCCGCGCGACCGCGCCCGCATCGCACGGGCACTCGAGGTGGTCGAGGCGACCGGCCGCGCGCTGACCGACTGGCACCGCGAAGGCCTGCCGCCGCTGCTGCCGCAAGGCGCGTTTCACGCGGTGTTTCTGGCGCCCGAGCGCGACCTGCTCTATGCCCGGATCGATGCGCGGTTCGATGCGATGCTGGCAGCAGGCGCATTGGAGGAGGTGGCCGCGCTCGCCGCCCGACACCTCGACCCGCTGCTGCCGGCGATGAAGGCCCATGGCGTGCCGGCGCTGATCCGGCATTTGAGGGGCGAGATCAGCCAAGCGGAGGCCGCCGAGACCGGCCGCGCCGACACCCGCCACTACGCCAAGCGGCAGTTTACCTGGTTCCGGCACCAATTGCCGGAATTTGAGTGGGTGGCGCCAGGGGCGGCGCGGGGGTGGGTCGACCAGATCCCTGTCTAGGTCGTCATGGCCGGGCTTGCCCGGGCCACCCACGTCTTTGCCGCAAGGAGGCAAGACCTGGATGACGAGGAGTGGTTTGCATGGCAGGGAACAGCAAATTCGCACTCGCCGAACGGCCGGAACCCCGTTACACTGCCTTAATCGGGCTGAAAGCGTCCTTCCCTTGACTTCCGGGGTCCGGTCGCTATAACCCGCGTAATCTTCGGGAAGTCTGGGCCGTCTGATGCGTAATATTATTACCAAACTCCTTATCGTAGTCGTACCCTGGCGCACCGCCCGGGATGGCTGAGGCCATCCAGTTGCAGGCGGTGTGCATAGGGCCTCTGGGGCCCTTTTTTATTTCCCAAATCCAAGCCGACGAAGCCGCGCAGACACAGCGCATCCGGAGCAAGCCAAGGAAAACGTCATGACCGACAAGAGCCACGATCCGAACCAGATGACCGGTGCCGCGATGATCGTGCGCGCGCTCATCGATCATGGCGTCCAGCATTTGTTCGGCTATCCCGGCGGTGCGGTGCTTCCGATCTATGACGAGATCTTCCAGCAGAGCGAGGTCGAGCACATCCTGGTGCGGCACGAGCAGGGCGCCGGCCACGCCGCCGAAGGCTATGCGCGCTCGACCGGCAAGCCGGGCGTCGTGCTGGTGACTTCCGGCCCCGGCGCCACCAATATGGTGACGCCGCTGACGGACGCGCTGATGGATTCGATTCCGCTGGTCTGCATCACCGGGCAGGTGCCGACGCATTTGATCGGCAATGATGCGTTCCAGGAATGCGACACCGTCGGGATCACGCGGCCCTGCACCAAGCACAATTGGCTGGTGCGCGACGTCAACGATCTCGCGAAAGTGCTGCACGAGGCGTTCTACGTCGCCACGACCGGCCGTCCCGGTCCCGTCGTGGTCGACGTGCCAAAGGACGTGCAGTTCGCGACCGGCACCTATCATCCGCCGCGCAAGTCCGACGTGCATGTTTCCTACACGCCGCGGGTCAAGGGTGATGCGACGCAGATCCGCAAGGCCGTGGCGCTGCTCGCCGGCGCAAGGCGCCCGGTGATCTATAGCGGCGGCGGCGTCATTAATTCCGGACGCGAAGCCTCGAAATTGCTGCGCGAACTGGTCGAAGTCACCGGCTTTCCGATCACGTCGACCCTGATGGGGCTCGGCGCCTATCCCGCGAGCGGCAAGAATTGGCTCGGCATGCTCGGCATGCACGGTACCTATGAATCCAACATGGCGATGCATGATTGCGACGTCATGCTGTGCGTCGGCGCGCGCTTCGACGACCGCATCACCGGCCGCACCGACGCGTTCTCGCCAGGCTCGAAGAAGATCCACATCGACATCGATCCGTCCTCGATCAACAAGAACATCCACGTCGACGTGCCGATCATCGGCGACTGCGGCAACGTGCTCGGCGACCTGTTGCAGGTGTTCAAGGCGGAAGCGAAAAAACCTGATATCAAGGCGTGGTGGCAGGAGATCGCCGTATGGCGGGCGCGCAATTCGCTCGCCTACCGGAAGAACAGCGAAGTCATCCTGCCGCAGTACGCCATCGAGCGGCTGT
Source organism: Bradyrhizobium sp. AUGA SZCCT0169 (assembly GCF_018130085.1). Lineage (NCBI taxonomy): Bacteria > Pseudomonadati > Pseudomonadota > Alphaproteobacteria > Hyphomicrobiales > Nitrobacteraceae > Bradyrhizobium > Bradyrhizobium sp. AUGA SZCCT0169. The sequence continues at coordinate 108,403 of NZ_JAFCMC010000002.1, read as the reverse complement.
TCGAGGCGACGCGCGGGCACGACACCTACATCACGACCGAAGTCGGTCAGCACCAGATGTGGGCGGCGCAGTTCTTCGGCTTCGAAGAGCCGCACCGCTGGATGACCTCGGGTGGCCTCGGCACCATGGGCTACGGGCTGCCGGCCGCGCTCGGCGTCCAGGTCGCGCATCCCGACAGCCTCGTGATCGATATCGCGGGCGATGCCTCGGTGCAGATGACGATGCAGGAGATGTCGACGGCGGTACAGTTTGAACTGCCGATCAAGATCTTCATTCTGAACAACCAGTACATGGGCATGGTGCGGCAGTGGCAGCAGCTGCTGCACGGCAACCGGCTGTCGCATTCCTATTCGGAGGCGCTGCCGGATTTCGTCAAGCTCGCGGACGCGTTCGGCTGCGTCGGCCTGCAGGCGATCAAGCCCGGCGATCTCGACGGTGCGCTCAAGGAAATGATCTCGATCAAGCGCCCGGTGCTGTTCGATTGCCGCGTCGCGGCGCTGGAAAATTGCTTCCCGATGATTCCGTCAGGCAAGGCGCACAATGAAATGCTGTTGCCGGCGGAAGCGACCGACGAAGCGACCGCGGCCGCCTTCGCCGGCGGCAAGGCGCTGGTGTGACGGCGATGTTTGATCTGGGGCAACTCGAGCGCGCGCACAGGATCGTCGGGGCAGCGATGCCGCCGACGCCGGCGCATGCGTGGCCGCTGCTGGCGCAGCGGCTCGGGGCTGACGTGGTCGTCAAGCACGAGAACCACACCCCGATCGGCGCCTTCAAGGTGCGGGGCGGGCTGGTCTATGTCGAGCGGCTGCAGCGCGAGCGGGCGCAGACTTCAGGAATTATCTCGGCGACCCGCGGCAATCACGGCCAGAGTCTCGCCTTCGCCGCGCGCCGTTTCGGCGTGCCGGCGACGATCTATGTGCCGCATGGCAATTCGCTCGAGAAAAACCAGTCGATGCGCGCTCTCGGCGCCAACCTCGTCGAGCATGGCGAGGATTTTCAGTCGGCCCGCGAGGAATGCGAGCGTCACGCCGAACGCGAGGGCCTCGAGCTGGTGCCGTCGTTCCACCGCGACCTCGTGATGGGCGTTGCCACCTACGCGCTGGAATTGCTGCGCGCTGCTGATGATATCGATGTGCTCTATGTGCCGATCGGGCAGGGCTCCGGCATCTGCGGCTGCATCCTGGCCCGTGATCTGCTCGGGCTAAAGACTGACATCGTCGGCGTGCAGTCGACGGAGGCGCCGTCCTATGCGCTGTCGTTCGCGGCCGGCACTATTGTGAAGACCAACAGCAGCAACACGCTGGCTGACGGCATGGCGACCCGCGTCCCCGACGCCGAGGCGCTGGCGATCATTCGCGACGGCGCCTCGCACATCGTGCAGGTGACCGACGACGAAATTGCCGATGCGGTGCGGGCCTACTGGACCGATACCCACAATCTCGCCGAGGGCGCCGGCGCTGCCGCGCTTGCTGCAGCCCTGCAGGAGAAACCGAAGCTCCGCGGCAAGCGGGTCGGGCTGATCCTGTCCGGCGGCAATATCGATTTCGATCTGTTCTGGAAATGGGTCGCCCGCAACGAAAATGTCACCGCCGCCAAGGCACTGGCGTAGCCAAGATTTGGGAACGACAATGAACCAGCCCGCATCCGCCTACTTCCTCGAAGAGCGCCACGATCCGACCGAGTCGCACACGCTCTCGGTGCTCGTGCAGAACGAGCCGGGCGTGCTCGCGCGCGTGATCGGGCTGTTCTCCGGCCGCGGCTACAACATCGAAAGCCTCACCGTCTCCGAGACCGAGAGCCAGAAACATCTCTCCCGCATCACCATTGTCACGACGGGCACGCCGATGGTGATCGAGCAGATCAAGCACCAGCTCGACCGCATGGTTCCGGTCTATCGCGTCGTCGACATGACGCTGACCGGCCGCTCGATCGAGCGCGAGCTCGCCATGGTCAAGGTGCGCGGCGGCGGCGACAACCGCGTCGAGGCGCTGCGGCTGGCTGACGCGTTCCGCGCCCGCGTGATCGACGCGACCACCGAAAGCTTCGTGTTCGAGATCACCGGCAATTCCGCCAAGGTCAGTCAATTCATCGACCTGATGCGACCGATCGGCCTTGTCGAAGTGTCGCGCACCGGCGTTGCCGCGATCGGACGCGGGCCTGAGGGGATGTGAACCATGCTGGCGCGCGACTGGTATTACAATCAACGGCGGCAACTCGGGCTCGATTCCGCGGTCGCCTCGATCTACGACCGGCATGACGACAGCGACATCCGCGCCCGCGCGGCGCTGACCATGCTTGGCGTCCAAAGCGGCTGGCGGGTGGCCGATATCGGCTGCGGCAACGGCGTATTGGCCGTCGAAGCGGCGCTGATGGGCGCCGAGGTCGATGCCATCGACATCTCGCCGGCAATGCTGGCGCTCGCCAACATCCAGGCGCGCGACCGCAAGGTCGCGGTCCGCACCCAGCCGGCGGGCATGTTGAGCTTCGCCTACCAGCCGAATTCCTACGACCTGATCGTCAGCGAGTTCACGCTGCATCATCTGCCGGATTTCTGGAAGGCGGTGGCGCTGGCGCGGATCCATGCCGCGCTGAAGCCCGGCGCGAATTTCTACCTGCGCGACATCGTCTTTGTCAGCATGCCCGACGGCGTCGATCGCGACGTCGAGGCGTGGGCGGATTTCTCGATCAAGAACCACGATTTCGAGCGCGAGAGCGTGGTCACCCATATGCGCGATGAATATTCGACCTTCGGCTGGGTGATCGAACGCATGCTGACCGATGTTGGCTTCACGCTGGAATCGGTCGATTACCACGCGCCGCTGCACGGCACTTATCTTTTACGCAAACCGAAGCCGGACCACCAACAGAGCTAGAAAAAATGAAACCGGCTGATGTCTGCATCGCCGTCCTGGTAGCGGTGATCTGGGGGCTTGCCTTTGTCGCAAGCCGGATCGCGCTCAACGAATTTTCGCCGGAGCTGATGACGACGCTGCGCTTTGCGATCGCCGCACTGCCGTGCCTGTTCGTGAAGAAGCCCGATGTGTCCTGGCCATTGTTGATCGCGATCAGTTTTACGCTGTTTCTCGGCCAGTTCCTGTCCCAGGCGTTTGCCATCGCCGATGGCGTGCCGGTCGGCTTGTCCAGCGTGATCGTGCAAAGCCAGGCGCTGTTCACCATCGGCTTTGCGGCGCTGCTGTTCAGCGAACTGCCGTCACGCACGCAGACCATCGGCATCGCGATCGCCACGCTTGGTCTTTTGATGATCTGCGGCACCGTCGGCTATGATTTCAGCATCGCGGCGTTCGCCATTCTGATGATCTCGCCGCTCAGCTTTGCGGCCGGCAATCTACTGCTGCGGCGGGCGCAGGATGTGCGGATGTTCGACCTGTTCGCGTGGCTGTGCCTCGCCGCCGCCATTCCGCTGTCCGCGCTGACGCTGGTCAGCAACGGACCGCAGCCGACCTGGCAGGCGCTCTCGCACATGTCGCTGACCGGACTCGTCTGCGTGCTGGCGCTCGGCTTGATCTCCACCAGCGTCGCCTACTGGCTGTGGGGCCGGCTGCTGCGCGATTATCCCGCAGCACAGGTGGTGCCGTTCGCGCTGCTGGTGCCGTTCGTGGGATCCGCCGCTTCCAGTGTCGTGTTCGGCGAAACCTTTGGGCCGCTGCGGCTTGCCGGCATGATCACCGTGGTCGGCGGCATCGCCATCATGCTTTTGGCGAAACGTTCGCAAACCTCATCAAAAACAGTTCTGCCAAAGATCGCGTGAGGCCACCATGTCACATTCGCTGCTGATCGCCTTCGTGCTGTTCGCCACCGTGATGTTCTTCACGCCGGGCCCGAACAACATCATGCTGCTTTCCTCGGGGCTGACTTACGGGTTCCGCCCGACCATCCCGCATATCGCCGGGATCACGGTCGGCTTTGCCTTCATGGTCGGCGCGGTCGGGCTTGGCCTTGGCACCATTTTCATCGCCTATCCGGTGCTGCAGACGATCCTGAAATATGCCGGCGTCGTTTACCTGATCTATCTTGCCGCCGCGATCGCGATGTCCGGTCCGGTTTCGGCCGACCAGGACAACCGCCGCGGGCCGATGACCTTCTGGGGCGCGGCCATGTTCCAATGGGTCAACGCCAAGGGCTGGGTCATGGTGATCGGCACCATCACGGCCTATGCGGCGATCGCGGCCTATCCCTGGAACATCGCGATCCAGGTCGTCCTGAGCCTGTTGCTGGGGGTGCTTTCGTGCACCGCCTGGGCCCTGTTCGGCAGCGCGCTGCGGCCGGTCCTGACCTCGCCGAGGGCCGTGCGGGCCTTCAATATCGTGATGGCGTTGCTGCTGCTGGCCTCGCTCTACCCGGTCTTCATGGACGCATGATGCCGCACCGCGCCATGCAGAAACGGGTTTCCCCTGAAGCGGAAAATGCTCTAGACAACGCCGGAAATTCGCGGGCGACCGGCGCTCCATCTTAACCCAAATGCCTGATTAACCGGCCCATTCTGGCCACCGATGAGGAAACGACTATGCGAGTTTACTACGATCGTGATGCCGACCTGAACCTGATCAAGGGCAAGAAAGTCGTCATCGTCGGCTACGGCAGCCAGGGCCACGCCCATGCGCTGAACTTGAAGGATTCCGGCGTCAAGGAAGTCGCCATTGCGCTGCGCAAGGGCTCGGCTTCGGCCAAGAAGGCGGAGGCCGCTGGCTTCAAGGTGATGGAAGTCGCCGAAGCCGCCAAATGGGCCGACCTCGTCATGATGCTCACCCCCGACGAACTGCAGGGCGACATCTACCGCGAGCATCTGCACGACAACATGAAGAAGGGTGCGGCGCTGGTGTTCGCGCACGGCCTCAACGTGCATTTCAACCTGCTCGACCCGCGCGCCGATCTCGACGTGCTGATGATCGCGCCGAAGGGCCCCGGCCATACCGTGCGCTCGGAATATCAGCGCGGCGGCGGCGTGCCCTGCCTGATCGCGATTTCAAAGGACGTTTCCGGCAATGCCCATGACCTCGGCCTCAGCTACGCCTCGGCGATCGGCGGCGGCCGCGCCGGCATCATCGAGACCACGTTCAAGGAAGAGTGCGAGACCGATTTGTTCGGTGAGCAGGTGGTGCTCTGCGGCGGCCTGGTCGAACTGATCAAGGGCGGCTACGAGACGCTGGTGGAAGCCGGCTACGCGCCGGAGATGGCCTATTTCGAGTGCCTGCACGAAGTGAAGCTGATCGTCGACCTGATCTATGAAGGCGGCATCGCCAACATGAACTACTCGATCTCCAACACCGCCGAATACGGCGAATACGTCACCGGCCCGCGCATCGTGACCGCCGAAACCAAGGCCGAGATGAAGCGCGTGCTGGCCGACATCCAGGGCGGCAAGTTCGCCCGCGACTGGATGCTGGAGAACAAGGTCAACCAGACCTCGTTCAAGGCCACCCGCGCCAAGCTCGCCGAGCATCCGATCGAGGAAGTCGGCGCCAAGCTCCGCGACATGATGCCGTGGATCAAGAAGGGCGCGCTGGTCGACAAGACGAAGAACTGATCGATCTGTTGGATCGGAATGGAATCGGGCCGCGCATTGCGCGGCCCTTTTTCATTCATGGGATCGTAGGGTGGGCAAAGCGAAGCGTACCCACCATTAGGATTTCGGTTTAGATGGTGGGCACGGCGCAAGAGCGCCTTTGCCCACCCTACAGACCGGCGTCGCCTCGGGCACGCGCCGCACCAGATTGGGCATCGTGCGGCTGCTTCTCGATCCGGTTGTGCAACTGCCAGAAGCGCACGGTGCGCTGGGCGGTTTCCATCGACAGTTTCCTGTAGTCCCGCTCGGCAACGGCCAGCGTCTGATCGTCGATCTTCAGCTTCACCGGGCGGTTGCGCAGGATGCTCTCGACCGTCGGCCAGTTCAGCCGGGCTGACCGGCAGGGAATCAGGATGAGGTCGGAGCGGGGCCCTTCGATCAAGCGGGCCATCATTTCGGCCGGCACGTCGTTGAGGACCGCGAGCGAGACCATGACCTCGTCGAATTTTTTGCTCTCGGCGAAACCATAGACCGCCGCGTCGTCCAGCTCTTTCAATTCCATCATCAGCCTGACCAGTTCTTCGGCCACGCGAAAGTCGCGTCCGGACGGAGGTCCCTCGCGCACGATGTCTTCGATCACCCGCCGGATCTCTTCCTGGAGCGCGGGGGGCGCAAGGGCCAACAGCCGGGTGCGAACGGCGTCCTTGGCGCGGCGCAGCAGGTCGCGCAGGAACTTGACGGGAAGATCGAGGCGCAGGCCGAGGATCTCGACCAGTTCGTCGTCAGATTCGGAATGGGCCACCATGCCGGAATAGCCGGCTTCGGAGAACCGCGCGGTTGCGTTCTTCGCCAGCCTGCGAATGACCTTGGTTTGGCCGCGATCGACGATCACGTCGGTGACAGCCTCCGGCAAATTGTCGCGCGCCGAAATTGCGAGCAGATGGTCCTGCCCCTTGCTGCTGGCGATCTCGACCAGCGCTTCGACGCTGATGCGGCTGGAATGGGTGAGCACCTCGCCAGCGACCGCGATTTCATCGTCCCATGCGAGGTATTGAATGACCTCGAACGGCGCATAGTCGAGCGGTGCCAGCCGCTTGCTGAGCTCGGTTCTCGCCCGTGTCTCGACGCGAGCGATCAAGAGGCAGAGCACGTCGTCAAACACCTTGACCTGGTCTTCGCTGAGGCGTTCGCCGTCATTGAGGAAGAGATCGGTGACCTGACGCAGGGTTTCGACGCGCCGGGCTGGCGATCCACCCCTTACGGCATCTTCGAGTTCGGCGATAATCGAGTGAGCCGGCTGTTGCGCCATTGTGGCGGCCTGTTTGTTGTTTCAACTTCAGCACGCACAATGGCGAGCGCGGTCTTTCGCGAGCGTTAAGGCGAAAGCCCGTAGAAATGCGGAACGACAGCGCTGAAAACAGGCAATTGCGAAATTCGCAACCATTGTCGCGAATTCGCCGCAGAACATTGTCCGCTTTGCATTCCTGATTGCTTTACCACGCACGCGACGCTGCATGCCGTTATATTGCGCCGTGATCAGCGCCTAACCGCCGACATCCGCATGATTTGCGCCGTTTCCGGTGTTTTCACCGGCGGCTATCCTCCCCAGGCCTCTGCGGAAAAACGCGCAGGCGAAGCGCTCCGACAACAGGCCATCAAGCCCTGGTCCGCCGTCGAGCAGGCGGTCCATGCGCGCGCGGCGCTAAGGATTTTTTCACGATGAATTCTGTTAACGCTGCCGGACTGCGTTCCTCAACCCCTCCTGCAAGAACGGAGCGCACGCACCCCGGCGTGACGGGAATTTTGGCCGCCGCCGCCGCGCATTGCACTTCTCTCGATCCGGATTACATCAACCCCGCCTCACGGAGGGGAGACAATCATGAGATCCGTCGTCATTACCGGTGCATCCACCGGGATCGGCTGGGCTGCCGCGAAACTGCTGCTCGATCGTGGCTTTCGCGTGTTCGGCAGTGTGCGCAAGCAGGCCGACGCGGACCGCCTCAGGGCTGAGTTCGGCGACAATTTCGCGCCGCTTCGGTTCGACGTCACCGACGAGGCCGCGGTGCTGGCCGCCGCGCGCGAGGTGCGCACCCAATTGAATGGCGAAACGCTCGCGGGCCTCGTCAACAATGCCGGCATCGCGGTGGCGGGTCCCGTGCTTGAACTCGCGGCCGACGAATTCCGCCGCCAGATGGAGGTCAATGTGATCGGGCCGGTTATCGCGACGCAGGCGTTCGGCCCGCTGCTCGGCGCCGATCCGGCACTGAAGGGACCAAAGGGGCGCGTCGTCATGATCTCCTCGGTCTCGGGGAAAAATGGCGCCCCGATGACGTCGGCCTATGCCGCCTCCAAGCACGCGATCGAGGGACTGTCGGAGAGCCTGCGCCGCGAATTGATGCTGTTCGGGATCGACGTCATCATCATCGCGCCCGGCGCGGTAAAAACGCCGATCTGGAGCAAGGCCGAGGAAGTCGACATATCCGGTTACACGAACTCGCCGTTCTTTCCGTCGCTGCAGAAGGTCCGCGCCTACTTGCTGCAGCTTGGTTCGATCGGATTGCCCGCGGAGAAAATCGCCGCGAAGATCTTCGACGCGCTGACGCTGCCAAATCCCAAGGTCCGCTATTCGATCGTGCCCGATCCGCTTCAGGTGCTGGCGGCGGCGCTGCTGCCCAAGCGTACCGTCGACAAGATCATCGCCAGGCGCCTCGGCCTGACGCCGCAGGCATGACGACGCGGTGACAGAATCAATCGGCAAGACCAACGCGGAACTGACCGAACTCGTCAACGAGGCGCTTGGCGATCAACCGGGATGCGAAACGGCGCGCATCACCGGTCTTCAACCGGTGCCGGGCGTCCGCGGCGGCCGCAACTGGGAAATCCCGAGCGTCGCGCTCGGCGACAGCCTGATCAGCGACGTCGATCGCGCCGTGATCACGATTCATCGCCGATTGGGCCGCACGTTTCATCTGATCTGATATCGCCGTACAAGCGCGCAGGCGGTGCGGCCGTCATCCCGCCTGCACCGTGCGCGGCGTTCGCGCTGCGGCCATGCTGATCATCCGCAAGGCAAACACCGCCAGCAGCGGGATCAGGAATAGCGCGTATAGCGGCATGTCGGGAATTCGCTTGCCGAACGAGACCGCGAACTGAAACAGCAGATAATAACCGCCGATCAGATGCAGCCTGCGCCAGGCGCTCGCGCCGAGGGCCTTGGCTGACCGATCGAATGACGTTGCCGTCATCGCGATGATGACGGCATAGCCGATGCCACCGAAAATGTAGGAGGCGGGCGAGGTCGCGGCCGCATAGCCCGCGGGATCCATCATTGCGAAGGCGGCGATCGCAATCGCATGAATGCCGTGCGAGGCAGCGAAGGTCACGCCGAGGTAACGGCGGTTGCGGCGCTGCCATCGCGTCCAGGCATTGGGCCAGAGCCGCGCCAGCGCGGCGGCGCTGAAGGCGAGACAAAAGAGCAGCAGTGAGGTCCGCGCCGTGAAGCGGATCACCATGCGCACGCCATCGACCTCGAATTGCCGCATGCCGGCGATCCAGACGCTAAGCGCGAGCAGGGTCAGCCCCAGCACGGCCAACAGCCGCCAGCCTTCGAACCAGTTTTGACGACTTTCCGACATCGCGCGCTCCCCTGCAAGTAAATGTAATCACCAGTTACATATGCGCGTCACGCATCGTCAATCCGTGTAATCGATGCTTACATTCACAAGGGGGTGATGTTAGGAGAGACGATGCGTTCCTCGGCCAAGCCTCCGTCCGCCAAACTGCCGGCTAGGCCGCGCCGCCCCGCGGCGCGCGCGCCGGCGCCAAAGCCCTATCATCATGGCGATCTGCGCCGGGTCCTGATCGACGCCGCGCTGCAACTGGTCGGCGAGGGCGGTCCTGACGCGGTCAGTGTCCGCGAGGCCGCCCGCCGCGCCGGGGTGTCGCCGGGGGCGCCGTTCCGGCATTTTCCCAGCCGCGACGCCCTGATGAACGCGGTCGCCGAGGAGGCGCAGCGCAGGTTCCGGGCCGAGATCGAAGCGGCGCTGGCCGAGGCACCGGCCAACAATCCTTTGGGCCGGTTCCGCTGCCTGGGGCTTGCTTACCTGCGCTGGGCGATGAAGAACCCGACCCATTTCGAGATCATTTCCAGCCGCCGTTTTTTTGATCATGACAAGACGGCCGGCGTCTCGCAGGACAATGCCGAACTGATCGACCTTGCCGAACGCACGCTGGCGGAGGCGTTTGCACAGGGGCAATTGCGCTCGGCGGACCTGAAACAGGTGCAGATCGCCGGCCGGGCGCTGGTCTATGGCTTCGCCCGGATGAATATCGACGGTCATTTTCCGCGCTGGGGCGTCGCCGGCGCGGATGCCGAGCGAACCGCGGAAGCTATCCTAGACCTCTTCATCGAAGGTATCGCCAAAGTTCCCAGCAAATCCGCTTGATGCGTTTGAGGAGCTTTCCGCCGCACGTCACGCAGCAAGCCGGAACCGGCAATCTCGCCGGGCGTTGACAAGGCGCGGCAAGGCGTTCCGCCACCGTTCGCTGCTGCACAATTTAAAGACTGCATCCTGAACCGGGAGGACGCCCGTGGTCAGAGAAGGTTCTGCGCAACCCGCACCACCGCCAAAAGAAGCCTATCCCGCCGACAAGGCGCGGGGCGCCGAGGTGATCCTCAATACGCCGCTGAGGAAGTGGATCTTCTTTGGCGGGCTTATCGGCGCGATTCTGCTGGTGCTCGTCCTGAGCCTTGTTCGCTTGGGAAGCGGCTAACGGAGGCTGCCATGAAACGAAGCCTGTTCTGCGCTGTCTTCGTGCTGACCCTGAACGGTGCCGGTCTCGCCCAGCCGGCGCGAAACGGCCCCGCATTCTACATCGTTCTGAACTCGCTGACGAAGACCTGCACGGTGGTCGACAAGACCCCTCGCACCGACACACCCAACATCACGGTGGCCAGCGACACGATCTACAAAACGCGAGCCGAGGCGGAAACCGCGGTCAAGACGCTGAAGCCATGCAACCAATAGAGCGGCATCCGCAACGCATCAGTCCGCCGGTTACTTCTTGAGAGGCCCGAGCAGCCTTTCGTAATGCGTCTTGACCGAACCGTAGCATTCGCAGGCACTCGCCTGCAGTGCTACTGCATCCACGATCTGGATCTTGCCGCGGGCATATTTGATCAGACCCGTCTCCTGCAATGTCCTGGCCACCGCGGTCACACTCGTTCGTCTGACACCCAGCATCTCACCGAGATATTCCTGCGTGAACGGCAGGTAGTCACTATCGGACAAATCTCTCGCGCGCAGCAACCAGCGGCAGAACCGCCCTTCCACCTGGTGCGTGGCAAAACATGCCGCGGATTGCTGGGCCTGGGCGTAGACCGTTTGTTCGTGCCGCATGAGCAGAGCAAGCAGTTTCGGGCTTTGCATGGCGACCGATTTCAGGGCTTCGATGTCGCATACGACAATTTCACCGCTGAGCTGAATGACGCCGCGGCTCACCGCGATCTTCCCGTCAAGCGCTGCGGAAGCACCCACCACACCGTCCTTGCCGATCATGGCCGCTTCGACCATTTCGCCGGTCGAAAGCGTGATCACGAGCGACACCACGGCGCTGGTCGGAAAGTAGACATGGCGGATTCGCTGGTCCGCCTCGAACAACACCCGGTGCTGGTCGAATTGTGCGGCCTTCAAATGCGGACCGAGAAGTTTCATGTCGGACGGCGGGAAAAAGCTGAGCAATTGATTGTTCATGAAATGCGCTCCCTGCTGACAAGCGGGAGCGCGAACTACTCTCAGCTATCGGTGCCTTCGCGGGATACCCGATAATTGCCGGACGGTACGTCAACTACCGGACATAGTAAGGAAATAATCCCACTATGTCGGATAGCGGACAGACGCCCGAGCTCATTCGGCGAACGATCCGGACAGGATTACAACGGGCTCGGGAACCTCCCTTTAGGATGCCGCTTGGCGCGCCGGGACGAGCAGGGCCCTATCAAACTCAGCCGGCGGAGATATGCATGAAGGAAGGATCATGTCCAAAGTGCCGGACGTCCCCCTTTCCTCGATCGAACGGCCGTGCTGCGGCAGGTGCCTCACCCGGATGATGCTGGCCCGATTAGCGCCTCTGCCTGACGGGTCGGAGGAGCGGACTTTCGAATGCCCGAAATGCAACGCGATCGAGACCATGACGGTTGCCGACCCGCTGAAATCGGAAGCCGTTGCGCGGCTGACGACCAATGTCCGGCCGCCGGTTTGACGAAGACCTGAGCTTGACGGAGATCGCGATCCGGGTCGCGGGCGCCTCGGCGTGGACCGTCGTGATCGCCGTCTCGATATTCTTCGCGATCCTGTTTTTCTTCGGGGCGGGCTGACGTTTTCCGTGGCTGACGGTCTGGCTTGGCTCAGGTCTTCGGTGGCCGGCCCCGCTTCGCAAACAGCATGCCCTGTATGTCCACGGCGTTTTGCAGAATGCCGGCGCGTTTCATCGCTTCGGTGCGCTCCGGGCCGGGGGCCATGGTGCGGGCTGCTTCAAGCGCGGCCAGCGCTTCGGTTTCGAGATCGAGCTTGGGGCGGGGATTCTTGATCGGTCTGGCCATGGATCTAACGCTTCGGCTGGGTCTTGGTCGGATTATCGAAGACCGGGCCTGGCGCGGCTTCCTGCGGGGGCAACCGTCCCGGCTCGCGAACTGTCCCATCCACGGCCGTCGTATCCAACGGGTCGATCGCCTCGATCCTGGTTTCGGCATGGGGCACACTTCGGGCATTGATAATTTCGATGCTCGAAACCTTCCGGTCCCGCCGACACGGCAACCGTCAGCATCCGCGTTTGGCAGTCAGGGCAGCGCGGACGGTGGATCGGCAATAGCTCTGGATCAGCTCTGGTCCTCGGCATGCCCAAAAATACCGCCGTCCAGAAACGGTTGTCTGTCTGATATCTGACCAAAAAGTCACGAAAATCAGGTTTCGCCCGTGACGGTCCTCCGCCTTTGGTAGGAGCTGGCCTGAAGTCAGTGGCGAGGCCGACGATTCACTAAAGCTTTGTGTCGCAACGGCAAATTCATTGCGTGTTCATGACGTTTACACTACGTTTTCATGACACGATCCAGGTTCCGGCTGCGTCGTGCGTCTCCTGGCCGTCGCCAGCCAAGGCATTTGCATTGTGCCGGGTAGTGTTGCGTCCCGCCCATGGCGCCCGCGCCAAACCCAGGTTCCTCTGCCACCGCTGCGGTTACCGCCGGCATTGCCGCGATCGGCATTTGGCGGCTGTTGGCCGTCGCCGCACCGCATATGGCCGCGCTGGCGATCATGCTGCAGACCGAGGCCGATTTCGGCTCGCGCCTGTGCTTCGCGCTGTCGTGGGGCATCCTGAACTTGCTGCTCATCGCCCTGCTGCGCCGGCCCGCGCTGTCGGGCGCGCTGTCGCTGACTCTGGTGGTGGTGCTGGTGCTGCTGTCGCGCCTCAAGCACGACGTGGTGCAAATGACCGCGAACTTCGTCGATCTGATGGTGATCGATCGCGACAGTGCGGCATTCCTGTTTACGATCTTTCCTAACCTGCGCTGGTCGGTGATCTCGGCGGGCCTTGTGACGATCCCGCTGATGTATGCGCTGTGGTGGCTCGATCCGTTCCGGATTCGCCGGTTGCCGGCGCTGGCGGGAATGCTCGCCTGCCTTGCCGCGCTCACCGGATACGCCTTTGCCTGGCCGGACGATGCCTGGCGCGGCTACTATCCCGACGGCTATCTGTCCAAATTCGCCCGTTCCGGAGTTACCGCGGTCTCGGATTTCGTCAACTACGGCTTCATGGAGTCCGATGCCGTCGCCGCCGGTCGCCTCAAGCTGCCGCTGGTGGATTCATGCGCCCCGGCGGGGCGGCGGCCGCACATCATCATGGTCCATGATGAGTCGAGCTTCGACATTCGCCAGGCACAGGGCGTCAAGGTTCCGGCGGGCTACGGCAGCCATTTCGACTCCTTCGACGGCAAGGCGCGCAAGTTTGTGGCCGAAAGCAGCGGCGGGGCGAGCTGGTTCACCGAATACAATGTGCTGGCCGGGCTTTCGTCGCGCTCGTTCGGCCGCTTTTCCTACTTCGTGACCCGCATCGCAGCGGGTCGCGTCGAGCGCGGCTTGCCGCTGGCGCTGCGCCGCTGCGGTTACAGCACGACCTCGCTCTATCCCGCCCACGGCGCGTTCATGAGCGCCCGCGGCTTCCACACCACCACCGGCATCCAGAAATTCTACGATGCACGCGATCTCGGCGCCAAGGGCATCGAGCCCGACAGCTTCTTCTATGACAAGGCGCTGAACCTGCTGTCGCAGAACGCAGCATTGAACCCGCAGTTCATTTTCGTCTATCTCGCCGCCAATCATTTCCCATGGGAGACGCCGTTTCGTGCGGACCTGACGCCATCCTGGTCGAAGCCCGGCAACGCGCCCGCGGTCGATGAATATGTGCGGCGGCAGACCATGAGCGCCAACGACTATTCGGCGTTCGTCGCCGGCTTGAAGAAGAAATTCCCGGCGCAGCCATTCCTGATCGTGCGCTATGGCGACCATCAGCCCGAATTCTCGTCGCACGTTCTCGATCCCGGGATTGACGAGACCGCCGCCGGCAAGAAATTCGAGAGTTACGATCCACGCTATTTCACCACCTATTATGCGATCGATGCCATCAACTTCGAACCGGTCAAGAGCCCTGCGGTGATGGAGACCGTCGACGCGGCCTATCTGCCGCTGGTGGTCCAGGAGGCCGCCGGCATCCCGCTCGATCCCTCCTTTTCGGAGCAGAAGAGCATCATGCTGCGCTGCAAGGGCGTGTTCTATGCTTGCAAGGGCGGCGCGGAAGCCCGACGCTTCAACCGGCTCCTGATCGACGCCGGTTACGTGAAAAACCTCTAGCAACAAGGGAGGGCAGCATTCCAGCCTCCGCCAAACCTACAGCAAGCCGGACCGGCGATACGGCATCGCGCGGGGTCTGGTTCTATGCCGGCGTCGGCGTGGTGGCCGCGTTGCATCTGGCGGCCCTGGCTGTCCTGTTCAGCACGGAATACGGATTCGTTGGGATCACGCTCGCGCTGCTGGCGTGGGTTTTTGTGAATTGCCTGTTGCTGCTGGTGCTGCGGCGGCCCGGCGTCGCCGCGGCGCTGGCGCTGGTTTTGGTGGTGCTGCTGATCGTGCTGTCGCGCTTCAAGTTCGACATTCTGCAGCTATCTCTGACCTTCCTCGATTTCCTGATCGTCGATCGCGATACGCTTTCGTTCCTGCTCTCGGTGTTTCCACAGCTGCGGACGCAGCTGATCGTGGCGGCGGTGATTGCCGTTCCACTGCTGTGGGCGATCTGGCGCGCCGATCCGCTTCGTGCAGCTCGCGGCCCGGTGCTGGCGGTTCTTGCCGCCACGACCGTGTCGATGTCGGCGATATCGGTCGCTGCGCCCGAGCAGCCCTGGGAGCCGTTCCAGGGCATCAATCATATTTCCAACCTCGCGCGCTCGGGCGTGGTCGCGGTGTCGCGGCTGGCCTCGACCGGATGGATCGAGGCCGATCCGCCGGCGAGCGGTTCGCTTGGCCTGGCCCCGGGAGCGCACGCCACAGCCCGGCCGGCGCTGCCGCCAGACGAAAAATGCGATACCACTGCCAAGCGCCCGCACATCATCATGCTGCTCGACGAGTCGAGTTTCGACATCACCGCAGCACCCGGCGTCAAGGTTCCGCCAGGCTATTCCGACTACTTCAAGTCCGCTGACGGCAAGCGACGGACCATGATCGCGGAGGCGACGGGCGGCCCGACCTGGTACACCGAGTTCAATGTGCTGACCGGCATGTCGGCGAAATCGTTCGGCGATCTGAAGTTCTACGTCACGAGGATCACCGCGAACCGCATCGAGCGTGGCCTGCCGCAAGCGCTGCAGCGCTGCGGCTACAGGACCGTCTCGCTCTATCCGACCTATGGCGACTTCCTCAGCGCGCGGGCGTTCCAGAAGGGTGTCGGCGTCGAGCGCTTTATCGACATGGCCGACATGGGCGTCGATGAGGACATGCAGCCCGACAAGTTCTACTTCGATCAGGCCTTGAAGGCGTTTGCTGACGAGCAAGCGTCGCAGTCGCCGGTCTTCATGTTCGTGTATCTCACGGCCAATCATTTTCCCTGGACCAGCGTCTACCGGCCCGATCTGACGCCGGACTGGAAGCCGCCGGGAAATACGCCGGAGATCGACGAGTATATTCGCCGCCAGAGCATGACGGCAAAGGACTACCGCGATTTCACCGAACGGCTGGCGCGCGACTATCCGGACCAGTCGTTCCTGGTGCTGCGCTTCGGCGATCATCAACCGGCAATCTCGCAGAAACTGCTCGAGCCCGGCATCGACCGGAAACTGCTGGGGCAACGTCTGATGAGCGCGGATCCGCGCTACTTCTCGACCTACTATGCGCTGGATGGAATCAACTTCCAGCCGCCGGATCTGTCGTCGGCCCTCGCAACCCTCGATGCCGCCTACATTCCGCTCGTCATCCAGGACGCGGCCGGCGTTCCGCTCGATCCGTCGTTCAGGGAGCAGAAGAGCATCATGGTGCGCTGCAAGGGCGTGTTCTATGCCTGCAAGGACGGCGCCGAAGCCAGGCGGTTCAACCGCCTGCTGATCGACGCCGGGCTGGTGCGGGGGCTGTAATCTGAACGCTCCGTGTCCCGGACGCGGTGCAGCGTTCTTTACGCTGCTCCGCAGAGCCGGGACCCATGGCGATAAGCGCGATTAGAGTCGTGGGCCCCGGCTCTGCAGCGCACCGCAAGCGCTCTGCGCTGCGTCCGGGGCGCGGAGACCCTGGCGAAACTTCTCACGTTCGTGGCAGCGCTGTTCATTTCTTCTTCACGGCGGCAAGTATCCGGTCGGCTTCCACGCGCCAGTCGGGGCTCCGGGCAAACGCGTCCGTACCTTTCGAGCCGAACAGGCCTTCGTCGGCGAGATCGGCGATAAAGGCCTGGCGTTCGGCGGTGCCTTCCGCCGACCATGGCGTGAGCCCGGCCTCGCGCACGGTTTCAGCCACCTCGCGAACCTCCTCGCTTCGGCGGCGGCCATGCTCGATCACGCGCTGGAAGAAATAGGCGCCCTGTTTTTCCCAGTCGATGCCGGGAAAGGTCTCTGTGAGCGACGTCAGCACCGCGTCCTCGACGCCATAGGCGCGCGCGGTGGTAAAACTCTCGATCACCATCGCTTCCAGGCCCTTGATCATCACGCTGCGGCACATCTTGACCGCCGACGCGACGCCCAATTCCCGGCTTGCCACCTTGGCGTCGAAGCCGAGTTGCTCCAGCAACGGCGCGAGCGCCTCGGCACCGGAGCCGCCGAGCAGCAAGGGCACCTTGATGCGGTACGGCGGGATCGAGGTCATCACGGCGCCTTCGACATAGCGGCCGCCCTTGCCGTCGATCAGGCCGGCGGCGCGCTGCTTGGCGCCCGGCGATGCCGAATTGAAATCGAGGAACCAGACGTCCCGCCTCACGGCCGGCGCGCAAGCCTGTGCGACCGGGACAGCCTGGCTCGCGGTGACGGCGGAAACGATGAAATCGGCACTCGCGGCGAGATCGGCATGGGACGCCGCAAGCGCGACGCCATGCGCGAAAGCATGATCGCGCAAGGCGGAGCCTGTCTGATCGCTGCGCAGCTTGATATCGTAGGCCGCGACCTTCACGTCCTGTTTGCGCAGGTCCTCGGCGAGAATGCGACCCACCTCGCCATAGCCGACGAGGCCTACGTTCCACTGTCTTGGGTCGGTCGATACAACGGTCATTTGAGACATTCTCCTGACTAAGGCTTCAATACGGCTGCAAAGAACGCAATCGCGCGCGCGATCGCGTCGCGGGTCGCGGACGCATTGGCGGCGTCGCTCTGGCGCGAGGGACTGGGATCGTCGAAACCATGCGCCGCATCGGGATAGAGCTGGAACTGGATGTCGCCGCCGATCGCGCGGCTCTTGGCGACGAAATCGGCGCAGCGCCGCGGCGAGACTTCCTCGTCGGCCGATCCATGCAACACGCGCACCGGCGCGTAGGGTTTGATGCCGTCGGCGAACTGCCCTTTCAGGCCGCAGCCGGGGTAGAATGCCAGGGCGGCCCGGAAGCCGGTTGCGGGCGTCGGCGCTGTGATACCCGGCGCGGATGCTGACATCGTGGCGAGTGTGGCGCTGCCGCCGTTGGACCAGCCCTGCAGCGCGACCCGATCGGCGATCACGTCGTTGCGTGTCCGCAGGTAAGCCAGTGCGCCATAGGCGTCGAGCGGGCGAATGGTGATTTCATTCAATTCATCCGGCCGGGAATCGTAGCTGAAACGGGGAAAACCGGTTGGATAGCCGCGAGGACCAAAACCATCGACCAGGACGGAGAGATAGCCTTGCCGGGCCCAGATGTGTCCCCATTGCTGGTTGCGTTTGGAAAGCGTCGAGGCGTCGTATTTGCCGTTGGCGGCCGAGGAATAGACGCCGGCGCGGCCATGCATCATCACCACCGCCGGCATGCGCGCCGCATGCGACCCTTCCGGCCTGAAGACATAACCAACCAGCGTCGTCCGTCCGTCGGCGCTAGCAAAGGTGACGCGCGCGGGTAGGGATGCTGCGGTGGCAACGGTCGTTCCGGATATCAGTACCGACATCGCAGCGATACCCACGGCAGGCAGTACGAGCGAGCGCGAAAAATTCACGGCGCGGTTCCATGTGAGCCGGAACACCTTAGCGCAGGTCACCTATTTCGTCCCGATCTTCTCCCACAGCCACTTCGCCACCGCATCGGGCGATGAAGTCGCGTCGTTGCCCGAGGCGCGCAGATTGGCCTCGCGCATCACGGCGATATCGATCTTGCCGAGCAGCGGCTGCAGCGCTGCCCGCAACGCCGCATCGCCGACGCGCTTGGGGGCGAGCAGCACCATCGCATCATAAGGCGGGATCGCGTGCCTGGGATCGGCGAGCACCACCAGATCGTATTTCGCGATCAGTCCGTCGCTGGTGTAACCCGCGATTACATCGACTTCGCCGGAAGCTGCCGCCGCATACATGAAGTCTGGCTGCATCTGCCGCTGCGCGCGGAACGACAGCCCATAGGCCTTTTTCAGCCCGGCCCATTCCGGCCTTGAAAAGAACTCGTAGTCCGCGGCCATCGACATTCCGGCCGCGTGCGGCGCCAGATCGGCGATGCTGCGGATGCCGAGTTGCTCGGCCCGTTTGCGCGGCATCACCAGCGCATAGGCGTTCTCAAAACCGAGTTCGCCGAGCAGCGTGATGTTCTGCTTGGCGAGCATGGTCTTTAGTTCGTCGAGCACCTCCTGGCGCGGCCTGATATCGCTGCGCTGGAACTGATTGGCCCACAGCGTGCCGGAATAATCGACATAGAGGTCGATATCGTTGGCGGCCAGCGCCCCGAAGATCACGTTCGAGCCGAGGCCTTCGCGCGAACTGGCGGAGAGACCGGCGGCCCTCAGCCGCTGCGCCATCAGCGCCGACAGAACATACTGTTCGGCAAAGGTCTTGGCGCCGATGACATAGTTGGTTTGCGAGCGCGTCATGGCGGGCACCAGCGTCGCCGCGACCAGCACCGCGATGCCGGCGCCGCCAAGCATGGCGCGCACGCGGCTCCGGTTGCGCAAGCCGTTCTCGATCAGCGCCAGCAATTGATCGACGGTCAGCGCGAGCACTGCGGCCGACAGGCAGCCGAACAGCACGAACACCCAGTTCTGGGTCTGCAACCCCGCGAAGATGTAGTTGCCGAGGCTGGTCTGGCCGATCGGCGTCGACAGCGTCGCGGTGCCGATCACCCAGACCGCCGCGGTGCGGATGCCCGCCATCATGACCGGCAATGCCAGCGGCAGTTCCACCGTGAACAGCGACTGCCGCGGCGTCATGCCGACGCCCTGTGCGGCTTCGAGGATCGCGGCATCGACGCCCTGCAGGCCGGTGATGGTGTTGCGCAGCACCGGCAGCATCGAATACAGCGCCAGCGCCAGCACGGCGGGGAGGAAGCCGAAGGCGGAAAATCCAAATCCGAACCACGACAGCGACACCGCCGCGAGCGCCAGCAGCAACGGATAGAACAGCGCCAGCAGCGCCAGCCCCGGCACGGTCTGCACGATGCTGGCAAGCCCGAGCAGCGCGCCGCGCAGTGCTCGACGATTGCGTGCCGCAATCGCGAGGGGCAGGCTGACCGCGAGCCCCAACGCCAGCGCGGTCAAGCTGACGCGGACATGGTTGCCGAGATAATCGGGCAGATGCCCGAGCGCCTCGCTCCAGCGCGGATCGGCGAACAGGTTCATGCCGCGCCATCCCGCGGCAGCAGCGCGCCGAGCCGTTCCGCCTGCCGCCGCGGCGTGCGCAGCAACTCGCCGACGTAAGCGTCGCCGCTATCAGAGAGTTCGGCGGGCGTGCCTTGGGCCAGAAGCCGTCCGCCGCGCATGATAGCGATGCGGTCGGCGAGCAGAATGGCCTCGGTCATGTCATGGGTGATCATGACCGTGGTCAGCCCGAGCCTGCGGTGCAATTCGCGATAATCGTCGCCGAGCGCGTCCCGGGTGAGGGGATCGAGCGCGCCGAACGGTTCGTCCATCAGCACGATGCGCGGTTTCGCCGCAAGGGCCCGCGCCACGCCGACGCGCTGGCGCTGGCCGCCGGACAATTCATGCGGCAGCCGGTCGCGATGCTGCGCGCGGTCGAGCCGCACCAGATCGACCAATTCGTCGACCCGCGCCGCGATTTCGTCCGCAGGCCAGCCGAGCAGCTTTGGCGTGATGCCGATATTGCCGGCGACGGATAGATGCGGAAACAGTCCGCCGCTCTGGAACACGTAGCCGATCCGCCGGCGCAGACCGATCGGGTCGAGATTGCGGACGTCTTGGCCTTCCACCGTGATGTGGCCCTCTTCGGCGTCGATCAGCCGGTTGGCCAGCCGCAGCAGCGTGGTCTTGCCTGACCCGGAGCCGCCGACAATGGCCAGGAACTCACCCTCGGCGACATCGAGCGAGACGTCGTCGACCGCCACCACGCGGTTCGCGCCTCGGCCACCGTCGAAGGTCTTGCCGACATGCGCGTAGGAGATGAGAGACGAGGCGGGCATTCGGCGTGGGTTCTCTGCAAGGGAAACGGCGCTAGCCGAACAATCGGCCAATCGTGAGCCGGGTGCCAACCTTTTTCTGCCGCCGGCACGCGGTAACGCCATTCGATGGCCCGTCGGCCGGCAGGCCCGTGAGGTGACGCGGTCAGTCCTTCGGGATCATCGCCGAGGCCATAAACGCTGCGACGGCAGCGGAATATTCCGCCAGTCCCTCATGACTGAAATGCATATCGTTACCTCCCCAATAGAAGCGGTCGGGGCGCGATCCGGACCGCTTCTTCAGTGCGTCGGTGGCATTGAAGAAAAGAAAGCTGTTGGCGACGCAAATCTTTTGTACCGAAGAGCTGACGAGATTGTTCCACAGGCGGCCCTTGGCGTCGGGTCTGAGGTGCTGGAGATGCGGATGAGAGATGAACAGCACGCGGCTGCCGTCCCCAGTGTAATCCTTCAGCACCTCAGCCAGCTCCTGCAGATTGGTCCTGAAACTTGCGAGCGGCGCTGCATATTTTCGTTCGAGATCGCTGTCCTGGTCCTGGGAATAGGAAAACAGGGTGAAGTCCGATCGGTTCTTCTCGACCACCGCCGGCATATGGACAAAGGAATGCCAAAGCCTCGCCGCAAAGCGCATCAGGTACAAGGGATGCTTGCGGGCCTCCATCAGGCCGACACTGCATTCGCGTCCAATGGGTGAAGCCTTGACGCCGACATTTTGTCCGCGTTCGTTGCGGACAATCAGTCCGCGGTACCGGGCGAAGTCGTCGTACAGATCGGTTTCGTCCACGTCGACCACGATATAATCGGGACGCAGCACCGGCAGCAGCTTCTTGGCCTGCGGCACGAAGATGGCCGGGGAATACGAGGTATATCCGGCATTGTAGGTCTTCAGGCAGGTACCGCGCTCTGTCTTGAAGTATTTTGCAACGTGATACGGCAGCGTGTTCTTGTCGTCGTAGCCTTCCATAAAGGAATCGCCGAGGAACAGGACCGAAACCGGGTTTTCGCACTCGGCCTGCTGTGCCGTATCGTCGGTGATCCGGATGCCGTTCGCGTCAAACGATCGCTTGTAGCTGAAGCCGGTCGAGTCGCCGTAGATGCACAGATTCTGGTCTTGCGGTGTGGGCTGATGGTTCACCACGTCGGATTGCCAGTTCAAATTGACGCTGGCCATTTCGAGATCGTACAGGGGACCGAAATATTGCTGCAGCCGAAACCCAATCTCAAAGATCACGGCCCACGTGATGACCAGCAGTAGCGCCGATCCGACGAGGTGAAACCCCCGCTTCATTGAACGTCTCCGGTATGAATTCCGAACAGATCAGTAGATACCCAAATTCGTTGCATGGCGATGGGTCTGTCGATTGGTGCTCACCAAAGCAGACCGGTCAAGCCGGCAAAACGGGTCGTGATCGGGGTGGCGGCCCGGCCTCTAGCAATGGCAATAAGCTCCATTACCACGTTGCGGTACCGCGTTGAACTTATCGTTCGTAACCGCTAAGGCATGACCCAAATTGGGGAGGGGACGGAGTGGATACGGTACAGCCTACGGCGGTCGCGCTTGATGAGGCGACGGTGGCATTCCGCCTGGCCGACGCACGGGTCTATACGGCCGTGGAAAAGGCCCGGCTTTCGGTCGCGCATGGCGAGTTCGTCGCCATCGTAGGTCCCACCGGATGTGGGAAATCGACGCTGCTCAACGTCGCTGCCGGCCTGTTGAAGCCGGCCGCGGGCGCGGTGCGGATTTTCGACCAGCCGCTCACCGGGCTCAATCGGGACGCCGGCTATCTGTTTCAGGCCGATGCGCTGTTTCCCTGGAAGACCGCGATCGACAATGTCGCCATTGGCCTCGAGATCAAGGGCGCGCCGCGGGCGATGGCGCTGGAGCGCGCCCAGGGCTGGTTGACGTCGGTCGGGCTCGGCGCGTTCGGCAACCGCTATCCTCATATGCTGTCCGGCGGGCAGCGCAAGCGCGTCGGGCTCGCGCAGGTGCTGATCCGGGATCCCAAGATCCTGCTGATGGACGAGCCGTTCGGGCCGCTCGATGCCCAAACCCGCCAGATCATGGGCAATCTCTTGCTGGAACTATGGACCGCCGACCGCAAGGCGGTGTTGTTCGTGACCCACGATCTCGAAGAGGCGATCGCGCTGGCCGACCGCGTGGTGATCATGTCGGCGGGACCCGGCGCGCGCATCATCGGCGACTGGAAGGTGACCCTGCCGCGCCCGCGCGACATCTCGGAAGTGCGGATGGAGAAACAGTTCCACGAGTTGCACCGGGAAATCTGGAGCGTGCTGAAGGATGAAGTGATGAAGGGTTACGCGCAGTCTTCGCAAGCGGCGGAGGCCTCCTGATGTCCCGCCTGACGCTGCTGTTCTGGCAATTGATGGTCGCCGTGGTCGCGCTCTCGCTGTGGCAGTTCTTTGCCACCGTGCCGGTGTTCGGCCGCATGTTGCTGCCGCCGTTTTTCTTCTCGACCCCGGTCGATGTCGCCAGCCAGATATACAAATGGTTCGCGACCGGCGTGATCTGGAAGCATCTGATGATCACGCTGTGGGAGTCGGTCCTGGCCTTCGTGATCGGGTCGGTCGGCGGCGTGCTGGTCGGATTCTGGTTCGCCCGCCAGCCCCGCGTCGCCGCGGTGTTCGATCCCTATGTCAAGATGATGAACGCGTTGCCGCGCGTGGTGCTGGCGCCGATCTTCGCGCTGTGGCTCGGGCTCGGCATCTGGTCCAAGGTCGCGCTCGGCGTGACGCTGGTGTTCTTCATCGTGTTCTTCAACGTCTATCAGGGCGTCAAGGAGGTCAGCACCACCGTACTCGATAACGGCCGCATGCTCGGCATGAGCGAACGGCAGTTGACGCGGCACGTGTATTGGCCCTCGGCGCTGTCGTGGATGTTTTCCTCGCTGCATACCGCGGTCGGTTTCGCGGTGGTCGGCGCCGTTGTCGGCGAGTATCTGGGATCGGCGGCCGGCCTCGGCTACCTGATCCAGCAGGCCGAGGGCGTGTTCGACGTCGGCGCTGTCTTCGCCGGCATGTTCGTGCTGTCGGCCTTCGTGATCGTGATCGATTTCGGCGTGACGCTGGTCGAGCGACGGCTCCTGGTATGGCGGCCGGCGCCCGTGGCGCGGGATTGATCGACGCCGTCGGAGGCCGCGGCCTTGCTACAGACGTCTGCTTAAATTGTTACTCGCCTTCGGCGAGCAAACTGACGCATGATCAAGCCGCGCCGCCCCATGCGCGGCTTGATCGGCGCGACCGCCCGAAAGCAAATGATCCCCGCACAGGACGCAGGCCAATCCGATGAGACCTTGCTGCGCTATGCCGGTTGGCGTGTCGTGCTCGCCTGTTTCCTCATGGCGCTGTTTCTGTTCGGCTTTGGCCTTTACGGTCATGGCGTCTACCTGGCCGAACTGCAGCGTCTGAACGGCTGGCCGGCGGCCCTGATCTCGGGCGCGAGCACGCTGTCGCTCCTGCTTGCCAACATATTCGCGACCTTTACCAACGAACTCGTGTCCCGGCTGGGTGCCAGGCGGCTGGTCTTGCTCGGAATTGCCGCGCTGGCGACGTCGACGACGCTGCTCGCGTTCGCGACCGCGCCGTGGCAGCTCTATATCGCTTTCGCCCTGATGTCGCTTGGATGGATCGGGATGGGGACGATCGTGAGCGCGACCATCGTAAGCCTCTGGTTCGTCCGCCGCCGCGGTCTCGCCATCAGCCTGGCCTTCACGGGCGCCAGTTTTAGCGGCGTCATCGTGACGCCCTCACTGGTATATTTGATCGAACGGTTCGGCTTTGCCGCCGCGATGCTGACCGGAACAGCGGTCATGGTCGCCGTTCTCGTACCTGTCACGCTCGCCTTTATAGGCCCGCCATCGGCCGGAGGTCTGGCTGATCCGCTGCGTGCCGAAATGCCTTCTGTCCCGAGTGATATTTCGCGCGCAACGCTTATCCGCCGCGTCGCGTTCTGGACCATCTCGATCCCGTTTGCACTGGCGCTCGTGGCCCAGATCGGATTTATCGTGCACCAGATCGCCATGCTCGAGCCGAAGATCGGCCGCGCCAATGCCGGTCTGGCGGTTTCGGTGATGACATTCACGGCGATCGCCGGCCGCTTTGGCCTCGGCATGGTCGTCGACCGGTTCGATCCGCGGCGCGTCACCGCTATCTCGATCGTCAGTCAGGCGGCGGCACTCCTGAGCATCCTGCATTTCGATGCGATTCCGATCCTACTGGCTGCCTGCGCAGTATTCGGCTTTTCGGTCGGCAATCTCATCACACTGCCGCCGCTCATCATGCACCGCGAGTTCAGTGCGGCGAGCTTTGTCGTCGTCATGGGGCTGTCGAATGCGATCAGCGGAACCGTTGGCTCATTGGGGCCCGCCTTTCTCGGCGTCGTTCAGAGCTGGAGCGGTGGGTACGAGACGCCGATTGCGCTCTGCATCGCGCTACAGCTAATCGCGGCGGTGATCGTGCTCCAGCGCGGGTCGAGCAGGTCGGTTGAGGCGCCGGGGTAGGGTCTCTCGTCGTCCCGGCCTTGAGCTCAGATGCGCAATTGCGCATCGGGGGACCCATACCGCGTGATCTCTCGATTGAGGGACATCTGGCTGACGCCTTCCGCCAAACGAAAGTCGGTGGCTATGGGTCCGGCGTTCGCCGGGACGACGGTGATACCGTCAGTTCAGAATCTTCGTATCATCGGGCGCCTGCGGCGGGGTCTTGATCGCGATCGCCTTGATGGTGCGGCCGACAGGCTTGGTGCCGCCATGCGGGGTGCCTTTGGGGATGACGACGAGGTCGCCAGGCTTCACCGTTACTTCCTTGTCGCCAAGCCAGATCGTTCCGGTGCCTTCGAGGATGAACTGAATCTCGTTGGCGTTGGCATGCAGATGCTTCGGCGGGCTGCCATCCTGGATCGCGATGGTCACGCCATCCGCGGAGACCAGCATTTTGTTGCGCATGCCGCCGGCGTTGAGAGGAGACAGCTTGTCCCCTTCGAGATCGCCGGTCGAGATGACCTGCGCAGTGATGTTTTCGGCGGCAAGGGCAGGGCGCAGCAGATGCGTGACGCCGCAGCCGGCGGCAAAGGCGGTGGCGATCGACAAGGTGATGGCGATGCGATTCATGGGTAGTCCTCCCCGGTTGTATTTTCTTGTCAGGCGATGCTACGCCGCGACAGCGGTATTCGCCAGCGCGACGAAAAACCACGCATCTGCGATGGAATAAATCGCAGCGAGCGGAACAGCATTGCAATAATGGCCCTCGCATTGTTGCCAAAGCCGCCTTCTCAAGGCCTGTGCACTGCATTATCCTGTCGGCAACCCATCGGAGGAAACCATGAAGAAAATTGTTGGCCGGCTGGCCGGGGCGCTGCTGGCGCTGGTCCTGACCTCAGGCTTTGCCGCAGCGCAAAGCAAGGTCACCATCGCGATCGGCGGCGGCTCCTGCCTGTGCTATCTGCCGACGGTGCTGGCCAGGCAGCTCGGTGAATACGAGAAGGCCGGCCTTGCCGTCGAGCTGGTCGATCTCAAGGGCGGCTCGGATGCACTCAAGGCCGTGCTCGGCGGCAGCGCCGACGTGGTGTCCGGCTATTTCGACCATTGCGTCAATCTGGCGGCCAAGAAGCAGGAGCTGGTGTCGTTCGTGGTCTATGACCGCTATCCGGGGCTGGTGCTTGTCGTGTCGCCCTCGCACAACAAGGAAATCAACTCGATCAAGGATCTCGCCGGCAAGAAGGTCGGCGTCAGCGCGCCGGGGTCCTCGACCGACTTCTTCCTGAAATATCTGCTCAAGAAAAACGGCCTCGATCCGACCAGCGCCTCTGTCATCGGCGTCGGCCTTGGCGCCACCGCCGTCGCGGCGATGCAGCAGGGTCAGATCGACGCGGCCGTGATGCTGGATCCGTCGGTCACGGTGCTGCAGGGCAGCTATTCCGACCTCAAGATCCTCAGCGACACCCGTACGCAAAAGGATACGCTCGCAGTGTTCGGCGGCGAATATCCGGGCGGCTCGCTCTACACGACGGCGGCATGGATCAAATCCCACGAGAAGGAAGTGCAGGCTTTGACCACGGCGATTGTCAACACGCTGGCCTGGATTCACTCCCATTCGCCGGAAGAGATCATGGCGAAAATGCCGGAAGAAATCGTCGGCAAGAACAAGGAGCTGTATCTGGCGGCGCTGAAGAACACGATCCCGATGTATTCGTTGAACGGCAAGATGGACCCGAAGGGCGCGGATGCGGTGCTGGCGGTGTTCAGCGAGGGCTCGCCCGAGGTGGCAAAAGCCAACATCGACGTCACCAAGACCTACACCAACAAATATGTCGATCAGGTCAAGAAGACGACGGGATCGAGCACCAAATAACACGTGAAGTCGTGCGTGACGCAGTGCTGGAAGTGATCTGGCGATGAATGGCACGACGGCACCGGTCATTCATCGCGTTACCTCGCTCGATCTGCCGGTCGAATCCTGGTCCTGGCCGTTCGCCGCCGCGCGGCGGGCGGAGATCGATGCGCATTTTGCAGAGGCGCAGCGCGACACTCCGCAACTGTGGAACGGGCGTGTGCTGCTCGGGCGCCATCCGGTCTTTGCCGGCAGTCACCTCACGGCCGGCTATTTCGAGACCGATTTCGCGAGCTTCCTGGCCTGGCGTGACTGGGGCTTTCCGGACCGGGACGTGTTCAACGGTTTTGGGATGGGCGCGCTGCGCTGCGCCGACGGCGCGTTCGTGCTCGGCGAGATGGGCCGGCACACCTCCAACGCCGGACGAATCTATTTTCCGTCAGGCACGCCCGACCTCGACGACGTCAGGGATGGCGCGCTCGACATATCCGGCAGCGTGGCGCGCGAGCTCGAGGAAGAAACCGGCCTTGGGCCGGGGGAATACAGGAGCGATCCGGATTGGCATTGCGTCTACACCGGCCCGGCGCTGGCAATGATCCGGCTGTTGCACGTCGATATGTCGGGCGAGGCATTGCGCAGCCGGATCGAGGCCAATCTCGCCTTGCAGCAATCGCCTGAATTGTCGGCCATTCATCTGGTGCGCGGAACGCGCGATCTCACCTCAGCGATGCCGCGCTTTGTCACCTCGTTCATTGAAGCGCAGTTTGCGGCTTAGCGAGGACATGGGTCGAGCGCTGATATTACGACGCATGGCGCTTTTTCTTTTTGTTGGCTTTCTTGACGATGACTCTCTTTGCTGAAGCGCTTGTGGTTGTGCCGGCCGACCGTCGCTCGGCGGCGGTCGCCGCCTTGCGGTTCGACAGTTTGAATTTGGTGTAGCCAAGCACCCGCTCCATCGCGATCCGCGCCTTCTCGGCGTCGCCGCTCTCGATCGCGCGTGCGGCCGCGGCATGATTAGGCAGATTGTCCCGGAACCAGCCGGCGCTGCCTATCGCGACAATGAAGACCGTGCTCAGGATGGTGTCGATGGCGCCGCGAAAGCCCTGCAGCACCGGGTTGTGGGTGGCGTCGAGGATCGCGAGATGAAACGCCTTGTCCGCGGCGATGGTGCTGGCCTGGTCCTGCGCGGTTTCCATCGCGGCCAAGGCCGCATTGATCCGCCAGCGGTCGTTCTTGGTGGCGCGCTCGGCGGCGAGCGCGGCGGCCGCCGGCTCGATGATCGAGCGGACTTCCTGGATTGCCAGCAGAAGATCGCGGCCCGGCTCGTCCTTGCCGACCAGCCAGCTCAAGACGTCGCGGTCGAGCAGGCTCCATTCACTGCGCGGCAGCACGTGGGTGCCATGCCGAGGGCGGACGCTGACCAGTCCTTTTGCGGCGAGCGTCTTGATGGCCTCCCGCACCACGCCGCGCCCGACGCCGAAGCGGGTTTCGAGATCCGGCTCCGGCGGCAGGGCCGCTCCGACCGGAATGCGATCCTGCGCAATTTCGCGGCCGAGTGTCGTCAACACGTTGCGAATGCGCCCCGGCTTGACACGCTTGTCGGCGATCCCCCGCTTGGTCACCTCCTTCTCCTTTTGACTTAGAGGATTTGCGATTTGCTAGCATGGGTGATGTATGCTAGCAATCATCCGATGTTTAACATCCGATGATTGTGGGGTTGCGCGCATCGGTTGCGTTGCAGTTGGTATGAGTGCCGAGGTGCCGCGACAGTGTAACCTCGGTTATTGCCTTGACATCACGCGGCGCTACCCGTGTGATGGCGAGAAAAGACAAGGCAAAAACAAAAAGGTGCATCGCACCATATACAGGGAGGATTTGATGCCGGGGCATAAGGTTGCGCGCCTGTTTGTCGGGCTGTCCGCCGCAATCGCGGTGCTGGGAATGGCGGTTGGCGCCGAGGCCCAGGAAAAGAAGATCAAGATCGGCGTGATCTACGACCTGACCGGCCCGCTCGCCGGCGGCGGTTCCGAGCTGCAATACACCGGCGCCAAGATCATGCTGGACCATTTCAGCAAGACCGGCGTCGAAGGCTACAAGATCGAGGCGGTTTACGCCGACGCGCAGAGCAAGCCCGATGTCGCCATCAACGAGGCGATCCGCCTCGTCGAGCAGGAAAAGGTCGACATGCTGCTCGGCTTCTTCTCGTCGGCGCAGTGCGTGCCGGTGGCCGCCCGTGTCGAGCAGCTGAAGAAGTTCATGTGGATCACCACCTGCATTTCCTCGGCGGTGCTTGCCGACAAGAACTTCAAATACGTCTTCCGTCCGCAGGCCAGCGGCGATCAGTTCGGCCTGATGACGATGGATTTCATCGCCCAGAACTCCAAGGAGAAATTCGGCAAGGAGCCGAAAGACCTGCGGGTTGCGATCATCCATGAGGACGGCGCCTATGGCGTCGATGTGTCGAAGGGTAACGAGGCGGGCGCCAAAAAGGCCGGCTTCAACGTCGTCCTGAAGGAAGGCTATGCCGCCACCGCGCCGGATCTTTCCGCGCTCGTCACCAAGTTGAAGCGCGGCCGGCCCGACGTGATCTTCCACACCGGCTACAACCCGGACATCACGCTGCTGCTGCGCCAGGCCCGCGAGCAGGGCCTGAAGTTCGGCGCGCTGGTCGGTCATGGCGCGGGCTATGGCGTCTATGAGAAGCTGAAGGAAGGGCTCGGCGGCGACGTCAACTACGTCTTCAACACCGACCCGATCTCGATCTGGCTTGCCAACCAGAAGTCGATGGATCCGAAGCTGCCGCCGATCATCAAGATGGTCGGTGAGGAGTTCGACAAGGCCAAGCCCGGTGTCGCCATCCGTTCTGCCCATGTCGGCATGGCCGCGTCCAACACCTACGTCTTCATGACCGAGGTGCTGCCGCGCGCGATCAAGAAATATGGCGGCGTCGATCCCGAGGCGTTGCGCAAGGCCTCGCTCGAAGTCGATTTGCCGGAAGGCGGCACCATGCTCGGCTTCGGCGTGAAGTTTTACGGCGAAGGCCAGCAGATGGCCGGCCAGAACGAACGCTCGTTCCCGGTGGTGATCCAGTATGTCGACGACAAGTCGTATGTGGTGTGGCCGAAGAGCCAGGCGCAACGCGAGGCCGTGTTGCCCCTGCCGAAGGGCACCACCTTCAGCAGCCAGTAGGTTAGCGGAGTATCTGGGGTGCTGACGGTGAACGGGTTGGTGAAGCGCTTCGGCGGCTTCACCGCGGTCAACAACGTGTCGTTTCGGGTCGAGCAGGGCGAGATTCTCGGCCTGATCGGGCCGAACGGCTCCGGCAAGAGCACGATCTTCAACATGCTGTCGGGCACGCTGGTCCCGACCGCCGGCTCGATTCTGTTCGACGGCGCGGAGATCGCGGGCGTCGCGCCGCATCGCATCATCAACCGTGGCATCGGCCGCACCTTCCAGATCCCGCGGCCGTTTCACCGGCTCAGCATCTTCGAAAACGTGGCGCTGGCCGGTTACTACGGCCAGGGCCGCCACAGCCGCGCCAAGGCCAATGAGGCTGCCGAAAAGGCGCTTCATATGGTCGGCCTGACCACCGATCGCCATGCCACTGTCGACGGCCTCGGGGCCGCCGGCCTGAAGAAGCTCGAGCTGGCGAAAGCGCTGGCGACCGGACCGAAACTTCTGCTCGCCGACGAAAGCCTCGGCGGCCTCGACGAGAAAGAGATGGATGCTGCGGCGGACATGCTGCGCAAGATCCGCGACGAACTCGGCATCACCATCATATGGGTCGAGCACATCATGGGCGTGCTGATGCGGGTGGTGGATCGCGTCATGGTGCTCGATCATGGCGAGAAGATTTCCGAAGGCTTGCCGAGTGCGGTGTCGAGCGATCCCCGCGTGATCGAGGTCTATCTCGGCACCGATGCGGATTCGACTCTGGCCGCGGCCGGGGAAGCGCGCCGGCGGGCAGGGGACTAGGCATGCTCGAATTGAAATCGGTCGATGCGGGTTACGGCACTTTCCAGGCGTTGTTCGGCGTCAGCCTCGACGTCAAGGCGGGCGAGGCGGTCGGCGTGATCGGCCCTAACGGCGCCGGCAAGACCACGCTGATGCGGGTGATCTCCGGCCTGATCCGGCCCACCAGAGGTTCGATCTCGATGGAAGGCACCGACGTGCTGGCGACGCCGGCGCATCGCATCGTCAGTCTCGGCATCGCCCATGTGCCGGAAAACCGCCGGCTGTTTCCGCGGCTCACGGTCGACGACAATCTGAAGATGGGCGCCTACATGGAAGGCGCCCGCGCCAAATATGCCGAGCGGCTGGAATTCGTGTTCGACCTGTTTCCGCGCATGAAGGAACGCCGCAGCCAGATGGCGGGTACCATGTCGGGCGGCGAACAGCAGATGTGCGCGATCGGCCGCGCGCTGATGTCGAACCCGAAACTGCTGCTGCTCGACGAGCCGTCGGCGGGTCTGGCGCCGGTCGTGGTTCAGCAGGTGTTCGAACTGGTGAAGCGGATCCGCGCCAGCGGGTTGACGGTGTTGATCGTCGAGCAGAACGTGCAGCAGGTGCTAAAGGTGGTCGACCGCGCCTATCTGCTCGAGGCCGGTAGCATCCGCGCATCCGGCACCTCGGCGGAGATGATGAACAACGACACCATCAAGCAGGCATATCTCGGCGTTTAGGACGGGCAAAGCGATGCAGGGATTTCTTGATATCTTCGACATCTATCTGCTGGAGGCCGTGGTCAACGGCATCCTGCTCGGCGGGGTGCTGGCGCTATTGGCGCTCGGGCTCAATCTGATCTTCGGCGTCATCGACGTGACCTGGATCTGCTATGCCGAGCTGGTCATGATCGGCATGTACGGCATGTACTACCTGGTCCAGTTCTACGGCCTGCCGTACTGGGCGGCGGCGCCGCTGACCATCCTGCTGGTGGCGCTGCTGGGAGCAGCATTGCACTACATCGTGATCGCGCCGCTGCTGACCGCGCCGCCGATCAATCAGCTGCTCGCCACCGGCGGCGTGCTGTTCATCCTGCAGAGCTTTGCCACCGTCGCTTTCGGCATCGACTTCCGCAATCTCGGCATCCGCCTGCCGGTGCTGGCGCTCGGCGAGATGCACTTCAGCTATTCGCGGCTGTTGTCGTTTGCGGCAGCCCTGATCGGCATGGTCAGCGTCTATTTCTTCATGACCCGCACCTATACCGGCACCGCGATCCGCGCCATCTCGCAGGACCGCCAGATCATGTCGCTGATGGGCGTCGACACCAAGCGCATCTACCTCGTCACCTCGGCGCTGGGCGGCGCGCTCGCGGGGCTGGCTGCCTGCCTGTTGGTGCTGCAATACGACGTGCATCCCTTTGTCGGCCTGTCGTTCGGGCCGATCACCTTCCTGATCTGCGTGCTCGGCGGGCTCGGCAACTTTGTGGGCGGCTTCATCGCCGCGTTCGTGTTCGCCGAGATCATTTCGCTCGGCGGCCTGTTCTCCGACCTCGAATGGGGCTATGTGCTCGCCTTCGCCTTCTTCATCGTCATGATGTTCATCCGGCCCGCCGGGCTTTTCGCGAGGCGCTCGTGAACACACGAACCATCACCTGGGCCGTTGGGCTGGCGGCGCTGATCGCGCTGCCCTTCGTCTATCGCGACCCCTATCATCTGCACATCCTGGTGCTGATCCTGATCTGGTCGTTCGCCTACACCTCGTGGTCGATCATGGGCCGCTTCGGCCTGGTGTCGCTCGGCCATGGCGGCTTCATGGGCGTCGGCGCCTATGTCACGGCGCTGCTCTGGAACCATCTCGGCGTCTCGCCGTGGATCGGCATCCCGCTCAGCATGGTCGCGGCTGGCGTGCTCGCGGTCATCGTCGCCTATCCCTGCTTCCGCTTCCGCATCACCGGGCATTATTTTGTGCTGGTGACGCTGGCGCTGTCCGGCATCGTGCTGCAGGTCATCACCGCGACGCGCGACTACACCGGCGGCTCGCTCGGCTACACGCCGAACCGCACCAAGGGCAGCCAGTTGCTGGCGCTGCAGTTTGACGACAAGACGACGTGGTATCTGATCGCGCTGTTCGTCTGGGTGGTCGGACTTTTGATCTGGCAATGGGTCGACCGCAGCATGAGCCGCTACGCCATGGAGGCGATCTCGGACGACGAGGACGCGGCGGCCGCCGCCGGCGTCAACGTCACCTTCGAAAAGCTCAAGATCACCATCATCAGCGCGCTGATGACGGCGCTGGCGGGCGCGCTGTACTGCCAGTACCAGATGTTCATATCGCCCGACACGGTCAGCGGCATTGCGGTGTCGCTGCAGATGGTGTTCGCCGTCATCGTCGGCGGCGTCTACGTGTCGTTCGGGCCGACGGTCGGCGCCATCATCACGATCCTGCTTGCCGAATTTCTGCGCATCTGGTTCGGGACCAAGGCGGTGGGCTGGGACAATCTGGTCTACGGCGTGCTGCTGGTGCTGTTCATCATATTCCTTCCCAAGGGCATTCTTGGTAGCGTCATCGATCGTTTCAGGACGCAACCCAGGAAAGCCGTGACGAAACCCGTGGCGAAGCCCGCAGCCTCATGAGCACGAAACCCCAGCAGCCGCTGAGCGATGCCTTAAGGCCTTTCGTTGCCCCGTTCCGCATTGACGGAACAAACGAGTTTCACCTGAAGTCGCACAAGACCAGAGAGAAGGGCGGTCTCGACAAGGAAAAGGGCGAGAGCATCATCGAAGCCAATCGCAAGCGGCTGAGCGAGTTTCAGGAAAAGCTTTACGCGCAGGACAATTGGTCGCTCCTGCTGGTGTTTCAGGGCATGGACGCCGCCGGCAAGGACTCGGCGATCAAGAGCGTGTTCGACGGCATCAACCCGCAGGGCTGCGAGGTCACGTCGTTCAAGCAGCCATCGACCAAGGAGCTCGACCACGATTTTCTCTGGCGCAGCATGATCGCGCTGCCCGAGCGCGGCCGGATCGGCATCTTCAACCGCTCCTATTACGAAGAATGCCTGGTGGTGCGCGTGCACACCGAGATTCTCGGCAAGCAGAAGATTCCGAAGAAGCTGGTGACCAAGAACATCTGGCGCGAACGGTTCGAGGATATCTCGGCCATGGAGCGTTACCTCGCGCGCAACGGCACGGTGATTCTGAAGTTCTTCCTCAACATCTCCAAGGAAGAGCAGCGCGAGCGCTTTCTCGCCCGGCTCGAGGAGCCTGCCAAGAACTGGAAGTTCTCGGTGGCCGATATTGCCGAGCGCAAGCTGTGGGCAAAGTACCACGCCGCCTACCAGGATATGATCCGTCACACATCGGCGCGCCACGCGCCATGGCATGTGGTGCCGGCCGACCACAAATGGTTCGCCCGCGTCGTGATCGGCTCGACCATCGTCAGCGCGCTCGACAGGCTGGATTTGCGTTTCCCCGAGGTCGACAAGGCCGACCGCAGCGAGTTCAAGCAGGTGCGTGAGGCGCTGCTGGCGGAAGGCAATGGCGGGGCGAAGGTTGCGAAGAAGTAGGATGGGTTTCGCGCCGCTCTACCCATCCTACTGACCCTCAATCCCGACCGCCCTCCAGGCCATACTCCCGGTAGATCGTCTCCGGGTCGGTTTGTGGGAACAACCGGCACTTCGCCTGAGCCAGATGCAGACCCTCGCTACCGGGGGCGCAGCCGGCAATCAGGAGTTTGCGAAGATCCTCCATATGGGGTCGCGGCTGAATCTTCTCCGGAAGCTGTTCGAGCGCGACCAAGGCCGTGGCGAGTGCCTGGGTCACCACCCACTCGTCATGGCCCGTAACCCCCTTCTTTGGCATCAGACAGCCTCCCGTCGGATCGGTACCCGGCAGCTTACGTCCATAATCCGGCTTTACGCAAAAGTTGAGGCAGCGGCTAACGCAACAAAGCACTGTTAGCTGTTAGGTCCGATCGGGCTTGCCGCCTTCGCCTTCATCGCTCTCGTCCTTGACGAGCGTCAGGAGGCGCAACGTCAGGAAGGTAAAAATGGCAACCGTGACGGCGACGTCATAACTGCCGAGCCCGACGGAAACGCCGATCGCGCCGGTCGCCCACAGGCTTGCCGCGGTCGCGGTGCCGTGAACGGAACTGCCCTGTTTGAGAATCGCGCCGCCACCGATGAAGCCGATGCCGGTAATCAGCCCTTCGATGACTTTCGCCATGCCGTCGGGGGAGTGCACGAGCAGGTTTTCGCTGGCCTGCACGAAGCCGCAACTGGCCAAAGCGACGAGCGGAAAGGTCCTTAAGCCGGCGCTGCGCGCGCGCTTCTCGCGATCCCAGCCGATCGGCGCCGCGAGCGCGAAGGCGGCGGCCAGCGCAAGAAAGTGACTCCCGATCTGAAACCTGTCCAAATGCGCGCCTCGTCCATGAACCGATCACCGGTCATACAGTCGGCATCCACCCATCACCATGCGGCTTTAAGCGCTCAGGGATGGTGGAACAAATGTGACATCAGCGTAACGCGTATCCGCTCCGCTCAACCCCGGTGCTGCGCTTGCGTGATCGCGGACGTTTGGATGTGCAGCTGCCGGACCGTTGTGAGCGTTGCAAACAGAACCGCCAGTCCAAAGGCCGCCAACAAGGTCAGCAGGAGAAACCGAGGGCTCATGCGCCGCTCCATTTTACAAATCTCCACCCTGGCAAGAGATGGTTCGCGCGGCCTGGCTTTCAACCCGGCGCGACGACGGGGAAGGGAGGAGCCTCACGGCTGCGTGTCCGGGGAGGCTGACGGCAGGACGCCGTTTACCCTGACAACGCTTTCACCCCGTTAGGTCACCCATCCTGACCATCTTTAGGCATTGCCGCCGGCCATAATTCTCGTCTAGAACGGCCTTGGAACGTGGTCCCGGCAACAAACCGTCAATGGTTTTGGTCGAGGATTTCGCCTCCTCAAGGGTCTGGCAATGCTGATTCGCAGCGAAAATGTTGGAGTTCAGGGTGGATCGGCCGCGGCCGGTCATGCTCCCGCGATTCCGGCTGCGTCCTTGCCCACCCTCCTTATTGGCGGGCTTCTGCTTCTTATCGGCCCCTGAGGGCCGTCTGGGCGGTTGCGCCTGGGCACTCAGGGGTTGCGTGAGACCAAGGAACCCTTCGGCGCCCAAAAAACGGCGCACCACCCAAAGGAAGTTGCAGATGACCACAGCCAATAAGTCCGAGAAGGACCGCGTAATCGTATTCGACACCACCTTGCGCGACGGCGAGCAGTGCCCCGGCGCCACCATGACATTCGAGGAAAAGATCGAGATCGCCGAGATGCTCGATGACATGGGCGTCGACGTCATCGAGGCCGGTTTTCCGATCACCTCCGAAGGCGATTTCCAGGCCGTCAGCGAGATCGCCCGCCGCTCCAAGAACTCGGTCATCGCCGGTCTGTCGCGCGCCAATCCAAAGGACATCGACCGCTGCGCCGAAGCGGTGAAATTCGCCCGCCGCGGCCGCGTCCATACCGTGATCGCGACCTCGCCGCTGCACATGCGCGTCAAGCTGAACATGACGCCCGAGCAGGTGATGGAGCTCTCGATCGCCAACGTCACCCGCGCCCGCAACCAGATCGACGACGTCGAATGGTCGGCCGAGGATGCCACCCGCAGCGAGATGGATTACCTCTGCCGCATCGTCGAGGCCGTGATCAAGGCCGGCGCCACCACCGTCAATATTCCCGACACCGTCGGCTACACCACGCCCGAGGAATACACCCGCTTCATGCGCACGCTGATCGAGCGGGTGCCGAATTCCGACAAGGCGGTGTTCTCGGTGCACTGCCACAACGACCTCGGCATGGCCGTGGCGAATTCGCTGGCCGGCATCGCCGGCGGCGCGCGCCAGATCGAATGCACCGTCAACGGCATCGGCGAGCGGGCCGGCAACGCCGCGCTGGAAGAAGTCGTGATGGCGATGAACGTCCGCAACGACGTGTTTCCGTGGTGGAACAAGATCGATACCACAATGCTGACGCGGGCCTCGAAACTGGTGTCGGCGGCGACCTCGTTCCCGGTGCAGTACAACAAGGCGATCGTCGGCCGTAACGCGTTCGCCCATGAAAGCGGCATCCATCAGGACGGCGTGCTGAAGGACGCCTCGACCTACGAGATCATGCGCCCCGAGATGATCGGTCTGAAGAAGTCGTCGCTGGTGCTCGGCAAGCATTCCGGACGTCATGCCTTCGTGCACAAGCTGGAAGAGATGGGCTACAAGCTCGGCGCCAACCAGCTGGAAGACGCGTTCGTGCGCATGAAGGCGCTGGCCGACCGCAAGAAGGACATCTACGACGAGGACATCGAGGCGCTGGTCGACCAGGAAATCGCCAACTCGCATGACCGCATCAAGCTGACGTCGCTGACGGTCATCGCGGGCACCCATGGGCCGCAGCGCGCCACCATGAAGCTCGACATCGGCGGCCAGATCAAGATCGAGGAAGCCGAAGGCAACGGTCCGGTCGATGCGGTGTTCAACTGCATTAAGGCGCTGGTGCCGCACGAGGCCAAGCTCGAGCTGTACCAGGTCCACGCCGTCACCGAGGGCACCGACGCGCAAGCCGAGGTTTCCGTTCGGCTCGCCCATGAAGGCCGCTCGATGACCTCGAAGGGGTCAGATCCGGATACGCTGGTGGCTTCGGCAAAAGCCTATCTCGGCGCGCTCAACAAGATCGTCATGAAGCGCGAGCGCGACATGCCGTCGTCGGCCGTGGCGAGCTGACGGCGCTAATTGCGCCGTCATTCCGGGGCGCGAAGCGAACCCGGAATCTCGAGATTCCCCGGTGCGCAATTGCGCACCTGAGGTTCGATGCTTCGCATCGCCCCGGAATGACGATGAAAAACCAAACGCGGCGCCTTTGGCGCCGCGTTTTTGCGTTGTGCTCGGGTTGAGCGCCAGTGGCGCGCTGCTACCGTGACTCCAATCACAGCGCAAACATCCGGTTTTGACCAGCCTCGATGCCGACCCTCGACGATCCCTTGGATGGGCGTCGGGGGATGGACGGCCTATTGAAGGAGACAATGATGGCCAACACGCAAGCAAGTCTGAACGCCGACGGCCTTGCGCCGTTGTCGGATGCCAAGCTGGACCAGGTCAGCGGCGGCTGGTTTCCCTTCATCGCCTTGGGCGTTGCATTGGGAATCGGCTACTGCATCGTGGATGGAACGCTCGACCCGAAGCCGGGCCCGAAGGGTGACTTCCCGATCGGTCCGAAGAACGTGGGTTGATTGGTTCGTCCGGTTGCCGCGAAGCGACGTCGTACCCAACAGGGTGCGGCGTCGTGCATTTGGGCGTCACGAAAGCGCGACTTGTTGAAGCCCGCGCTACTTCCGGCTGGCGCTCGGCAGCTGGACCGGGACGTGCGGCGAGGTGCTGATCACCCTTGTGCTGCCGTCCGAATAGGTCGGGCTCCGCTCGGCCTCGCTCCGGAGGGTTTCCAACAGCAGAAAGAATTTTTCTGAAAGCATGGCGTGCTCCACTTCATTGAGGATGCCACCGCTAGTCTGGTGAAATTCGCTTCTTCAGTAACGGGCCAGTATACCTGACAATTATTTCAGGAAGAGTTCGTCAGATCACTAAAATGGCTTCATTGATGAGGAGAATTATTTCATCAGGGCCGGTCCGCGAAACACATATCACGGAAACGCGACTGCCGGCGTCCGTAAGAACCCGGTGATGTCGCATCGCATCAGCCGCCTCTCAAACCGTCTTGCGGCCCCGCACCATCAGGACGAACAAGACCGCGAGGCCCGACGTCACCGTGTACATCGTGAACGCATTCAGGTAGCCGATCATCATCGACTGGCGGCCGATCTCTTTTGCCACCCTGGCAAGACCCGGCACGGTGTCGAAGTTCCAGCCTCCGGTCAGGCCCGGTGTCGTCAACGCCCGGTTATAGGGTGAGATCATCTCGGTCATCCGGCTGTAGTTGGCCCCTGACGTGCGCACGATTTCGGCGATCGACAGCGAGATGAAGAAGCTCGATCCGATATTGCGCAGCAAATGGAAGATGGCGGACGCTTCCGCGTAATGTTTGGCGTCCAGCGTGCCGAACGCCACCGCCGTGATCGGCACCCAGACGACGCCGACGGCAAATCCCTGGATCATGCTGTTGATGACCAGGATCTCCATTGTGACGTTGAGGTCGAAGGTCAGCATCCACAGCCCGGCCACGGTCTGCAGGCCAAAGCCGAAGGCCATCGTGAGACGCGGATCGAGCCGGTTCATCAAGCCGGCCATCATGAAGCCGACCAGCATTCCGAGGCCGCGCGATCCGATCACCTGTCCGACCAGGGCGTCGGGATAACCGGCCTGCTGCTGCAGCAGCGGCGGCAGCAGCACCATCGGCGTGAAGTTCAGCATGCCGTAGATCGTCACCAGCGCCAGCCCGATCGCATAATTGCGGTCGGTCAGGAGTTTCAGGTTCACGAACGGATTGCGGGCGCCAAGGCTGTGAATGAGGAAAACATAGAACGCGATGCCCGCAATCAGGCATTCGACCACGATCTCGGTCGAGTCGAACCAGTCCAGCCGTGCGCCGCGCGCGAGCACCAGCTGAATGGCCGCCAGCGCCGTTGCCAGCGCGATGAAACCGGTCCAGTCGAAGCGGACCTTGGTCAACTGGTTGTCTGAAGGCAGCGTCCAGGCCATGCCGACCGTGGCGGCAATCCCGATCGGCACCAGCATGTAGAACGACCAGCGCCAGCTATGCGCCTCGGCGAGATAGCCGCCATACACCGGGCCGAACACCGGCGCGACCGCGACCGCCATGCCGAAGATCGACATCACCATGGAGTGCTGGTGGCGCGGGAAGGTCGCGAACAGGATCGACTGCGACAGCGGTACCAGCGGCGCCCCGGCGCCGCCCTGCAGGATGCGCCACAGCACCAGCCCCTCGAGCGATTGCGCCATGCCGCAGAGCAACGTCGCCAGCGTGAACCATCCGACCGACCACACCATCACGCGCCTGCTGCCGAAGCGGGACACCAGCCAGCCGGTCATCGGCGTCACGACAGCGGTCGCCAGGATGTTGAAGGTCATCACCCAGGCGACCTCGTCCTGGGTCGCCGACAGCGCGCCCTGCATCTGCGGCAGGATGGTCGACGTCGTCAGCAACGCCGTGCCGTACAGCGAAGAGCCGAGCACGACCGTCATCAGCGTCAAATATCGCTGCGCCGTGGACAGGGTCCCGGCGGGGTCCTCGGCTTCCATGCTGGTGGAACTCAGGGTGATGTCCCTTGCGGCAGCTGACGTCAAATACTAACCTAGCTTACTAATTTCAGGGCGGCTACAACAGCGCCATGCCGAATACCGACGAATATATTGGGGTTGTGATTTCGGACGTTGCCCGCCTGTTGCGGACCGAGTTCGATCGCCGCGTGCGTCGCCTCGGCATCACGCGGGCGCAATGGCTGGTGTTGACCCGCCTGCACCGGCGCCCTGGCGCCTCGCATTCCGAACTGGCCGAGATGATGGAGGTCGAGAAGGCCACCGCCGGCCGCATGATCGACCGGCTGGTGGCCAATGGGTGGGTAGAGCGCCGCACGCAAGCGGACGACCGCCGCGTCAAGCGCGTGTATCTGACCAAGGAGGCCGAGCGGGTCCACAAGCGGATCTGGCGCATCGCCGAGGATACGGTCGATGCCGGGCTCGCCGATCTCGCCGGGCCCGAACGCAAACAGCTGATGGCTTTGTTGCAGCGCATCAAGAAAACCCTGGTGTCGGCGGACAACGGCGAGGGTGAGGGGGAGTTGGCGACCGCCCCGCGAAAGCGGGCTCCTATGGCGACAGGGCGGCTCAACGGCAGGGTCGCGCCATGACCAAGCGGATGAAGCGATTGGCGCTGGTCGGCGTGCCCCTGTTGGTCCTGGTGGGCGCGCTGGCGTTCTGGCTGCAGGGCGGCCGCCACATCTCGACCGAGAACGCGTTCGTCAAGGCTGACATCGCCCAGATCGCCAGCGAGGTTCAGGGGCGCATCACCGAGTTGCGGATCCGCGATCATTCGGCCGTCGCCGCCGGCGACGTGCTGCTTCGCCTCGATCCGACGCCCTACCAATTGGCGCTCGCCAAGGCCGAAGCGGAAATTGATTCCGCGCGCGCCGCCGTCGAGCAGCTCAAGGCCAGCCTGCGCGAGATCCGGGCCGAGACAAAGGAGGCGGAGAACAAGCTGTCGTATCTCCAGACGCTGGCCAGGCGCCAGCGTGAGCTGTCCGGACGCGGCGTCGCCTCGACCGCGAAGGTCGAGCAGACCAACAGCGAAGAGCAGGAAGGCGAGGACCGCGTCGCGGTGCTGCACCAGCGCATCGCGCGCGTCGAAGCTGCCCTCGGCGGCAAGCCCGACCGGCCGACCGATGCGTTCGCCGCCGTGCGTGAAAAACTGGCGGTGCGCGACCGCGCCGCGCTCGACCTTGCCTATACCGAGATCAAGGCGCCGAAGGCGGGTGTGGTCGTCAATTTCAAGCTGCAGCTCGGCGAGCAGGTCAAGGCGCAGACGCCGCTGTTCGCACTGGTCACCGACCGCAGGCCCTGGCTGGAGGCGAACTTCAAGGAGACCGACCTGACCTATGTGACGGTGGGGCAGAAGGCCAAGGTCGTGCTGGATATGCATCCCGACGTCACTTGGGACGCCGTGGTGGAAAGCATCAGCCCGGCGACCGGCGCGGAGTTTGCGATCCTGCCGGCGCAGAATGCCTCGGGCAATTGGGTCAAGGTCGTGCAGCGCCTGCCGGTGCGGCTGCAGCTGGTTGCACGATCAGGCGAGCCGCCGCTGCGCGCCGGCATGACCGCCTATGTCAGCATCGACACAAGGCGCGCCCGCAGCCTCGCAAGGCTGCTCGGCGGGGGACCGGCGGTTGCCGCAAACCCCGCGCAGGAGACGGTCAAGACCGATTAGTTTTCGGCCACCAGACCCGAAGCGCGTGCTGTCAGCCCGGCAGAAGCCGCTTCACTTGTTTCCACGCGGGCGCCACGGCATATCCGATGACCGGGATTGACGCCGCGCCGACCACCAGTCCGATCACGCCCGAGATGGCCGCCTCGACGATCCATTTGAGCAAACCGGCGACCGCCGGCAGGGCGTGGGCCGCAGCGTCGGTGGCGGCGTGGACGGCATGACCGATCGAAGGCGGTCCGTACGCCTCGATACCGTGCAAGATGATGCCGCCGCCGACCCAGATCATGGCTGCGGTGCCGACCGCACTGAGAAATATCAGGAAGACGGGCATGCCCCGGACGAGGGCATGTCCCAGACCGCGGCTGATACTGCCAATGGCCGAGGCATTGTCGTTCTGCGCCAGCGCCACACCGGCGTCGTCGGCCTTCACGATCAGCGCTACCACGCCATACACCGCGACGGTGATCCCGATTGCGACAACCGCCAGCACGATGGCCTGCTTCAGGATGCTGCCAGCGGGCAGGGCCGCCAGTGTAATCGCCATGATCTCCGCCGACAGGATGAAGTCGGTTTTGATGGCGCTCGCGACTTTCTGGTCCTCGAGCGTCTGCGCCTGCAACGCCACCGTGCCGAGCTCGGCCTCATGCTGGTGCGCATGATGGGGCATGACGGCTTCGTACAGTTTTTCAACGCCTTCGTAGCAGAGATAGGCGCCGCCAAACATCAGCAGCGGCGTGATCGCCGAAGGCAGGAAGTAGCTGAGCGCCAGCGCAGCGGGGAGCAGGATCAGGAGCTTGTTGCGAAGCGATCCCGCCGCGATCTTGCCCACGATCGGCAGTTCGCGCTTGGCTGCGAATCCGATCACGTAACCTGGCGTCACCGCGGTATCGTCGATGACGACACCGGCCGCCTTGACCCCCGCCCTGGCGGCCTGGCTGACCACATCGTCGAGGGAAGCCGCTGCCACCTTTGCGATCGCCGCGATATCGTCGAGAAGGGCGATCAGTCCGACGCTCATCGATAAATCCCGTTCATGATTCGCGGGTTCCTCGCCGAGCGTGACCCTCCGCAGATTGAGCTTTGACAGCGGATCGGCTTTTACAGCATCAAGCTGACTTTCACGATCTGCTTTTTCGACGCAATCCAGACTTGCAGTTCAGCGCACGAGGTTTCAACGCGCGGAGACGTCGGCTATAGCGTTTTCGAGCGAAGTGGATACCGGTTCGCGTCAAGAAAACGCGTCAAAACAGGAATTTAGAGCAAGATCGGTTCTGATTTGATCAGAACCGATCTTGTTCTAGTGTGCGCGCGATCCAAAGGGGAATAGCATGAGTTTTTCTGCAATTTTTGCGCGCATCGTCGCGCTGATCGGCGGGGCTGCCTTGTTTTGGCGCAAATTGCAGGGCGACGCACCGAAGCCTGCCTGGGGCAGCGCGCCCGTGGTGCCG
Source organism: Bradyrhizobium sp. AUGA SZCCT0169 (assembly GCF_018130085.1). Classification (NCBI taxonomy): domain Bacteria; kingdom Pseudomonadati; phylum Pseudomonadota; class Alphaproteobacteria; order Hyphomicrobiales; family Nitrobacteraceae; genus Bradyrhizobium; species Bradyrhizobium sp. AUGA SZCCT0169. Next base: position 65,133 of record NZ_JAFCMC010000002.1, on the reverse strand, counting down.
GAGGCGAAGCCGCAGGGCGCCATTCCAACGCTCAAGATGCCGTCGGCGAGGGGCTGGGACGACGGGCAGAAGCCGACGGCAGCACCGGGGCTCAAGGTCAATGCATTTGCGACCGGCCTGAAACATCCGCGCTGGATCAACGTGATGCCCAATGGCGACGTCCTGATTGCGGAATCTAACCAGGTCGCAGGTCCGGTCAGAAACGTGTTCGGCTATGCGATGCAGGCGACGATGCGGCGGGCCGCGGCGCTTGGCGAAAGCGCGAACCGCATCACGCTGCTCCGCGACGCGGATGGCGATGGCGTCGCCGAGAAGCGCGGGGTTTTCATGGAAGGGCTGAACCAGCCGTTCGGCATGGCGCTGGTCGGCGACACCTTTTATGTCGGCAACACTGACGGCGTCGTGGCGTTCCCCTATGTGGCGAACGCCGATCGCATTACGGCAACAGGTCGCAAACTCGTCACCTTCAAGCCGGGCGGACACTGGACGCGGAGCCTGCTGCCGAGCCCGGATGGCAAGAAGCTCTATGCCGGGGTCGGCTCGCAGAGCAACATCGCCGAGAGCGGCATGGAAGTGGAAGAGGGCCGGGCAGCGATCTATGAGCTCGATCTCGCCGGCGGCACCAGCCGCATCTTTGCCGGCGGACTGCGCAATGCGGTGGGCATGGCCTGGGAGCCGCAGAGCGGCGTGCTCTGGACTGTCGTCAACGAGCGCGACGGCCTCGGCGACGAGACGCCGCCGGATTATCTGACCTCGGTGCGCGATGGCGGCTTCTACGGCTGGCCGTATTGCTACTGGGGGCAGACGGTGGACGATCGGGTGCCGCAGGATGCGGCGATGGTCGCCAAGGCGATCACGCCCGACTACGCGCTCGGCGGTCACACCGCCTCGCTCGGTCTTTGCTGGGTGCCCGCTGGCACGCTGCCGGGTTTTCCCGATGGCATGGCGATCGGCCAGCACGGCTCATGGAACCGCAGCACGCTGAGCGGTTACAAGCTCGTTTTTGTGCCGTTCGAGAACGGGCGTCCGTCAGGGCCGGCGCGGGATATTCTCTCCGGCTTCCTCGCACCCGACGAGAAGGAATCCTATGGACGACCGGTCGGGGTGGTGGTCGGTCCCGACGGCCGGTCGCTCCTGATGGCGGACGATGTCGGCGACGTGATCTGGCGCGTCACCGGCGCGTAGCAGAACTGAGAGTGCCGCGACGGCTGGATCGGCGAACGAAAGCGCCCGGCCGTCACGGATGTGGCGGTAATCTTGTGTTGCGCAGCTTGCCGGAAGTGTTGAGAATTAGCGCTCGTGTTTAGCAATTGAATTTGGCCCTTGTCGCGGAGAAGGCCTGTTAGTGCGCGTTGCCGGGTGGATATTGCTGATTGCCGGGGCTCTGCTTTGCGTCACGCTGGTATGGGCGACGGTTGGGTTCCTGCTGATGGGCGTCGGCTTGCTGTCACTCCTGGTGGCTGAGAACAAGCGACGGCGGGTGAGTGTCGCAACGTTAAGCCGCGCGCCAGCCGATGAGCGCGTGGCGCAGCCACCGGTTCCTGAACCGGTCGTCTCTCACGAACCCCCGAAGCCGATAAGCCCACCGGCGGTTTCCTATGACAGGCAGGCATGGCGCCAGCTTGTTGAAAGCGATGTCGATCTCGCGCGGATAACCTCCGTGTTGGCCGATTACGGCCAGCAGTATGTGGACGAGTTAGCCAGCGAATACATGGCTGACGTCGACAAGCAGCGCCTTCCCGCCATCGTTGAGGGCATCATCGGAAGAGCGAGCACGAGCGCTGCGCCGCGTGGCAATGGCAGGTTGGCTGTCGACGCCAGGCCGCCCAATCCGATTGGTGCCTCAACGGCAGCCCGTCCGCCGGATCGCCCGCCGAAGTTATTGCCGGAGGCGACATTAAACCTTTCCGAAAACTTGCCTGCTTCCGCGGCCTCGCCGGTCGAACTGGCCAAACAGGAAGCTATTGGCGTACCCGCCGAGCCGCCAACTGCAGTGGATCCTGCACCGGGCGAGGGAGACCGCAACAAGACGATCATCAGCGCCGATGACGAACTCACCGCCATGCTCGGCAAATTGTCTGCGGATGCGGCCACGCCAACCAAGAGCTGAGCGCTGCCGCGGTTCAGCCATCACATTGCCGCGATAGGCCGGCCAATCTTGCATTAGCCATACTTCGACCACGAGCCGCTGGCTTGATTTGCGCACACCCGAAAACTAAACGGGAGATCGCAATGAAGCGAGACATCGGGGTGATAAGCGGCGCGACGCTCGCAATTGGCGTGATCATGTGGGCGTTCGCAGGCAATCCGGCCAGCACGAAGCGAACCAATGTAGCGCAGCACGTGACTCAGGCGATCGACGCTGCGCCGGAACTCAAGCATGTGACTGAGCGCAGCCCGTATATGCGGTCTGAGCGCTGACCAGGCTGAGATGAACGATACTCCTTGCCTTGCGCCGGTTTGGCGGCCCAGCTGCGACAGTAGCTCGCACGGGCGCAGTGATCGCCTTGCCCCGAAACTGTTTCGAACGCAGTGAATTCGGCCCCGGATGTTGCTAGGCTGCTCCTCGGATCGGTGACCCGAGTCGTTGGATGCCGTCATATCCAACACTACCGGCGCTTGCCGACGACCCCCCACAAAGGGGAACGTTTCTGAATGCAGCCAGCGAGGCAGGCCATGGTGAAACCGTTTCCATCCAAGACCCACATCGGCAACCACATGCTGCATCCGGAAACCTTGATGCTGAACTACGGCTACGATCCGCAATTGTCGGAAGGCGCCGTCAAGCCGCCGGTGTTCCTGACCTCGACCTTCGTGTTTCGGACCGCCGAAGACGGTCAGGATTTCTTCGATTTCGTCTCGGGCCGGCGCGAGCCGCCCGAGGGGATGGGCGCCGGCCTGGTCTATTCGCGGTTCAATCATCCCAACAGCGAGATCGTCGAGGACAGGCTTGCGGTCTATGAGCGCACCGAGAAATGCGCGCTGTTCTCGTCCGGCATGTCGGCGATCTCGACGGCGATCCTCGCCTTCGTCCGTCCCGGTGACGTCATTCTGCACTCGCAACCGCTCTACGGTGGCACGGAAACCCTGTTCACGAAAACGCTTGCGGGCCTCTCGATCGGCTCGGTGGGGTTTGCCGACGGCATCGACGAAGCCGCGGTGCAGTTGGCGGCGGAGGACGCCATGCGCAAGGGACGGGTTTCGATGATCTTCATCGAGACCCCGGCCAACCCCACCAACGGCCTGGTCGATATCGCGATGGTCCGCCGCGTCGCCGAGAACATCGGCGAGGCGCAGGATCACACGCCGATCGTCGCGTGCGACAATACGCTGCTCGGGCCGGTGTTTCAGCGGCCGATCGAACACGGCGCGGATCTGTCATTGTACTCGCTGACCAAATATATCGGCGGCCATTCCGACCTGATCGCGGGTGCTGCGCTCGGCTCGAAAGCCCTGATGAAGGACATCAAGGCGCTGCGCGGCGCGATCGGCACCCAGCTCGACCCGCATTCCTGCTGGATGCTTTCCAGGTCACTCGAGACCTTGAGCATCCGCATGGAAAAGGCCGACGCAAACGCGCGGCTGGTGGCGGATTTTCTGCGCGATCACGCCAAGGTGGCGCATGTCCATTACCTCGGCCATCACGATGCGAACTCGCCGGCCGGGCGTCTGTTCGCGGGGCAATGCACCGGCGCGGGTTCGACGTTCTCGTTCGACATCGTCGGCGGCCAGGCCGCCGCCTTCAAATTCCTCAACGCGCTGCAGATCTTCAAGTTGGCGGTCAGTCTCGGCGGCACCGAGTCGCTGGCCAGCCTGCCGGCAAGCATGACCCATTCCGGTGTTCCAGCCGACATCCGCCAGAAAATCGGCGTGCTCGACTCGACAATCCGGCTGTCGATCGGCATCGAGCATCCGTCCGATCTGATCGCCGATATCGCGCAGGCCTTGAACGCGGCGTAGCTGGCGTCTCGCGTGACGCCCGCCTGGTGCCCGGGGGCGTTCCCTCTGGGCAGCGTTGCTGTGGGCCGCGCCCAAAAGCAAACTCCATGGTTAATGAAGTACGATCGCATTTCTTAACATCCGATACAGCACGAGGGAAAAACGCTCACCCATTCCGCCGTTGCTGTTGCAGGGGCAACGCGGCGTTAAGCCCTCCATGGAAGTTTGCTCGGATCGGAGCAACCCCAGATGACCACCAGCCGCCGGGAAATTGGCAAAACGCATCTCCCGTTATGGGCGGCGGGATTTGTGGCGTTGGCTTGCGTTGCAATTCTCGCGCTAAGCGGCTGGCGGGAATGGGAGTCCCGGCAGGTCGACCTGAAGAATGCCGAAGTGGACATGGCGAATCTTGCCCGTTCGCTGACGCAGCATGCCGAAGATAGTTTTGACCTGGCTGACACCATTTTAACCGGAATGGTTGACCGCATGGAGACCGGCGGAACCAATCCAGCAGCGGTCGAAAAGATCCGGACGTTTCTCCAGTCGCGCAAGTACAACCGGCATCGTATCCGCGGCATCTTCGTCTATGATGACACCGGTCGCTGGCTCGCAACCACCGAAGACGTCAATCTCGCCGGTCTCAACAACAGCGATCGCGACTATTTCCAACAACATCGTGCCTCCACCGACCGCGGGACGCTGATCGGCCGGCCTGTCAAGAGCCGTTCGGGAGGGCAGTGGATCATCACCCTGTCCCGTCGCTTCAATCATCCCGATGGCAGTTTTGCCGGCGTGGTGTTGACCAGCATCGACGTGGCCTATTTCACGCAATTCTACCGGCGATTTGACATCGGGCCGAACGGCTCGGTGTCGCTGTTGAGTGCCGATGGCATCATGATGGCGCGCAGCCGTGACGAAGACGGCAGCAATGTCGGGCGCGATATGTCCAAGGCGCCATTGTTCCGGAACCTGAAAGACCGCCCCAGTGCCAGCGTCTATTACTTTAAATCGCCGCTGGACGGACTTGAGCGGTTGAGCTTCTACCAGCTGAGCAGCCGATATCCCATCTTGGTTCTGGCGACCAAGGCGCAGGACGACGTGCTGGCGCCATGGCGCCAGCAATCGTTCACACGGCTGGCTGTCGTCGCAGGCCTCACTCTGGTGATCGCTCTGACCGGCTTTGCCTTCGTGCGTTACCTGCTGCAGCGGCAACGCATGGCGGCAGCCCTTGCGGCCAAGGAGGCGGATTTTCGCCTGCTCGCCGAACAGTGCAGCGATGTGGTGATGCGTGTGGGGCTGGATGAGCGGATTCTCTACGTTTCGCCATCATGCGCCCGCGTTTTTGGCCAGGACCCGGCCAAGTTGCTGGGCGCGCCGGCCCTTGCGGCGATCAACGCCGAGGACCGGCCGCGGGTTGAGCAGGCCATCGCGGCATTGAAAAACGGCGAGGCCGAAGAGGCGCGGCTCATCTACCGCGTCCGTCACCGCGAAAAGAATGAGATCTGGGTCGAGACCGCCCTGCGCGTCACTCGCGCGACCGAGACCGACAAGATCGACGGCGTGGTCGCAATCTCGCGCGACATGACCGAGCAACAGGATTTGCAGCACAAGCTAGAGGCGCTTGCCACTTCCGATGGATTGACAGGACTGGCCAATCGCCGCCATTTCGACGAACGCCTGTCGGAGGAATGGGCGCGCGCCAAGCGCGATGGCACGCCGTTATCGCTATTGTTGATCGACGTCGACCATTTCAAGAAATTCAATGATCACTATGGTCACCAGGCCGGAGACGCCTGCCTGCGCGCGCTGGCGCGGATCCTGGACGCACAAATTCGCAGGCCGGCAGATCTGGCAGCCCGCTACGGCGGCGAAGAGTTCGTGCTGCTCCTGCCCAACACCGATTCGGAAGGCTGCATGCAGGTCGGCGAAAGGGTGCGTGAAGCGCTTCTCGAACTCGGCATGCTGCACGCGCTCAACCCGCCTTCCAAACTCATTACGGTCAGTCTCGGCGGTGCGACGAATGTCCCGGCCCAGAGCATGACCGAGCACGCGGCCCTGATTGCCGCAGCGGATCGGGCGCTCTATTCAGCCAAGAATGGAGGGCGCGATCGGCTGGTAATGTCAGGACAAGTCGTCGCCTGGCCTGATGCCAGAAGCGCCTGATACAAGAGCGCCTGAGGCCGCGCGGCCCTAATCTTCACGAACCCTTTTTAGCCCTGACCGAATACGACAACGGCATCCGCGGCACGCCATCGGCAAGCCGCCACAGTCTTTCCGATGCCGGTACCAGGCTTGGCAGACCGCGCCAGGGCAACACTTCGTGCTCCCTGAACATCGTAATCGTCAGTCCGGCATCGATCAGGCCGCCGAGCACGGCCGAGAGCGAGTGGATCCACTCGCGGGTCGATCGATGCGACATGATCGTGGGATCGCCGGTGTAGGTGGTCTCGTTTGCGAACTGCAGCGGCCGGTCGGCAGGCGTTTGAAAATCGTAGGTGGGAACAAGCCTGCCGTCGAATTCTTCCATCACCGTGAAGGTGGGATGCGCGTCCGCGAAATAGAGCTCGCCACCCGGCGCCAGTACGGACGCAATGGTCTCTGCCCATTTCTTCATATCGGGCAGCCAGCAAATCGTGCCCCAGGTGGTGAAGACGAGATCGAACGGGCCCGGCGTCAGGGCAGGGGCCTGATCGACGGTCCCCTCGACGAAGTCCGCCTTCAGCCCGGTCTCATCGGAGAGGCGCCGCGCCACATCCAGTGCGGCTGGAGAAAAATCCAGCCCGGTTACCGTCGCGCCGCGCCGCACCAGGCACAGCGTGTCGCGACCGATATGGCACTGCAGATGCAGGACGCGCTTTCCCCTGATGTCACCGAGCTCGGCCGCTTCGATCTCATTCAGCGCATCCTCGCCCGCCCGGAACCGGTCGAGCATGTAGTCACCGGTGGTATCGCGTGCATGAATGGCGGTGCGCTCGTCCCAGTTCCGGCGATTGATGTCGAAGGGATCGGTCATGTCTGCTCCACCCTGATGACCCCTAGCAGATTTCAATGTCCTTCGCGAATGCACGCTTTCGCCATCGTGGACGTCGATTCATTCCTCTGGCATCCTATCGAGATGTCATTGGCCCTGATCATCCTGATCGCTCTCGCCGTTCTTTGGTTTGCGGAACGCAGCCTTGAGCACCTTACATTGGCTGCGGCCGGGCTGTGTTTGTGCACCGCAATGCTGCTGTTTGTCGTTAGCGATCTGGAACGCGCGATCCTGTTGTCATCCATCGCGGCGGCGGCAATTTTCGGAGCGTCGAGAGTCAAACATGATCACAGCGGGATCAAACTCATTGCAACCGATCTGCCGCTGGCTTTTGCGGGAACCGTTCCATTTTTATTGGTGCAGTACCCACTCGCACTGACGGCTGCGCTGGCCGGAAGCATCACGCTGATGCTAGCCGCGGTCGCGACCCTGATTTACGTGCGTGGACCGCCAGTACCGTTTGAACTCCAGATCCTGTTTTTCGGCGTGGCTTGCATCGGCCTGGTGGCAGCCTACCAAGCAAGCGGCGGGCCGGTACCTTTCCAGCGCAATGCGGCGCTCCGCCGCTGTTTTCTTTCCAGCTTCATCGCTTCGCTGCTCAACCCGCTTTCCTGGCGGCCGTCCGGCGGGCTCGCGCTGAGCGATATCGCCAAAGACCCGCTGCCGCTGATGGCGGCCGTACCGGCGCGCAGCCTCGACTATCCCGACATCATCGTGATCCAGCACGAGTCGATCTTCGATCCGCGCCTGTTTGGTCTCCCGGTTGAGCCGATTGTCGAATCGTTTCTGTCACCGGAAGACGGACTCCATGGCAGCCTCAACGTGGATATTTTCGGCGGAGGATCGTGGCAATCGGAATTCAGCCTGCTGACGGGCCTTTCAAGCGCGAGCTTCGGTTCGAACGCCTATTTTCTCTTCAAGCGCGGGGCCGGCCGCTTCCACAGCAGTCTTCCAGGGACGCTCTCGGCGCTCGGATACAGAACAATGCTGACTTCGAGCTGCCGCCGCAGCTTTCTCAGCTATGACAGGTTCTACCGTTCAATAGGGATCAACGAGCGTCTCTTCACGGATGATTTTGAACCGCCCTTCGACGTCGATCGTTTCGAAACCACGAATTCCGATGCGCTGTTTCTGGACGCCGCGCTCAATGCGCATATGAACGGCATTGCCGACGATGCCTCACCTCGCTTTCTATACGCGCTGACCAACTTCAATCACGGCCCGCACAACCGAAACCTGGTTGCCCCCGGGCGCTATGAAGGCGAGCGGGCGTTTGCCGCCGCGAGCCTTCCCGATGCACATTATGCCGAGTATTACGCGCGGCTGGTCGAGACCGCCGTGACCTGGAATAAACTCAAGTCCGAGCTTTCCTCCCGTTTTCCCAGGCGTCCGACACTCATTGTGCACTATGGCGATCATCAGCCCGTCATGACGCGGCGTATCGAGAAAAAACTCAAGCTCGGCCCGGACGCGAGGCGGCAGTTCCGCACGTTCTACGCGATGGAAACCTTGAATCACTTCCCTGATCGAATTCCGCGTGGACGCGGCCCGGACCTGGATATCGCCTTTCTCGGCACCGTGGCCTTGCAGCATGCCGGTCTGCCGCTGGACGAGATCTTCGCGACGCGCGCGAGCCTGCTTGAACAGTGCGGCGGCGCCTACTTCGCATCATCGTCGGAACGGAAACGACGGTTTCACCGGACCTTGGTGGATCTGGGCGTGATCGACGTTGCACCAGCCGTGCGATACCAGCGCTAGATATTCCCCGCAGGGCAGGGGCGCCACCGTGTAGACTGCAGTCTCGACATCAGTCGTCGCGGTAGCGGTACGGCGGTCGGACACGGATCGAGCGGCTCCGCCGCTCCTCCCAGGCCTCGGTACGCTGCCATCCGCGGCTGCGGCCGCGGCCGTCCTCAATCACCAGCGTGTCGACGCGGCTGCAGCGGCCGTTTGAGCAGTTGGATGAGGAGTTCGATGACTGACTTCCGGCCATCACCGGAGAGACGGCCAGGCTCGCAGCGGAGGCGAGGCCGAAGAGAACAATACGGAGTTCGCGCCTGCTTCGGTAGGACATGAGAGGTTCTCCCGCACGTTTGATTGACAACTTCGGTCCCCTCTAATGCGTTCCATCAGGCGGTCCAACAATGATGCCTCCTGTGCGGTTTCACAGGCTTGACCACCGTGCCGCGTTGCGAGCTTCGCGAATGCCTGTCGCTGTGGGATACGGCCCATGCCTGGTTGCTTCAGCAGGGTTTGTTGCATACCCTCGTGAGGTTCATCGTTAGCTTCCTTTCAGGCGAAATCATAATTTAGGCGATACGGGAGAAGTTGGTGGCTGCGCGATTGCTGTTTACGAGCGCGGGTAACGGTTCGAGTAACAATTTGGTCCGCAGCATCCGGGCCGGCGCCGGCTCTTCCTTTATCGTTGGCTGCAACGACGACCAGTTCGCCCTGAAGAAATCCGACGCCGACAGGAATTACGTCGTTCCGCCCGCCGATCACCCGGAATGGAGCGAGGTGCTGCGCTGGATCATGAAGACCGAACGCCTGCATCTCATTATTCCAACCGTTGATTCCGATGTTGAGAGCCTGTCGCGCGCCCGGAAGACGCTCGGCGAATATCTGTTTCTGCCGAGCGAAGCCGTTTTGGGTGTTTCCCGCGACAAGTACCGTCTCGTTTCACTGTTGCGCCGGAACGGCATCGACGCTCCCGAAACCTATCCGGTGCGGGACCTGAACAACGTCACCAAAATCTTCCAGCAGCTCAAGGGCGGCAGGCCATTATGGTGCCGCGTCCGAAGCGGGGCCGGCGCACTCGGCGCACTGCCGGTCCAGACCGCCGAGCAGGCACGGAGCTGGATCAGATACTGGAAGGAGATGCGCGGCGTGCCGGTCGCAGCGTTCTTGCTGTCGGAGTTTTTGCCGGGGCGGGATTTCGGCTGCCAGAGCGTCTGGAAGGACGGCGAGCTGGTGCTCATCAAGACCTACGAACGGCTTTCCTATCTTGGCATGGGCAGTCAGCCGTCGCGGGTCTCCTCGGTGGCGGGGCTGGCAAAGACGGTCTTCGAACCGAAAGTCGTGGACACCTGCGTGCGGGCCATCAAGCTGCTTGATGCAAGGGCGTCCGGCGTTTTCAGCGTGGATCTCAAGGAAGATGTGCGCGGCATTCCCTGCATCACGGAAATCGGCGTCGGCCGGTTTACGTCTTCGACCAACATTTTCGATATGGTCGGAAAGCACAACATGGCGAGGACCTTCGTTCAGCTGGCGCGAGGCCTGAAGGTCAAAATCGAAGACAGCTACGAGGCCTCGCCGGACTGGTACATGATGCGAGACCTCGACAGCGCGCCGCGCATCTTCCACGCCTCCCAATTCGCTGATAACGTTCGAAGTACTTGGCAAGGGGCCGCCTCGGATCGGGGCCGCCTGAAAACAACGGGAAGGGGCAAGAGCGGATGGCGTACATTCAAGTCAACAAGAAGATAAGCACCACAGGCCGTACCTATATTCGGGTGGCGGTCACGCCGAAGAGCGCCGAAGGGAAGGCGATGCTTCGTCAGTTCGTCGCGGGAGTGAAGGATTTTGAGAAAAAGTGGAAAGCGACCGCGGCCGCAAAAAAGGACCGTCTTGCAAGGGAAGCAAGAGCCAAGAAGAGAGCTGCCAAGAAAAAGAAAGCCTCCAGGAAGTAAGTCTCCCGAGATCCGGGATCCGGTCGTCACCGCGCTCGCAATCGATGGAGGCCTCGACAGCCATGAGCTCGAGGCCCTTCAACTTGAGCTGCGAGCGCTGGCCAGCGCTTGCGGACTGGAGGTCACCGCCCTGGAAGTTGCAGCCCCGGAAGCCAAGGCTGCCAAGCGCCGGATCGCTACGATGCGGCGCAGGTCAAAATCAGTTTGAACGATGTCAGAGGGCGCCGTTAAGCCACCAGCGCTTGAAGCTTTACCGCCTGTTCCCGGCTATGCACGGCAATAGCGGTGTGACTATAGAGGGCATTCGACTGAAGGGTGGCGAGGCGGTCGAGCAAACTGCTGCCCTTGACGACGTGCAGGCCCATTCCCTCTTCCGAGGGGAAGATACCCAAAACGACATCATAGGCCGCGACCACATCCCTCAATGCGGCGGCTGGATCTCTTGAATTTTCAATGAATGTGCGAACGTCCGCTGCGAGATCGCGCAGCTCATCAAAATTTTCCAAGGTCAGTACTCCAACGCAACTAACTGCCCGAATCTTGAATGCAGAAGATTACCGAACCATCAACAAATCCCTCGTAAGGGGGTTTTGCGCTGGATATGGCGTCTGCCTTTTCCGGCTCTTCTGTTCGACCTGGATTAGGACAATGAAGCAAGCTGCGACTGCGTCTGCTCCAGCCAGAATTGCATGCCAAGTTGCTGGAACAGGGCTGCGGCCGCATTGAGGTGCTGCTCGGCGCTTCCGCTCTGGCCGGCCGATCTGTAGCGCTTTCCGAGCCCGAGGTGACATTGAGCCGCCAGGGGGCGCAGATCGAACGCCTCGGCCTTTCGGAGGGCTTCGTGAAAATTGGTTTCGCTCTCGTCGAGGGGGGAGGGGTCACTCAGTCCAAGCTCGGCAAGCAGCCGAAGCGCGTAGGCTTCATAACCGTACTCTCCCTGTTTGCGCGCAATCAGGAGCGCTCGCCGGGCGGTTCGCTCTGCGTCGGCCGTGCGGGCGCCCTGTAGATAGGCTTCGCCCAGGCGAACCAGAATCATGGCGTGGCCGCCGAGGCGATGCATGGTGTTTCCGTCGCGTTCGGTTTCCTCCAGCAGCGCGATCGCCTCGTCCGCGCGATCCGCCAGGCAGTAAGCGTGCCCGAGCGCTAGGCCGATGAGCGGTAGCACCAGGGGAAGCGTCCACGAGCGGCCGAGATTGAGGGCCTGCTCGAGCACCGCGATGCTTTGCGCCACGTTGCCCTGCAGCGCCAGAACGGTGCCCTTGCAGTAATAGGAAAAGGCAAGGCTGTAGACCTGGTTCGCGCTTTCGGCGATTTCGACGGCCTCCTTGGCGAAAAACGCAGCGCGCTCGAACTCGCCGAGTTCGGCGAGCGAGCACGCAAGATATCCGCGCATGAATACGCCAAGAACTCCCGTGGTGCCCATCATCTCGGTGGCAATGTCACCGCGAAGGCGCTCAACGGCCGCGTCCAGTATCTCTGCTGCGCGACGGTGATTTCCCCTGGCGGCACACAGGGCCGCAAAATGTCCGCTCACCACCATCCGCAGCGGCAGTTCGTCGAGCTCTTCCGCGATCGCCATGGCGCGTTCGCCGGCCTCGGTGGCGGGATCGAGCTCCCCCATCAGGCGGTAATACTGACACAGGAACGATGAGGCCTGACCAAGCCTTCGCTTGTCGCCGAGCTGCGTGGCCTGCACCTGCACCTTCTGAAGGTGATCCAGGCATCGCTCGAGGTGGCCCAGCGGGTGAAGCGAGTTGCGCAGATCAAACCGGATATCGATGGAAAGTTCGATATTCTCCCTGGTTTCGGGCACTTTCTCGAGGATGGAGAGGGCCTGTTCGAACCAGACCCGTCCGTTCTCGAGCGCCGAACGCGACAGCGCCTTCTGTCCGGCCTGCCGGAGGTATCGAACAGCTTTCTCCAGCAACTCACCACGAACGGCATGCTGCGCCAGACGCTCGATGTGTTCGCCGAGCCGATCCCGATACAAGGTCTCTATCGCATTGACCAGTCGCGCGTGGAGCGAGCTCCGCCGCGCCCGCAGCAGCCCATTGTAGGTCACTTCGTGCGTGAGCGCATGGGTGAATGAGTATTCGACGTCCGGGTAGAGTCCGGTCTCAAAGAGAAACTCGGCCGTCTGCAAATGTTCGAGCGCATGCTCAAGTGCATCTTCGGTAAAATCGGCCATGGGTCGAAGCACCGCCAGCGGAATCTCCCGGCCCACGACGGAAGCTATCTGCAGCAGATTTTTATCGCCGGGGAGAAGCCGATCGATGCGCGCCGCCAGGATGGCCTGTACCGTGGGTGGCACCTGAATATTTCCGATCGGGCGCATCAGCCGATAATGACCTCGTTCTCCCGACAAGGCCTGCGTTTCCACCAGGGCACGGACAGTTTCCTCGAGAAAAAACGGATTGCCGCCGCGCCCCATGAGAAGCTGCTTGAGCGGATCAAGTTCGGGATCCCGGCCAAGCAGCACCTCCAGCAGATCATGGGTGTCATGGGTCGGCAGCGCGCTTAACCTGACCTGGCGGTAGTTTGGCCTGGAGCCCCAGACATCCTGGTAGCCGGGACGATAGGTGACCAGCAGCAGCAGCCGGGCCGAGCCGAGAGCGCCCGCCAGGGCGTCGAGCAATGCTTGCGTCTCGTTGTCCACCCAATGAAGGTCCTCGAAGATCAGGAGAACGGGCTGCTTGCGGGCTGCCTGCAGGATCAGGCCTCTTACGGCATCAAGATAGCGACGCCGGCGCTGAGCCGGATCGAGCGTGAGCCAGCCGGCGTCATCGACGGGTATGTCGAGCAGCGCCAATAGCGCCGGAAGCGCCGGTTCAAGCCCTTCGTCGAGCGCGATTGTTTTCTCGACGACCTTGCGGCGTATTTCGTGCTGCTCGTCCCGATCCTGGATCGCAAAATAGCTCTTGAGAAGCGCGACCACGGGCAGGTAGCTCGTTCCTCGTCCGAGCGAGATCGCTGTGGTCTCAAGCACCAGCCAGCCAAGCAGCCGATGCGAGTGAGTGAACTCATGAAGGAGACGCGATTTGCCGACGCCGGCCTCGCCGATAACAGCGACCAATTGGCCTGCCCCGGTGGCCACTGGCTGCTGTGCACGGCGGAGCTGATCCAGTTCGGTCTCGCGGCCAACGAACTGGGTTAGGCCCCGAATGGTTGCCGCCTGCAAACGGGTGCGCGCGGGGCCGGCGCCAACGAGTTCATAGACTTCCTCGGGCTCGGCAAGTCCTTTGATCGTCATCGGGCCGAGAGACCGCGCGGTGATGTATCCTTCCGCCAGGCGGATGGTCTGCGTTGTCGTCAGGATCGAGCCGGGCCGCGCCATCTGCTCCATGCGAGCCGCCAGATGCGCGGTCTCGCCAACGACGGTGTATTCCATGTCGAGATCTTTACTGATAGCGCAGACGACAATTTCCCCGGAATTGATCCCGACGCGAATTTTGAGCGGCTGTTCGGCACGGTCCGCCAGTTCGGCGGCAGATTCCTGTATCATCAGCGCGGCGTAGCAAGCGCGCACGGCATGATCCTCGTGCGCCAATGGCGCGCCGAAGATCGCCATGATCCCGTCACCCAAAAGCCTGTTGACCGTCCCCTCATAGTAGTGGACGGCTTCAATCATCTGCTCGAGCACGGGATTGAGGATCGCCTGCGCACTCTCGGGATCGCGGCCGTATATCAGCTCCAATGACCCCGTGATATCGGCAAACAGCACGCTGACCTGCTTGCGCTCGCCCTCGACTTCGGCTCTGGCCGTGAGGATTCTTTCGGCGAGGTGGCGCGGGGTCGGCGGTCTCAGAGCCAGGGAGCGCGAAGACAAAAACGTCGGCACGCTCCGGCCCGTGGGGTGACCGCAATGCGAGCAGAACTTGGCCGTGGGCGAAAGCTGGTTGCCGCAGCTCGTACAGACAGGAGCCAGGGCCAAAGCGCATTCCTCGCAGAACTTCGCTTGCGCGCTGTTTTCGTGCTGGCAACCCGGGCAGATCATGTGAGCTTCCAGGATAAAATAGGATAATCGAAAAAATCGAGCAATCGAAGGTAGCGTCCAGCACCACTGGCAACAAGTCAGTATTTCGGGCATCACTCAACTGGCGAAATCGGCCGTCCGAGGGGAAGTCCGGATTTGCGCCGGACCGCGAAGCAACGCCAATGATATGATTTGCCGCGGTTGGCCGGGAATCGTCGGGCGAGTTGGTTATTCTCAGGAGTCAACAGGCTGGAGGTCACGTGACAGATCGGACAGTGGGTATCATTGGACTGGGCATCATGGGGGGCGCCATCGCCCGCAACCTCGTCGCGCGCGGCTGGGCTGTCGCCGGATTCGACACCGAGCCGGCGCGCAGGAGCGAGCTTGCGCTTGCCGGCGTTGATATCGTCGATGGCACCAGCGCCGTCGCCGCCCGCGCCTCGACGATCATGACGAGCCTGCCCAACGCCGGGGCTGCCCATGCGGTTGCTGCGGAAATCGCCGCGTGTGCGATAGGTGAGCGCATCGTTGTCGAACTCAGTACGTTCACCATCGCCGACAAGGTGCGCTTCAAGCAAATTCTCGAGCCTGCAGGTCATATCGCGCTCGACTGTCCGCTCAGCGGCACCGGCGCCCAGGCCGCGGTCCGGGACCTCGTCGTCTATGCGAGCGGCGATAAAGCCGCGATCGCGCGCTGTGGCGGCCTGTTTGCCGACTTTGCCAAGCAAAGTGCCGATCTCGGGGAATATGGCAATGGCAGCCGGATGAAGTTCGTCGCCAATCATCTGGTCGCCATTCACAACGTCGCCTCGGCGGAAGCGATGCTGCTCGCAGAACGGGCCGGCCTCGATTTGAATCAGGTGATCGAGATGATCGCCCCCGGCGCGGGCGGTTCGCGGATGTTTCAGATGCGGGCCCCGATGATGGCAAGCCGTCTCTATGAACCGGCAACGATGCGAATCTCGACCTGGAAAAAGGACATGGCCATCATCGCGGAGTTCGCCAGCGAGGTCGGCTGCGAAACGCCGCTCTTTGCAATGACGCAGCCGGTTTACACACAGGCCATGGCGATGGGATTGGGCGATCAGGATACGGCCGCGGTGTTCGAAGTGTTGAAGGCGGGCGGCCCGTAACGGGTCAGCGCCGGACGGCCGCTCGGCGCCGGGAGCGGTTATTCCAGAACCAGCGGCGAGGCGACCCCGCCGGAAATGACGATGTCAGTCCGGTCGCACGATATGTGCCCTAAACCAAGGGATAGCCGGCTCCATCCCAACTGTGTAGCGGAAGGCTACCTCGGGACGGCCGAGCCATACCTGCGTGCAATGGTGCCTGCCGACGCGTCGCGCTACCAATCCAGCACGACGGAATGCAAGCAACGGAACCGGACCTCCCGAGACGGCAGTTGCAAGATAAGGTCGGCGGCGTAATGCCCGCCGGCCTTTTTCTTTTTATCGCGCGGCGCGCCGAGCTTCTGTTGATGGGTTCGAATGCTCGCTGGGCGCGCCAGCAGCTGACGTTCCTCTGGGGCGGTTTTTGACCCACAACGGACGTCGGCTTCCACGAACATTGTTGTTCCGGGTATCTGTCCGTCCGCTCGCGACGTGTTAAGGTCCGCGCATCGGATCGTGCGTGTCCCTCGGAGGCGCCATGCGACGCCGGGAGTTCGTCACCTTGGTTGTGCGTGCGGCTGCTTTGTGGCCGGGCATAGCGCTTGCGCAGCAACCGGCTGGCAAGGTGTGGCGTATCGCATACCTTCATCCGGAAACTTTGGATCATCCCGCTGCCCGTGCGCTATTTGACGCTTTCCGCGCGGAGATGCGGGCGCTTGGCTACATTGAGGACAAGAACCTTGTCATCGATAGTAGGAATGGAGAGGGGAAAGCTGAACGCTTGCCTTCATTGGTAACCGAGCTGGTTACGCGCCGGCCGGATGTTATTGTTGCTGTCGCAACCCCAACCATAGCTGCTGCCCAGCGCGCCACCTCGACCATTCCCATTGTAATGGCCCCTGCCACTGATCCGGTTCGCTCAGGCTTCATCAAGAGCTTAGCTCATCCCGGAGGAAACATTACCGGTATGGCCAATATGTTTGGCGACGCCGTCGGCAAGTCGGTTGAACTCCTCCACAGCATACTGCCGTCCGCCAAGCGTATTGCGGTGCTAATGTCTACCAATCCGACCCACCCGCAGCAATACGAGTTGGTGGAAGCTGCTGCGAAAACGTTTGACCTTACCGTCGTTCGAGTGATGGCACCCACGCCTGACGATCTCGAACAGGCGTTTGACAGGATGCGGCAGGAAAACTGCGACGCTCTGTTTGTCCTTGCCGATCCAACCCGGCCGAAGATTGTTTCGTTAGCCGCCAAAGCAAGACTACCGGCATTTTATCAACTCAGCACTTTTGTTGATTTGGGTGGACTAGCGAGCTACGGCCCCGATTTAAAGCCAGTTTATCGCAAGGTGGCGCATTACGTCGACAAGATCTTCAAAGGAGCCAACCCGGCAGAACTTCCCGTAGAACAGCCTGTTGTCTTTGAATTTGCTCTAAATGTAAAAACGGCCGCGGCGCTTGGCCTAACCATTCCCGACACCATTCTAGCCCGAACGGACAAGGTCATCGAATGAATTGGACAATTTCCATTATCGGCACTTAGCCGACGCCGCCCAATCGTCGAATGCCCGCTTTGCGCCTGCAGCAACCGTTCGGCCCGGTGGAACGGCGAACCTCCGACTGCCGTCGAAGGAACAAACTTCAGAACTCGGCCGTTTTACATACCACTTTCCGATCAACCAATCGTCCCGCTACTATCAGTCCCATGGCCCTCGACCCTGCCTTCCGGACAAGAGAAGGTGTCGGGGGCATGCGTTGTGGTTCACAGGGAGGACAAAAATGGCCATCGTCAACGAACCGCTTTCACGCCATGCGCTCGCCTTCGTTCTTGCGGGCGGTCGTGGAAGCCGGCTCCTGGAGCTGACCGACAAGCGCGCCAAACCCGCGGTCTATTTCGGCGGAAAATCGCGGATCATCGATTTTGCCCTCTCCAACGCGGTGAACTCCGGAATTCGCCGGATCGCGGTTGCAACCCAATACAAGGCCCACAGCCTGATCAGGCACCTGCAAATGGGCTGGAACTTCTTTCGTCCGGAGCGTAACGAGAGTTTCGATATCCTGCCGGCGAGCCAGCGCGTCTCGGAGACCAACTGGTACCTCGGAACGGCGGACGCGGTTTATCAGAACATCGACATCATCGAGTCGCACGATGCCAAATTCATCGTGCTGCTCGCCGGAGATCACATCTACAAGATGGACTATGAGCGCATGCTGAAGCAGCATGTCGAGCAACGTGCCGACGTCACCATCGGTTGTCTCGAGATGCCGCGCGCGGAGTCGAGCGGCTTCGGGATCATACACGTGGACGACGAGGGCATCGTGAAATCCTTTCTCGAGAAGCCGGCCGATCCGCCGGCGATGCCCGGCAAGCCTGACACGTCATTGGCCAGCATGGGGATCTATGTATTCGATTCGAAATTCCTGTTCGACGAGTTGCGGCGTGACGCCAACGACCCGAATTCGAGCCACGATTTCGGCAAGGACGTGATTCCCTACCTCGTCAAGCACGGCCGGGCGGTGGCGCACCAATTCTCTACCTCCTGCGTCAGGTCCGGCGATGATCCGCGCGCTTATTGGCGGGATGTCGGGACCGTCGACGCTTACTGGGCCGCCAACATCGATCTCACCGACGTCGTCCCGGAGCTGGATCTTTTCGACCGCGCATGGCCGATCTGGACCCATGCCGAGATCACGCCTCCCGCCAAATTCGTTCACGATGAGGACGACCGGCGCGGACAGGCGGTGACTTCGCTGGTCTCAGGAGGATGCATCATCTCCGGCGCCGCATTGCGCCGCTCGCTGCTGTTCACCGGCGTGCATGTCAATTCCTATGCAAACATGGAAAATGCCGTCGTCATGCCTTACGTGAACGTCGGCCGGCATGCGCGATTGAAGAATGTCGTGATCGATCGAGGCGTTGGCATCCCGGAAGGTCTCGTGGTCGGCGAAGATCCCGAATTCGATGCGAAACGGTTTCGAACCACGGCGCAGGGTATCACGCTGATCACGCAGCCGATGATCGACAGGCTCGATGCATGAGCGAGCTTCGCGTCCTCGCGGTCGCCTCTGAAATCTATCCGATCGTCAAGACAGGAGGTCTTGCCGACGTCGTCGGCGCGCTCCCGGCTGCGCTCCAAGCGCATGGCATCGAAACGCGGACCCTGGTGCCGGGATATCCCGATGTCATCAAGGGGCTGACGGTCGCCGAGGAGTTCCTCCATGTGCCGGAATTTTTTGGCGGACCGGCCCGCCTGCTCGGTCGCGTGCATGGCAACCTCAATTTGCTCGTGCTCGACGCGCCGCATCTCTTTGCACGGCCCGGCAACCCCTACGTCACCCCTGATGGCAAGGACTGGCCTGATAACGGCGTGCGTTTTGCCGCGCTTTCGAAGATGGCCGCCGAAATCGGCCAGGGCGCCATTCCGTCGTTCGTGCCTGATGTGGTGCATGCTCATGACTGGCAGGCCGGCCTCGCGCCTGCCTATTTGCACCTTACCCATCAGCGCCGGCCCGCCACCGTGATGACGGTCCACAATCTGGCCTACCAGGGCAAGTTTCCGCATCATATGCTCGGTGCGTTCGGCTTGCCGCCGGAATCTTTCTCGATGCACGGCGTCGAATATTATGGTGAGATCAGCTTCCTGAAGGCGGGCCTGCAATTCTCCGATCGCATCACGACGGTTTCGCCGACCTATGCGCGCGAGATTCAGACAGATGAGGGAGGTATGGGGCTCGGTGGGTTGCTGCGCGAACGGTCACAGGTTCTGAGCGGCATCCTCAACGGCATCGATATGTCGGTCTGGAATCCGGAAACCGACCCCGACATCGCCGCGCGTTTCAGCGCGACCGAGCTGGATTCCCGTGCGGCGAACAAACTGGCCCTGCAGCGCCGGTTTGCTCTTGATCCATCGCCAAACGCCCTGCTGCTCGGCGTGGTGAGCCGGCTGTCCTGGCAAAAGGGACTGGATATCCTCCTCGAGAACCTGCCGACCATCCTCGGTGAAGGAATGCAACTCGTCCTGCTCGGGAGCGGAGAGGCGGGTCTCCAGCATGCTTATCAGACCGCCGCAACGGCGCACCCGGGCCGGATCGCGGTTCTGATCGGCTACGACGAAGCGCTCGCCCATCTCGTTCAAGCCGGCGCCGACGCCCTCGTCGTGCCGTCACGCTTCGAACCATGCGGCCTGACCCAGCTTTGCGCCCTGCGATATGGCGCTGTCCCGATCGTATCGCAGGTCGGCGGCCTTGCGGATACCGTCATTGACGTAAGTGAGGCCGGTGGCGCTGCAACCGGCTTGAAGTTTGGGCCCGTCACGGCCGAAGCCCTCGCTGGCGCGCTGCAACGAGCCAGTCTCCTCTGGCACGACCAGCAAGCCTGGCGAAGGTTGCAATACAATGGCTTGTCGACGGATGTATCATGGCGCAAGCGGGCGAGCCGCTACGCCGCCCTGTATCGCGATGTCGTCGCGTCTCGCCGGAATCAATAGCACCGCATTTGCTGAGCGGCCGCTTCGCGCCAGAAGCGGTCCTTCCCGGGATGATTGCTATTGACCCATCTCAAGAGCCGCCGAAAGGAGCCCTGGTTCGCGGCCATGCAGTTTGCCGACGCTACTTTCGTGCTGTCGCAATATCTTCGCCAACTCGATTGTCACCCGAGGCCAACGTGGGTAGATGGACCCGCGCCAGTTCCGAAGCTGCTTTGGTTGTTCCGCAGAGGCTTCGGCCTAGAAGGTGGCGGTGAAGAAACTCGATCTCGTCCGCGACCACTGCCTCGTGAGCCGGCCCGTCGTAGATGTCGAAGTGATCGACACCTGGATAGATGCGGAGCTCACCTTTCGGGGCTTGGCGCGCGGCCTCAACTGCAGGTCCCGGCTTGGCAACCTGATCGTCCGCAGCGACGCAAACCAGCCAGGGACAGTGAAGCGAGGCGGCATGTCGGATGGGACTATATGGTGGACCGAGCAGCCAGGCCGCGGAGACGCGGTTCCGCCATCGAGATTCCTCGCCGATTGCGACAACGCGGCGCCAACCGACCTCAGATCCGGGCGCGCTGATGACTGCCGCCTCATGGGCCTGACCAACGGCAGCCAAATAACGACCTTCGGCCGCTGCAGCCTTCATTGCCTCTACGACATGCTGAGGTTTGGTGTAAGTCTGAGAATCCCTGTCGAGATATGGGACCTGGCTGATAACCGCGGCCACCCTGCGGTCCTCCGCTGCCGCGGCGAGCGCGTTGCCGCCGCCCAACGAGGAGCCAAACGTCGCCACGCGTCCGGCATCGATATCGGGCAGCGAACGAGCAAACGCAATGGCAGCGCGCCAGTCTTCCAACTGAAGGGACGGCTCGAACAGGTCCGGCTCACCCGTGCTGTCGCCAAAGCCTCGATGATCGAAAACGAGTGCCGCGATACCGGCGGCGGCAAACCTTTCGGCGAACGCACCAAGCCGATCTCGGCGTGTGCCGGTCAATCCGTGGGCCATGACGATAACAGGTCTCAACCCTTCATCCGCCGCCGCGGGGTAAAACCACGCAGCGCATGTGTCATGACCGGAGGCGAACGTTAATTCCTTGCGACTCATGCTCATGGAACTTGTCCTGCTTGTTTTTGATCTCACAGCTTCCCAGCAGCGAGCCGAACCGGGGACTGACCCGGTCCAACTCGTTTCCGGATGGCTGCTGCCGACATTGTCGGAGACGGCCATCACGATTGATCAGGCCGCGCGCAAGATATTGAGCTGCTGCAGCGCGGTCACGCCATCGTCCAGGCCGACCTCTTCTGCGATCTTGCCATTCTCGACGCGGAGCACCGTTATTCCGCTGAAGCGCATTTTCCGGCCGGAAGCCGCCGGCAGTGATCCGATGATGAAATCGTCGAAAGCGGACCCCGTGTGTGTTCCGCCGCCTTCCCAACGACCGACGACGTAATCACCTTCCGCGATCAAGTCCGCAGTGCCCCCAAAGCCGAGATCTGGAAACGCATCGCGGAATCCAGTCATGAATTCCTTCACGTCCTTGCGACCCCGACGCGGTTCATGCAGCGAATACTGCAACAGCATGTCAGGCGCAGCGAGTTCGTCGACGATGTCGGGATTCCAGGGGTTGCCCCAGAACTCCTTGAACCAGCGGCCAACAATAGCTTTATTTTCCTCTTCCTTCGACATTCGTAATTCCTTCTCCATTGTGTGCTCACAGGTCGTAAGTGAAACGTACGCCGCGGCCTTCAGAGTCAGAGTCGCGTTCAAACTCTTGCCGCGTGTCATCGTCCTCTGACCTATTGCACGACCGATGTTCCAACCACCCGTTTCCCGACACGAAAGAATTTCGCTGCCACGGCATTTGCGCCATAGCGGTCGTCGGCGCAGCGACGCGCCCGGCGCTATCGGTTGGTCGCCATTCGATTTCAGCAATTGACCCACACGGCGACAGTATCCATATGGGAGCTAAGAATCGGATGAAGCCTGCCGTTTCGGACTAGCAAGCATGCGGCCTCGTAGCTCGGGCGGCGTCATTTCAAGTGGTTTCGTTCGGGAGTTTTCATGGCCGCACTGTCTATCCTCGATCTCGTCCGCGTCACCGAAGAGACCGATGCGCGGGGCGCGCTCTATAATGCCCGCGATGTCGCGGTTCATGCCGAGGCCTGGGGCTATCGCCGCATCTGGGTGGCGGAGCATCACAACATGGCCGGCATCGCGAGCGCCGCGACCTCGGTCGTGATCGGTCATATCGCAGCGGGAACGAAGACCATCCGGGTCGGCGCGGGCGGCATCATGCTCCCGAACCATGCGCCCTACGTCATCGCCGAGCAGTTCGGCACGCTGGCGCGGCTGTTTCCCGGCCGCATCGACCTTGGGCTGGGCCGCGCTCCCGGCACCGACCAGCTCACGCTGCGCGCCTTGCGCCGCACGCCTGAAGCCGCCGAAAACTTCCCGCAGGACGTTCTGGAGGTCCAGGCCTTCCTGGCGCCCGCGGGTCCCAATCAACGCATCCGGGCGGTGCCGGCGGCTGGCACGGAAGTGCCGCTGTGGATTCTGGGATCGAGCAATTTCGGCGCGATGCTGGCGGGTGAACTCGGGCTTCCCTATGCCTTCGCCTCGCACTTTGCACCCGAGCTCCTGATCCCGGCGCTGCAGATCTACCGCAGCCGCTTCAAACCGTCCGAGCAACTCGACCGTCCCTACGCGATGGTCGGCGTCAACATCATCGCCGCCGACAGCGATGACGAAGCGCGCCGGCTGGCGACGACGCAGCAGATGTCGTTCACCAACATCTTCCGCGGCGCGCGCGGCCTCAGCCAACCTCCGATCGACGACATCGAGAGCTATTGGTCGCCGGCGGAAAAGAAGCAGGCGATGGGCATGCTCGCACGCTCCATCATCGGCTCGCCCGAGACGGTTCGCGCCGGCATCGATGCGCTGGTTGGGGAAACCGGAGCCGACGAACTCATGATCGTGTCCGATGTCTACGATCACGCCAAACGGCTGCGTTCCTTCGAACTGATCGCCGCCGCCGCGGGGATCGCGGCTCGCTGAACTAGATTTCGCAGCCGGCTGTATTCAAGGCCTTGCGCAAGCCACCAAATGCGCTCAGCCGACAGTGCAGGGGCTCGCTGGCGGCGGCTTTGGAACGCTCGGAATTGGCAGTTCGCCTGATATCGGTAGTTCGCCTGATATCGATGCTCTTTGGCTTCGGCTTGGGAAGGGCAGCGGTGGTGACCTTCTTTGCTTTGGGATCGTGCCGGTGGCGGTTAATCTTCGGGGCCTCCGAAGGCCGTACAATGGTGGCTTCCGCAGGCGGCGAAGGAGGAATGGGTTCGTTGACCAGAGCAGGCTGCGCTGGCGTCTCGGTTTTCGCATAGTTAACTTCGAGCTTATCGGCCTTCGCCAACGCACCATGTGAATCGGAAATGTCGACGGTTGTTTCGGCAAGGGGCTGAACGACCGCTGTTGCAGTACGCGGCGGAGTTCTGAGTTCCATGGCGGCAAGTGCTCCTATCCCCAATGGGATGAGGAGGCCCAACAACACCATTCTCAACATGATGCTTCTCCAGCCATAATGGTGCCGGTGCAAATTCTCCGATCTAATGGGGCAATCTGGCGGCGGTCCGCGCAGGAACCTCACCCACGCGCAGAATGTTTGCCGACAGGGTTAACCGCCCGCCGATGTCGCCTTATCGAGAGTATCAGCCGATCAAGGATCAGTCGATGAAATGAATTGTCGGCGCACCCTCCACACCGGCCTTTTGCATCGCAGCCTTCAAATCATCGCTTGCCGTCCAGGCGCGCGCCTTGGCCAGGTCCGATACGTTGCCTACGATGACAAGGTCGTTAGCGTCTTCCGTGTTGCGGTAGACGCGGCAGTTAGTGACTCCAGCCGCGGTTCGGCTCGATTCGTGGGCGTCATAGCCCGGACGCCATGCTGCGTAGTCACGGACTCTGTGATGGATAATCATCGAAGCCATCGGTCCCTCCCGCATGTTGTTTTGCAGCGAACGGCAGCGCCGATCGCCGGTCAAGACCGTAAGCTTTTTTGTACCTGGCGTCTAATGAATGGCCTGCTGCACCGCAATTGCGGGCGTACGATCGCAAGGCAATTTCGGCGTAATGCCCACCGGTCTTTTTCTTTGTTCAAGCGGTGAGATGAACTCCTCGCGATCGTGGCATTCGTGACGCGTTCTTGATGGCTTGCAACGTGAACCCGGTCGCGCCATTTCCCGGCTCGATGGCCCAGCGAAAAGTGCTAGGTTGTCGCGTGGGGGCGCACCGGAAATCTTTCAAATGGATCGGTATCCAGGCGATCAATTCCCTTATGCGGCGTTCTTCTGGCCTGCGATCGTCGCTGCATCGGCCGCTGAAACCGCCTCGTCCGTCGCGGCGCAGCTTCTTGGATTCTCCGCCGATGCTGACGGCGCCGGTCCTGCGAAGGAGCCGGAAGGAGCCACGCCAAGCACGATCGCGCTGGATCTGCACAGCGTCCGGCTGCGTGACTTTACTGTGGGGGGAAGCGGCGTTCCCGCCCTGCTGTGCCCACCGCTCGCGCTGCATGGAGCCGCGATCGCCGACCTCGCAGCCGGCCACAGTCTCGTTGATGCCCTTCATGGCGCCGGAATTGAACGTCTGTTCATGGCCGATTGGCGCTCTGCCAGCGCTGACATGCGATTTCTCGGGATCGACGAATATCTTGCCGATCTCAATGTCCTTGTCGATCATCTCGGCGGTCTGGTCGATCTCGTGGGGCTTTGCCAGGGCGGCTGGTTATCCCTGGTCTATGCGGGGCGCTTCCCGGCCAAGGTACGCAAGCTTGTGATGGCCGGCGCGCCGATTGATATTGCCGCGCAGCAATCCGGTTTGTCTGTTATCGCCGAGGCGACCCCGCGGTTCGTGTTTGAGAGCCTGGTCAAGTCAGGCGATGGTCTCGTTATCGGCCGCAAGGTCGCGCCGTTCTGGGGGAACGAGACTGACCCGAACGATATCAGAAACGCTCTGTAGAGTGTGCACCCGATCGGCTCGCCGGAATTCACCCGATTAGAAGCCATCTTCAAGAACTGGAATTCCTGGACGATCGACGTTCCCGGAAAATACTATCTCGAAGTTGTCGAGAAACTGTACAAATGCAACGCGCTCGCCAGCGGAAACTTCGTCGCCCTGGGAAAGGAGATCGACCTCTCGCGGCTGCTGCTTCCGATGTATCTTCTGGCCGGAAGCGCCGACGACGTGGTCGCCCCGGAACAATTGCTTGCAGTGCAACGACTGGTCGGAACGCCGGCGCAATCTCTGCGCCACGCGATCGCTCCGTGCGGCCATCTAAGTCTGTTCATGGGGAGGCGCACGCTTGAGGAGTATTGGCCCGGGATTGTGCGCTGGATGAAGGAAGCGGAATGAGCCCGGTGACGTCCGCTGATAGAAGCTGCCGGACGTCGAGCTTCCAGCATGCCCGTTTGCGCCAAGAGCGGCCGTCCTCCTCGATGCCTGACAAGGAACCTTGCTCCGCGCAAGCGTCCCGCGTTCCGCGTTCCGTTCAAATTTTCCGCTACCACACCAAAGCCGCCCAAGGGACAAGCCAGAACCGCGATTCCATCGCAAACATGGCGAAGTCTTGATGTCTGGTCTGATTTCGACAGCGGAATTTAGTGGAGTTCAACAATGTCGACGACGCACCAGGGCAAATCCGGCGGTAAGCCCCGCCAGCGCAGCCGGAAGACGGACCAGCAGAGCCGGAAGTCAGGACAACAGCCAAGTCCGAATCTTGATCCGCAGAATGAAGCTCAGATCGGCCCAATGGTGGCGTCACCTGAGGTTTCCATGGCGATGGCGTTACCTGAGGTTTCCACGGACGACACAGCCGCGCCTGCGGCCGTCATCGGCGAAGTTGAACAGGCGGATGTGCCCTCGATTATCGCAGTTCTTCCTGCGAACGAGGACCCAGTCAGTATTCAAGAGAACCCAGTCAGTATTCAAACCATCGCGAATGCGTACCGGGACTACACCAGGATGTCGCTTCAGGAGAGCGGGTTGCTCGTCGAGAAGCTCATCGGCGCGCGGTCGTTCGACAAGGCAATTGAGATTCAGACCGAATTTGCAAGGCAGGCCTATTTGACGTTTGTTGCCGAGACGCAAAAGATTTGCGAGCTCTACCGCGAACTTGCCAGGCAGACATTCACACCTTGGGGGAGCATGCGACCAAGGTGAACCAGGCCGCCGATCACGACCGTTCCTTCCGGAGAGCACCCATCCGATGTAAATTGTTGAAGCAATTGCCCTGCTAACGGCGTCAGCCTAGGATACCAAAAAGGGCGGACCATGGCGCTTATCAGGATGATCGACACCGGGCTCTATCGGATCCCGCTGACCGTTAGCCTCTCCGACAGCACGCACGGCCAAATCAACGCCTTCGAATTGATCACGTGCCGTGTCCGCGATTCCGACGGGGCCGAAGGTGTCGGCTATACCTACACGGTCGGCCGCAATGGCGGCGCGATTGCCGATACGCTCCGGCGGGAAATTCCCGGACTGATCGAGGGCCGCGAAGCTGATGACACGGAAGCGATCTGGCATCATGTCTGGTGGGCATTGCACTATGGCGGCCGCGGCGGGCCGCCCGTGCTCGCGCTCTCCGCGCTCGATATCGCGCTGTGGGACCTCAAGGCGCGCCGCGCCAACGTGCCGCTGTTTCGTCTGCTCGGCGGCTTCGACGCGCGCGTACCCTGTTACGCCGGCGGCATCGACCTCGATCTTTCCGTGGAGGCGCTGCTGCGGCAAACTGACGACAATCTCGCCAAGGGCTTTCGCGCCATCAAGATGAAGGTCGGCCGGCCCGATCTCGCCTCCGATGTCACGCGCGTGCAGGCGATGCGCAAGCATCTTGGAGACGGCTTTCCGCTGATGGCGGATGCCAACATGAAATGGACGGTCGAGGAGGCGATCCGCGCCGCGCGCGCCCTGCAATCCTGCGACCTGACCTGGCTTGAGGAGCCGATCATTCCCGATGATGTTGCCGGTCACGCCCGCATCATGGCCGCCGGCGGCGTGCCGATCGCGGCGGGCGAAAACCTGCGCTCGCTGTGGGAGTTCAAGAACTATATCGCGGCCGGTGCGGTGTCGTATCCCGAGCCCGATGTCACCAATTGCGGTGGCGTCACAGTCTTTATGGAGATCGCGCGGCTCGCCGAAGCGTTCAATCTTCCGGTGACCAGCCACGGCGCACACGACATTACCGTCCACCTGCTCGCAGCCTGCTCAAACCGCTCCTATCTCGAGGCCCACGGTTTCGGGCTCGACCGCTACATCGAGCAACCGCTCGTCCTCGAACAGGGCATGGCACTGGCGCCGGCGCGGCCAGGCCATGGCATCACCTTCGACTGGAGCGGACTGGCGCACGTCGCGTCATAGGCCAACGACGCTTGCACCAGAGAAAAGACATTTCGCGGCCCAGTTCGCCGGTCCACGCCCAGCAAACGGATGTCCGTTCTGGCCGCCGGAAAGCTGGACTGGCGCCGCAGCGAGCACCTCACGGCAAACGAAGAAGGCCCCGTGGGGACGGGGCCTTCAGACGCACAAAAACCGCTCTGGTTCTACTTCTTCCCTTTGGCCGCGGGCGCGGACGCGATCGGCGCACTGGCGCCTGCGTTGGGCGGAGCGGCGCCTGCTTTGTGCTGGTAATCAGGGCCTGACATGGGAACCGGCTTCTTGGCTTTTGGATCAACCGCGACGGACGCACTGGCGCCCGCGTTGGGCGGAGCGGCGCCTGCTTTGTGCTGGTAATCAGGGCCTGACATAGGAGTCGGTTTCTTGGCTTTTGGATCAACCGCAATGGACGCACTGGCGCCTGCATTGGGCGGAGTCGCGCCGGTCTTGCTGGAGTCTTTTGCGATCATTGGCGGCGCGGTCTGAGCCAACGCCAATGACGATCCAAGGGCAAAGAACGAAATGGCTGCCGCCGTAACGAATTTCTTCAAGTCCGCCTCCCATTTAAAAGTGACCAAGACGCACAGTCTGTTCCACGGCGACGCGGCGGTCAAACTTGATTTCGCGGACCAACGGTCGCAGCACGACGTCATTGCGACCGGCACTGACCTAGGCCAGGGCGATGGCAGAATTGACCGTGGCCTGGCCGTTGCCGGACTGTCAGCCCGCCATGCTGCAGCAGCGAAGCCGGGCTCAGGCCGCGGCGAAGACCTCGCCTCCCTGGTCAGGGGAGGCGAGATCAGGCAACTCAGCGCTCGGCTTGCCGAAATCAGCTGCGGGGGATCGGGGGGCTGAAGCCGCCGTTGAACGAAAGCAGCTTCGCGATCTGCTGTGGCGTCAGCAGGTCGTGATTCCGGGGAATGTGCGGATGCGCAATGGTGCTGGTGCCAATCAGGGAAGTGACGCCACCCGAAGCGGTCGCAAGCTCGGTGTCGTTCAGAAGTCCGGTATTGCTGGTCATCGGTTTGCTCCGTCGTGTCCGACCGGGGCGATCATCGCTCCGTTTCATCGGTGAGCCGGACCATGCCCCCGTCTGCCGTCCCGCGCTGTTCCCTGGGGAACAAGCCTTGCGTTGGGCGCAGTCCGCCTTTGGCCGAGCGGCACTGGCCAGCCATCGCTTCTCCTGCATGCGCGCACGCACAAACACGACTGACCTTCGCAGCCTGGTGAAGCCTTCGCATGAGGAGTGGGGCGCCACCGTATTTTTCGGGGTGGGAGGCTTGGGCCGTTCAAGGTGCATTCATAATGAACTGCCTATTCAGCGCCGGGGGCGGCAGACTGTTTATGATGGGACCGTTATGTCGCGTGCCCCTGATGATTTCGATCCGCTGGCCGTTGTTATTGACTGGCTCGACGCATGTCGATCACGCGACCTCAACGCGTTGCTCGATCTTTACGAGGAGCGCGCAATACTTGAATGCGATTGCGAGGGTGTGCGCCTGACCGGGCGAGAGCCGTTGTCGGCTTACTGGTCCGGCAAACTGCAAAACCAGCTCCCGACTGCCTTTACCCTCGACGATCTCACGGTGACGGAAGACGGCATTTGGGTTGATTATCGGAACAACAAAGCCAGTCTGGTGCGGGCGCACTTTCGTTTCAGCCCGTCAGGCAAAATTGAGCGCACCCACTGCGGGCCGTTGGAGCGACGGCTGTCGGCATAGCCTACATTCGCGAACCATCGATGATCGCTATCAGGTTCAAAGGCGGACGGCGACTAAGGCGACACTTGAGTATCTTGCCGGGAACAAGTGGTAATCCGGGACGTTAGTGCCGACGGTAACACGCTCGCAGACCTTCGATGGGCCACCAAGGTCCCCGCTTGCCGTCCGTCGACTTCTCTGCGTGAGCCCTGCCGAGCACTCGCTCGGCAGGGCTTTTTATAATGTTCGGCAGCGCTGCTAATCATCGCAACGACACGTTTTTTCGGACACTGCATCAGCACTCTCAAACGAGGCGCAAACCTCAAGCGCGCGCGTGAGTAGGGATTGCGGCGGCCAGGCAAACGCCGGCTACCTATTTTTCCCGACCCGGAACATATCTTGCGATCACTGTGTTGACGTGCATTCTCGGAGACACGGTCATGGCATCGAGCGCGCGCATTTTTTTCGCAGGGGTGGGAACTACTTTTGTCATCCTGGGAGTTGGCTTTGGCAGCGGACTCCTGATGGCTAACTCGGCGCTCAAGGACCACTCCGGCTACCAGGCACGGACGACCGCGGAACTGCCGTCCCCCGTCAGGGTCATTCTGCCTACCACGGCAGAGGCGGCCCAGCCGCCGCAGCCGCCGCAACAGACATCGCAACAGGTTGCAGTGGTGGACTCGGCACCCGAGCCGGTGCAGGCAGCGCAACCGGAAAAACGCGTTGAGAAGCCGGACGCGAAGAAGGCCGAAGCCGACGCGCGTGAACGCCGCAAGCGCTACGCCGAACGCAAATTAAAGCGCGAGGCCGCCCGCGCCAAACAGCGGCTGGAGCCGCGAGAGCACGAAGAAGGCCGGATCATGGCCTTTGGTGGTGACGACACGTCGCGCGTGGCGCTGTTCGGCAACTAGAGGCGAGGGCCTTAACGGGGGATCCGCGTTTTTCCCTATACTGGAAGTTCGACGCCAGTTACCGATTTTGACGGATCACGTTCGCTGACGTCCGGCACGGACGCATCTATTCCCATCAGTCCAGCGGCGGGCCCAGCCGTGACCGACTTCGGATCGATCGCCTTGTCGTTTCCGGATGGAGGTGAAGTATCGTTTGATCGTCCACGGAAGGTCTCGCTCAGTTTCGACTTTGGGAGACCGGCATCAGCCCCGACGCCGAAGCGATCAGTGACACGCCGGCCAGGAGAACCAGTATCAACACCGCCTTGCGAAACGTATCGTCGTTGATGGGTTAACCGCATCAGTCGTGCCGTGCGCGGGCGAACGGCGACTAAACGCCTTCGCCCGCACTTCGGTAGACTGGAATCTAGCCCATCGTTATCGATGTCGCGCCACGTTGAGGGGATGCCGGACTGCGGAATAAAATCTGATAGGACCTCGACCTCCAACAATTGCTTGCCGTTGAAAGACACGCTGAAGCGCGAGCCTCTGAAGTCGATGCGCAAGCTATGCCAGGTGTCGGCCGGAACCTTGACGTTAGAGCCGTAGCCTCCCTTGCGGCCGACAATGTCGAGTGGGCTTCGAACACCGTTGACGGTTTTGTAGAGAACGACATTGTCCTCAAGCGCATTGGCCCGGGTCACGTAGTAATTGTTCGCGTCCTTCGCCCGCCACACAATGCCGGCGGCGCGATCCTGCGATCCCGCGATGGCCTTGAATTTTATCTCGACAAAACCGTCCTTGATGCTGGTGTCGTTCTTCAGTAGCAGCGGATAGGTGGCCCGGCCGGATTGCTTGAGCACCTTCGATTTTGACGTTGCCGTGTCATCGCTCTCGACCGTCCATTTCGGATCACCTGATCCTGTAAGGGGCGCCGTCCAGCCCTCGGGCGCAACACCGATCCCGGTGCTCTCGAAACTGATTGCGTGGTTTGACATGTCATTCACTCCCATGAGGAAAAGCGTCGCCGCAATGATGGCTCCCCTGAATCTCGCCGCAGAAAGCGTAGCGCGCGCGGGACCTTCGTAGGGCCGGGTTCTCTTTAACCCGCCGCTTTGATTGCGAGATGGCGGGTTAAAGCGAACCCGCCCTACGCGACTGTCGCAATTCTCTTCCGGCCCAATTGCAAAACGCCAACTGCGTCGCCTCGCGCGCAAGCGCAATCTTGCGACCGGGCTGCGACAAAACAACACGACGGGCAAATCAGTTCTGATTTATAGAAATCATGTCAAGCCAAAAATTTCTGTAAATCAAAAATATCTCTCTTCCCTTCGACCCAAATCACCGGCACATTCTCACTCATCCCGTCCCACTCAGAGGGCGTTGGCCATCGTCACAACGAGGGGCGGGTCGCGGTGGACGCTGATGTTGCGATTGACGGTCGCGGCTGAAGCGTACGGCGAAAGCGTGTGGTCCTGGCGCCCGTAACGGCGTCAAGCTCTGAAGAAGCCAACGCTTCCGAGGGGTGACGGTGGCAATAGAGGCCGTCTCACCGGGGAGAGCGCGTCATAAGCCGTAAAGCCATTGCGCAGGGAATGTCGGATGTTCTCCGCTGCCCTGTATGCTCATGTGCAGCTCCTTTAGCACAATCGCACATGAGACCGCGGGTGCAGCGCGCATCCGGCATTCCCTGCGCCCTTTGATTAAGAGGGCGAACGATTTCAAGCATAGCTCGGGCGCATCGCGTCGCGAGGGTGCGGAACCATGCCCCTGCGAAAGCCGCCCCCTTGGCCAACCACCGTAATTGGACAGGATGTCGCATTTTGCGATGCAGCAAACCTTGAAGACCGGACCCTGCTAACCGGACCCTGCTAACGGGCAATGGCGTTTCGCCCGGCTTCTCTGTATTGGTTCGGTGGCATACAAGCTTCGGAGCCGGGTGTTCGCGCTCCGCAAAAAATACGTGGGAGGAAACATGAAGAGATTGATTTTGGCTGCGGCATCGATTGCAGCTTTGGCCCTGGTGGGTCCGGCTTCTGCGCAGTCGCCGATCGTCATCAAGCTCAGCCATGTCGTGGCGCCGAACACGCCGAAGGGGCTGGCGTCGGAGAAATTCAAGGAACTGGCCGAGAAGTACACGGGCGGCAAGGTCAAGGTCGAGGTCTACCCGAATTCGCAGCTCTACAAGGACAAGGAAGAGCTGGAGGCGCTGCAGCTCGGCGCGGTGCAGATGCTGGCGCCATCAAGCGCCAAGTTCGGGCCGATCGGCGTCAAGGAATTCGAGGTGTTCGATCTGCCGTACATCCTCCCCGACCTGAAGACGCTGCGCAAGGTCACCGACGGTCCGCTCGGCGCAAAGCTGCTGAAGCTGCTCGATGCCAAGGGAATGACCGGTCTCGCCTACTGGGACAACGGCTTCAAGCAGATGAGCGCCAACAAGAAGCTGATCACGCCGGCCGACTACAAGGGCCTCAAATTCCGCATCCAGTCGTCGAAAGTGATCGAGGCACAGATGCGTGCGCTGGGCGTGATCCCGCAGGTGATGGCGTTCTCTGAAGTCTATCAGGCGCTGCAGACCGGCGTCGTCGACGGCCAGGAAAACTCCTGGTCGAACATCTACACCCAGAAGATGCACGAGGTGCAGAAGCATATCACCGTCACCAATCACGGCTACATCGGCTATATCGTGGTGGTGAACAAGAAGTTCTGGGACGGCCTGCCGGATGATGTTCGTGGCCAGCTCGACAAGGCCATGAAGGAAGCCACCGCTTACGGCAACGGCCAGTCGCAGAAGGAAAACGACGAAGCGCTCGCCGACATCAAGAAGAGCGGCAAGGCGGAGATCGTCACGCTGACGCCGGAGCAGGACGCTGCGATGCGCAAGGCGATGGAGTCGATCTACAAGGATGTCGCCGGCCGCGTCGGCCAAGGGCTGATCGACGAGTTCCTGAAGGAGACCAGGGGCGCGACCAACTAAGACGACGATTTGAGATGCCGGGAGCTTCCAGGCTCCTGGCAGGGGCGAATGGATCGTTCTCCGTCATGGCCGGGCTTGTCCCGGCCATCCACGTCTTTCCTTGCTGACGCGCGCTAGCAAGACGTGGATGCCCGGGGTTCGATAATTGGGGGATATAGATGCTTCTACGCATCCTCGACCGGCTCGAGGAACTGCTGATCACATTCCTGATCGCGGCCGCCACGGTGATCATCTTCATCGCGGTGATGCATCGCTATCTGGTCGGCATTCCTCTTCTCTACCCGTACCTGTTTCCCATCAACCTCGCATGGGCGCAGGAGCTCTGCATCATCATGTTCGTGTGGATGGCGAAGTTCGGTGCCGCCTATGGCGTGCGCACCGGCATCCATGTCGGCGTCGACGTGCTGGTCAACAAGCTCGGTCCGAATAAGCGCAAAGTCACCGTCATATTCAGTCTGCTGTGCGGTGCGCTGTTTACGTTCGTCGTTGGCTCCATGGGTGCGAAATTTGTCTGGGGGCTCTACCACACCGACCAGGTGACGGCCGACATGGAGATTCCGAGCTGGATCACCTATCTCTGCGTTCCGCTCGGCTCCTATTTGATGTGCTTCCGCTTCCTGCAGGTGGCCAATAATTTCTGGCATACCGGGCATCTGCCGCATCACGACGAAACCCAGGTCGAGGGTGTGGAGATCGATGCGCCCGGTGTCGGCGCTGGGGGGATCGCCCGATGATCACGCTGATGATCTTCGGGCTGCTCGTCGCCCTGATGCTGACGGGTATGCCGATCTCGATCGCGCTCGGCCTGACCGTGCTGACGTTCCTGTTCTTCATGACCTCGGTGCCGATCGAGTCCGTGGCGCTGAAGCTTTTCACCGGCATCGAGAAGTTCGAGATCATGGCGATCCCGTTCTTCATCCTGGCCGGCAACTTTCTGACCCATGGCGGCGTCGCCAGACGCATGATCGCTTTTGCCAGAACGATGATCGGCCATTGGCCCGGAGGGCTCGGCATCGCCGCCACCATGGCAGCCGCGCTGTTCTCGGCGGTGTCGGGGTCTTCGCCCGCAACCGTCGTCGCCATCGGCTCGATCATGCTGCCGGCGATGCTGTCGGTCGGCTATCCCAAGCGCTTTGCCGCCGGCGTCATCGTCACCGGCGGCGCGCTCGGCAATCTGATTCCGCCGTCGATCATCATGGTGATCTATGCGGTGGCGACGAGCGGGGCGGTTTACTTTGGCCCGAATGGCGAGAAAGTCGCCTCTGCCTCGGTCGGGCAGTTGTTCATGGCCGGCATGGTGCCGGGCGTGATCCTGGCGATCATGCTGTCGGGGACGACGTGGTATCGCGCGTGGAAGAACAACATTCCGCGGGTCGAGAAGGCTTCGTGGGGCGAGGCGTTCAAGGCGTTCGTGGACTCGTTCTGGGGCGTCTCCCTGATAGTCGTGGTTCTCGGCGGCATCTATCTCGGCTGGTTCACGCCGACCGAAGCCGCGGCGATGAGCGCGGTTTATGCCTTCCTGATCGAGATGTTCATCTACAAGGACCTGAGGTGGAAGGACGTGCCAAAAGTCCTGCTCGTCTCCGCCAACATGAGCGCGATGATCCTCTACATCGTCACCAACGCGGTGCTGTTCTCGTTCCTGATGACGAGCGAGCAGATCCCGCAGGCGATGTCGAACTGGATCACGAACAGTGGCATCACCTGGATCACCTTCCTGCTGGTGGTGAACCTGCTGCTGCTCTTGGCCGGCAACGTGATGGAGCCGTCTTCGATCGTGTTGATCATGGCGCCGATCCTCTATCCGATCGCGGTCAAGCTCGGCATCCATCCGGTGCATTTCGGCATCATGATCGTGGTCAACATGGAAATCGGCATGTGCCATCCACCGGTGGGTCTCAATCTCTACGTGGCCTCCGGCATCGCCAAGATGGGCATTACCGAATTGTCGATCGCGGTGCTGCCATGGCTGGTCACGCTCCTGGTTTTCCTCGGCCTCGTCACCTACATCCCGGAATTGTCGCTCTGGCTGCCGCGGACGCTCGGGATGCTTTAGTTGAGGAAGGTTTGGCGGCGCGACATTACATCTTGGTAAGGGAAGGCACTCTTGCCTATCGTTAAGTTGATTGCCGGCAGCGGCCGGCTCATCTTCATGCAACCTTTCAACGGAGGTCAGCATGAGGAAGTTCACCATCGCCGCGGTCGCGGTGCTCGCCATCGCCGGTTCGACGGCGGTCTATGCCCAGCACCGTCATTGGGGCTACGGGCATATGCGGATGAACCCGGAAGACCGGGCGGCGTTTGCCGACGCGCGGATCGCCGCCGTGCATGCCGGGCTCAAGCTGACCGCCGACCAGGAAAAGCTATGGCCAGCGGTGGAAACCGCGGTGCGGGAATTCGCCAAACTGCGGATCGATCGGGCCAATGCGCGAATGGATGCGCGGCGGGACGATTCGAGTCCGCAGAAGCCGGATGATCCGGTGGCGCGCCTGCGCGAGCGCGCCGACAACATGGCGACTTCGGCGGCCGCCATGAAGAAAATCGCTGATGCGGCCGATCCACTGTACAAGACGCTGGATGACGGCCAGAAGCGCCGCCTGGCCGTGCTGACCGGAATGGACCGGTTTCATGGCCGTGGCGAGGGCTGGCGGGAACGCCGCATGGAGCGTTTTGAGCGGGATCGCGACGATGGCGGCCGGGATCGCGGCTACAACCGCAACCGCTACGACCGGGATGACGGGCCGGACCGAGGGGGCCCGGAGCGGCTCTGAGCACAGGTTTGCCGAGTTCGGCCCGGCTAGAGCGTTTTCCAGCGAAGTGGACACCGGTTCGCGTCAAGAAAACGCGTCAAAACAAGAATCTAGAGCCCCGTTCCGATTCCATCGGAACGGAAAAGGCTCTAGGGGCGGAAGCCGCTGAAATCCAGCGGCTTTTTGCCTTTCCGGGCCCGCGCCAAAGGCCGGGAAAACTCGCTCCAGTTTGCTGGACATCGGGGAATCGCTTTGCTAAACGACGCCCTCTTGCATGGGCTTTTCCGGACCAAGTCCGGGCGCATAGCTCAGTTGGTAGAGCAGATGACTCTTAATCATCGGGTCCCAGGTTCGAGCCCTGGTGCGCCCACCAAGCCCTTCAAGAACTTGGCCAGATAGCCGCAGCCCGCGAACCGTTTGCGCGGTCGCGGCCGAGCAATATCTGAATGCTCCGCATGGCGGATCAGCAGTCAGGAAGTCAATGGACGGGGGCGAGCGTCCGCTTCAGCTTGTTGATGGCGCGAACGGCCAGACCGAGCGGGAACGGACTGGTCTGGCGGAAGACGGCGACCTTCTTCACATAGCCCTCGACATGCCATTTGGCGTGGGCACCGTTGTGGAAAACGATCACGTCACCGACGCCGTAACGTTTCGGTGGCATGCCCTTGCTCTCAAGCACGATCGATCCTTCCTGGATCACGATGGTCTCGTCGACATCGTAGTACCAGTTGAATTTGCCCTCGGTGCAGGACCAGATCACGGTTGTGGCAGCGCCGTCCGCGCTGGTCGACAGCACATGCGAGCGGGCTTCCGGATTGCCTTCAAGGATCCAGGATGGCTCGATCGGCGACGGCTTGAGATCCACGTTCAAATGGCCGGTTTCAATAAGCGCAAGCGGCATCGATCACCTCAGCGGATTGAATAAGTAGGCACGGCTCAACAGCGTCCCGGCCACGCGAGTTGCAGATTGCCAATTCTCGCGAGGCGGATGGATTAGATTACCCCAAAAAGAACGAAGAGTGGTCGCTCAACGCGGGTTACCTCCAAAGAGGCAGCTCAGGCGCCGTGTCGAAACTCGAGATGAAGCTAGAATGCGAGCTGGCGCCCGGCGAAAAGGGTCGATGATGCGACGAAGCTGGTGCGACAAGGAGGCTGGCTATGCTTCGAGGTTTCAAGGTTCGTTCCGCCGAGCGCGATGCTCGGACCGATAGCGAACGGTTCGGTTCGATTTCGGCCGCGATTAGCGCTGCGGTTGCGTCAGTTCAGAAGGAGAGGGACGCGTTGCGCGGGCGAGTAGATGCGGCCCGCGATCTGGCTTCCTTTGCCGCGGGCACGGACTACGAGGAATATCTGACCCGGGATGCCAGGGACGCGTCCATGATCAAGGAATACGAGTCGCAGATGATAGCCGGCGAAAAGCGCGTGCAGGAGCTGGAGAGCCAGCTTGGCAGTCTGATCGCTGTTCGGGAGGTTTTCAGCCGCTGCTTCCCCGGCATGTCAGGGTAGGCGGACGTGAGGGCCGGCGACGTCTAGAGCGTTTTCGAGCGAAGTGGATACCGGTTCGCGTGAAGAAAACGCGTCAAAACAAGAGTCTAGAGCTTCGGTTCTGATTCAATCAGAACCGATAATGCTCTAGGCGGTGTTGCCGGCGTCCACCGTCAGCACAGTGCCGGTGATGTTCCGGCCGCCTTCGCCCAGGAGATACTCGACCATGGAAGCGATGTCGTCGGCCTCGGGCAGGCGGCGCAACGCGCTGCGGCCGGCGATCCGCCGGCGGCCGTCGTCGTCCAGGGATTTGGTCAGTTCGGTGTCGACGAAGCCGGGCGCGATCGCGTTCACGGTGATGCCGAGCTTGCCGACCTCGCGGGACAGCGAACGGGTGAATCCGCCGGCCGCTGCCTTGGACGCGCCGTAGACGGACAAGCCG
Source organism: Bradyrhizobium sp. AUGA SZCCT0169 (assembly GCF_018130085.1). NCBI lineage: Bacteria > Pseudomonadati > Pseudomonadota > Alphaproteobacteria > Hyphomicrobiales > Nitrobacteraceae > Bradyrhizobium > Bradyrhizobium sp. AUGA SZCCT0169. The sequence goes on along the minus strand of NZ_JAFCMC010000002.1, from coordinate 27,245 downwards.
TTGTAGCCGGTAGAGGCGATGATGGAGGAGATGTTGACGATGCGCCCGGCGCCGTCGGCCATCATATGGCGCACCACGTATTTGGTCAGAACGATCGGCGACAGCACGTTCAGACGGATCAACGCCTCGATCTCCGAATTGCGCGTGTTGGCCAGCAGCCCTTCGCTGCTGATCCCGGCATTGTTGACGAGACCGTAGATCGCGCCGAAGGCGTCGCGCAGCTCCTTCACGAAGGCGGGAATCTTGTCGGTCTGGCCGAGGTCGAACGCCCTGAAGTGCAGTCGGTCCGCTCCCGCCTCGCGGATGGCCTGTCCCAGCTCCTCGCTCTGGCGGCGCGCGACCGCGACCACATTGTAGTCGCCGGATGCGGCAAGCCTGCGTGCAATCGCAAGCCCGATGCCGCGACTGCCGCCAGTGACGAGGACGTTATGCATCGGCGCGCGTCAGTTTGCCGGCTGCCGTCAGGTCGAGCCGCTCGACGAAGCGGATCACCGCAGGCACCTTGTATGCTGCCAGCGCGTCGTTGCACCGGCTGAGAATCTCCGTACGGATCGTCTCGTGGCGACCAGCGTCGGTGCCGTCGGCGAGGACGATGTCGGCGACCACGATGGCGCCAGTGATCGGGCTCCTGCGCGACCGGGCGCGCGACATTCGCACGCACTCGTGTCGATTGATCACGGTCTCGACCTCCTCGGGATGGACCTTCAGCCCGCCGATGTTGATGATGCCGGTGCGCCGGCCGACAAAATAGTAGCGCTCGTCGCGCAGTTCGACCAGGTCACCGGTGTCGACGAAGCCCTCGGCGTCGGTGAGCTGCGGCGCGCCGGTGCCGACATAGGAGCGTGCCGTGCGGTGAGAGCGGATCCGAAGCGAACCGTCGACGACCTTCATCTCGACGCCGTCGCGGTTCCGTCCGATCAGGTCGGCAGGAAAACCCTCGCGCCCGTCGTTGACCGCGAAACCAACGCCGGCCTCGGTCGAGGCATAGGCATGGCCGATCGATGCCTGCGGAAACGTCCGGGCGAGGCCGTCGAGCACCGCCTGGTCGGCGATTTCGCCGGACAGGCGGACATAGCGTGGCGAGAAGTCCGCGACCGCGCTGCTCATCAGGAGCTTGCGCCAGTGCGACGGTGTCCCGGAAATATGGGTGACGCCGCCCGCGCGCAGCCGTGCCACGTGATCGACGATGGCTTCCCTGGGCTCCGACAGCACCATCGATCCGCCGCCGATCACCGCACGGAGGAAGATCTGCAGGCCGCCGTAGCGACGGATGTCGTAGAACGTCGCCCAGGTCGCGTTCTGATAGCGCGCAGCTCCGTCGGCGATGATTGCGCCGGCCAGCCCGTCGAGCGTATGGCCGACGATCTTGGGCGGCCCGGATGTGCCGGAGGTCAGCATCAGCCACTCGGTCGCGCGTTCGGTCTTCCATCCCGCACCCGGCCGTTCAGGCAGACCGGCGCCGACGACCAGGTACGCGCCGTCATCGCATCGGTGCAGCGGCCTGTCGGTCACGATGGCGTCGATCTCGGCATCCGCAAGCAAGGCCTCGATGTGATCCGGATCGAGGTCGGGCGGGCACAGAAGCATGCGGCGGGCGATGCCGTCGAGCTCGATCATCGCGAGCGCAGACTGCAGCTGTCCCGACGTCGCAAGCATCACCGAGCGGCCGGACAGCTCGCGATATCTGCCGATCAGACAGCTGTGCCCGAGAATGTCGGTCAGCGATATGACGTGCCGGGCATCGGAAATCGTGCGGCCCTTCAGCTCCGGGCCGAGATATTCGCGCAGTGCTAGGACGTCAGGCTGGGACATTCTCGTATGCTCTGATGAACTCGCCGACGGTCGACGGGAAGGCGGCGTCCTCCGCGATGGTGAACGGATCGATGCCGAGATCGTCCTCCAGCCGCGCGACCAGGATCGCGAACGCCAGAGAATCGAACCCGGTGTCCTGCAGCGCCAGATCATCCCGGAGCGGCGGAAGGGTGACCTTTTGCTCTTCAGCGATCTGCTGCATCGCCGAGAAAATCCTCAACTTTACCGACATGAACACCTCACCTCTTCAAAAAGCGGCTCTTCGAGCCGATGCTAAAACCTGATTCCGCCCTCCACGACGCGCGCGTAGACGGCCCGGTCGATCGAACGATAGGCGCCGGTCGCCGGATCGCGCAGGAACAGCCGGTCGTTCACGACCGAAGGATCGAATCCCTCGCGGATCAACCGCTGCTTGTTCCTCTTGAAGGTCTCGGTGGCGTCGAGCTCCGCGCAGAACCTGACGAAGACCGGAAGGGCATAGACCGGGAGCCGGCGCGACAGCTGTTCCGCGAAGATCCCAAGATCGAAATGCTGGTCCACGACCAAAGCCGCCATGCCGGCGCGTCCGTCGGCGCCGGGGACCGCGGCCCCGTAGGTTGAGGCGTCAACAACGCCGGGGCAGTCCATGATCGCGTCGTTCACCTCGCTGGTCGCGACGTTCTCGCCCTTCCAACGGAAGGTGTCGCCGACCCGGTCGACGAAATAGAAGTAGCCCTGCTGATCCCGAAGCATCAGATCGCCGGTCCGGAACCAGGCATCGCCTTCGGCAAACACGTCGCGGAGAATCTTCTTCTCGGTCTCGGCCGGCTCCGTATAGCCTTCGAAAGGTCCGCCGCCCCGATCTGCGGTGCCGATGCGCCCGATTGCCTCGCCGACCTCGCCGTGGGTGCAGGCGATGCAGAGCCCGTCGTCGCCGCGGACCGGGCTGCCGCTGTCGGCATCGACCTTCACGATCGAGGCGGGAAAGCGATGCGCCAGCAGCGGCGGGATACGGCCGATCGCGCCGGGTTTTCCTTCGAAGTTGAATAGCGAAAAATTACCTTCCGTCGCGGCGTAGAATTCCAGGACCTGCGGAATCGCGAACCGCTTCGCGAACGCCTCCCAGATGTCGCCGCGCAATCCATTGCCGACGGCCAGCCGCAGCCCGTGTCCGACCTCTAGCCCGGACGCCGGTGCGTTCAGAAGGTAGCGGCAGAGTTCACCGATATACTGGAAGACGGTGCAGTCGAAATACATGATGTCGTCCCAGAAGTCTTCCGCGGAGAACTTCTCGGCGATCACGACTGAACCGCCGGCGCGAAGCATACTGCAAGGCGCGACGACACCGCCCACCGAATGATGGAGCGGCAGGCAATCGTAAAGGCGGTCGTGGATGGAAGCGTCTGTCAGCCCGGCAAACCATCCTCCCCAACTGAGGATGCGGCGATGACTGACGTTTACCGCCTTTGGCAATCCCGTGGTGCCGGAGGTGTAGATCAGCAGGGCGCGTTCATTGATCGTGACGTCGCCGCGCTCGACGGAGGATAGCGGGCGTGGATCCGTGCCGGCGAGCGCCGCATCCAGATCGGCGCCAGCGCTGCCGGGACCCAGTCTCCAGATCTGGGGCACGCGATCAAGGTGCGGACGTGCGGCTTCGAACGCATTCATGCAATCGGCGGCAAGAACGATGTGGTCGGCACGGGCAACGTCGATGCAGTGGGCAAGGGACCGGCCGACCAGCCGGGTGTTGATTAGCGCCACCGTACCGCCAACGCTGCTGATGCCGAGCCAGCAGGCAACGTACTCCGGCCGGTTCGGCATCAGCAGACAGACGGTGTCGCCGGCGCGGACGCCCAGGCTCCGCGCCCAACGCGCATATTGGCTGATCCGGGCGCTGAGTTCCCCGTAGGTGAAGGATTGGCGGTCGGAGAGCAGTGCAGGGCGTTCGGGTTGCCGTTTCGCCCATTCTTCCACGACGTCGGCGAACAGCCGTTGCGGCTCGGCCTCGATCCGCGAGGTCAGTTCGATGGCCTTCAGCCAGGCTTTGGTGGCAGACGGTCTGTGTCGCGAGTCACCGCTTTCAGTCGCCCGCTGAGCTGCGCCTGCTTTCATGATCTGACCCAGATGATTTCGATCGTTGTTCGCGCCGACCAGGTCGCGAGGCGGTAGAGCTGCGGCGGAAGGAGCGACGAGGCGCACCGGACCGCGCGCGATCTTGCGATCACTGTCGATGAGGTTTCGCTCGATCGCACAAGACGCATCTCTGTCCAACTCCCTTATCCCGTTGCGGGTCCGAGTTGGTTGAGGATCATAACCTCCAGCGTCTTCACCGATTGGAAATTCTCGGGCGTGATCTCGGGCTGGGGAAGGGTGAGATCGAACTCGGCTTCGACCTTGAGCATCAGCGCGACCATATCCATCGAGTCCAGTCCGATATCCACCAGCCGGGATTCCGGGTGGACATCCGCGATGATAGCGTTCTGCGCGAGAACGTTCCTGACGACGGAAAGAACACGCTCTTGGACGTTTGCGGCAAAGTCTTGCATTTCAGCTCCACTCATCGCGTGACGGGGCAGATCATGATGGACGTGACGATACCTGACTGCAGCTCAGGTCAGTAGCTCCACTTCGGGGGTACCCCGCTTGGGAGCACGTTCTCGGTAACATCCACCTTTGCGCCGCCGACTCCGCAACTGCGGTCGGTTAGATTGCCGCCGTCGAACTCGCGCGGAATTCATCTCGACCCGGTTCGGGTCTCCGACCATCAAACAAATGGGAGCCGTTGGGCCATGAATGTGCAGGAAGTCCAGTTCCGCAGCCTCGCCCGGGAAAGCAGCCGAGTACCATTCTCTCCCGATCGCGCCTCGTTCCAGCAGCGGGCTGCCGCCGTCGCGGAGGCTGCGGCGTCGGAGGCCGAAGCGGTCGACCGCGAGGCACGCTTCCCGCTGAAGGCGATCGACGCGGCGCGCGCGGAAAGACTTCTAGGCGCCCAGATCCCGATCGAGTTCGGCGGCGACGGCGCGTCGATTTCCGAGGTGGCCGACATGTGCTACGCGCTCGGACGCGCCTGCGCTTCGGCCGGGATGATCTTCGCGATGCATCAGACCAAGATCGCCTGTCTGGTCCGTCACGGCGCGGGCAGCAGCTGGCACGAACGGCTCATGCGCCGCGTGGCGGCCGAACAAATGCTCCTGGCGTCTTCGACCACGGAAGGCCAGAACGGTGGAAACATACGCTTCAGCTCGGCTGCGGTGGAGCGCGAGGGCGCCGAGATCTCGCTGGTGCGCGACGCGACGGTGATTTCCTACGGCGCCGAGGCGGACGGCATCGTAACCATCGCCCGCCGCTCCGACGACGCCACCGGATCCGATCAGGTACTGTTGGCCATCACACGTGACGACTACACGCTGGAGCAAACTCTCGCATGGGAGACGCTCGGCATGCGTGGCACCTGCAGCGCCGGCTTCAAGCTGAGCTTCAAGGGCTCCGCGGAACAGATATTCCCCGTGGCATACGAAAAGGTCCATGCGCAGACCATGACGCCCGTCGCGCACCTATGCTGGTCGTCGGTCTGGGCGGGAATCGCGGCTGCGGCGGTGGACCGGGCGCAGCTCTTCATCCGCAAGGCCGCCCGCGGGGCCGGCGGCAACCTGCCTCCCGGCGCGCCGCATTTTACCGCCGCCAAGATGACTCTGACGAAACTGCGCGCCATCATCGCCGCGAACCTCGACTCCTTTGCGGCTCGCGAACAAGACGAGCGCGCGCTTTCATCCATCGACTTCCAGTCCTCGATCAACCTTCTCAAGGTGGAGGCCTCGGAACTCGCGGTCACGGTCGTCATGCATGCGATGCGCGCGTGCGGCCTGTCCGGCTATCGCAACGACACCGATGTCAGTGTCGGCCGCCATCTCCGCGACGTGCTGTCGGCTCCGATCATGATCAACAACGATCGCATCCTTGCCAGCATGGGGAGCGCCACTCTGATGAGCGCTGTCCCGGCGTCACTGCGCGATTGATTTTTTTCTCGAAGAAATGGGGTTGATATGAACGTAGCCATGTTTGCTGCACCGGCGGAACCCACTCAGGCTGAGGCTGATCCGCTGGACCATCTTGCCGACGTGCTGTTCCACAAGATGGGCTCTCCGGGTGTCTACGCCCGCACTGCGCTCTATGAAGACGTCGTGGAGCGGCTCGCGGCGCTGATCACGCGGCACCGCGAACCGGACACCGAGGTGATGCGCTTTCCTCCCGTCATGAGCCGCACGCAGCTTGAGAAGTCGGGTTATCTGAAGAGCTTTCCGAACCTGCTCGGCTGTGTCTGCGGCCTGCACGGCACGGACAGTGAGATCGACGCGGCGGTCAGCCGTTTCGATGCTGGCGGCGACTGGACCATGTCACTTTCACCGGCCGACCTCGTGCTGTCACCGGCCGCCTGCTATCCGGTCTATCCGATCGCGGCGAGCCGGGGCCCCCTGCCGGCGGGCGGCTTATGCTTCGACGTGGCCGCAGATTGCTTCCGTCGCGAACCCTCGCGCCATCTCGACCGGCTGCAGTCGTTCAGGATGCGCGAATACGTCTGCATCGGCAGCCCCGACCACGTCTCGGCGTTCCGCGAGCGTTGGATGGTGCGCGCTCAGGAGATCGCCCGCGATCTCGGACTGACCTTCAGGGTCGACTATGCCAGCGATCCGTTCTTCGGCCGGGTCGGCCAGATGATGGCGGTGAGCCAAAAGCAGCAGTCGCTGAAATTCGAGTTGCTGGTGCCTCTGCGCTCCGAGGAGCAACCGACTGCATGCATGAGCTTCAACTATCACCGCGATCACTTCGGCACCACCTGGGGCATTACGGACGCGACCGGTGAGCCGGCCCATACTGGTTGCGTGGCCTTCGGAATGGATCGTCTCGCCGTGGCCATGTTCCATACCCACGGCAAGTCCGTCGCAAGGTGGCCGACCGCGGTGCGGGATCTGCTCGGCTTCCCGCGGCACGACCGGTAGCCGACGTCGGCATTCGAGGAACTGAAATGCACCAACGAACTCCCGAGGTAGCCCGCGACAGAAGAGCCGAAGGGCCAACCTCTATGAAAAGAGAGACCCTCGCCGTACACGGCGGCTTCGACAACGATCCGACCACCAAAGCCGTCGCTGTGCCGATCTATCAGACCGCCTCGTATGCCTTCGACAGCGCCGACCATGGCGCCGCGCTCTTCAACCTCGAAGTGGACGGCTTTCGCTACACCCGGATCGGCAATCCGACCAACGCGGTGTTGGAGAAGCGGGTTGCCGCCCTGGAAGGAGGCGTCGAGGCGATGAGCGTGGCGTGTGGCCAGGCCGCGGTGAACTATGCGGTGGTCAACATCGCGGATATGGGCAGCAACATCGTCTCGGTCCCGCAGCTCTACGGCACCACGCATACGCTGTTCGCGCACATCCTGCCGAGGCAGGGCATCACGGTCCGGTTCTCGGAAGACGACAGTCCGGCGAGCATGGAGAAACTGATCGACGACGATACGCGTGCGGTGTTCTGCGAGAGCGTGGGAAATCCGGCCGGAAACGTTTGCGACATCGAAGCGATCGCCGAGGTCGCCCACAGGCATGGCGTGCCGCTGATCGTCGACAACACGGTTCCCACCCCGATCCTGCTCAGGCCGATCGAATACGGTGCGGACATCGTGGTCGAGTCGCTGACGAAGTTCATGGGCGGGCACGGCACCACGCTCGGCGGAATCATCGTCGATAGCGGCAGGTTCCCATGGGCGAAGCATCGCCGGCGCTTTCCCATGCTGAACGAGCCGGAGAAATCCTACCACGGGATGGTCTTCACCGAGCGCTACGGGGCCGCCGCCTACATCGCCCGCTGCCGCGCCGTCTCGCAGCGGACCACCGGCTCCATCCTGGCACCCTTTAACGCCTTCCTGCTGCTCCAGGGCATCGAGAGCGTCGCGGTGCGGATCGAGCGGCACGTCGAGAATGGCGAGAAGGTCGCGCGGTTTCTGCGCGACGACCGCCGCGTCGGATGGGTCAACTACGCAGGCTTTGACGATAGTCCCTATCACGCGCTGACGCAGAAATATTTGGGCGGCCGCGCGTGTTCGCTGCTGACCTTCGGCGTGGCTGGAGGGTTCGAGGCCGGCAAGCGGTTCTACGATGCGCTGAAACTGTTCAAGCGGCTGGTCAACATCGGGGACGCGAAATCGCTTGCCTGCCACCCGGCATCGACCACCCACCGGCAGATGTCGCCCGAAGAGCAGGAACGGGCCGGCGTGCGGCCCGAGATGATCAGGCTGAGCGTTGGGATCGAGCACGCCGACGACATCATCGCCGACCTCGATCAGGCGCTCCGTGCCGCAGATTGAGTGCAGGTCAACCATGAAGGCATTCAGATGCCCGTCCTTGTAAATATAGACTCGTACGAACACCACCTTTTCTCAAGAGCGCGGAACGGAAGCGGCGCTGAGTCCCCCGGAAACCGGAAGGAATGCCTCGACATCGGGCTGATCAACAACATGTCGGATGCCGCCTTGATGTCCACCGAGCGCCAGCTGTTCGACCTGCTCGGCGCGGCGGCCGGAGAGCTCCTGGTCAGGCTGCATTTCTACACGATGGAGACGACGCCCCGTTCGGACTGGGGGCGCGATTACGTGCGTCGCTACTACCGTGGTACCGACGATCTGCTGAACAGGAGCCTGGACGGAGTGATCGTGACCGGCGCCGAACCAAGAGCCGCCAGCCTGCCGGAAGAACCATACTGGTCCACCTTCGTCCAAATCATCGACTGGGCCAGGGAGAGCACCGTCTCTTCGGTGTTTTCCTGTCTGGCCGTCCATGGTGCCGTCCTGCACCTGGATGGTGTGGAGCGCCACAAGCTGCCTGCGAAATGCATCGGCGTCTTCGCTCAAACGAAGACGAGAGATCATCCCTTGATGCGCAATGTTCCGGCGACCTTCAGAACGCCGCACGCCCGGTGGAACGAGGTGCAGGAGAGGGCTGTCGAGAGCTGCGGATATTCCGTTCTCACCAAGTCGGCAGAGGCCGGCGTCGACTGCTTCGTCAAGCAACAGAGAAAGAGTCTCTTCGTCAATTTCCAGGGCCATCCGGAGTACGACACCCATAGCCTGTTGGCTGAGTTCAGAAGGGACATGGGTCGTTTCCTCCGGAGCGAGAGCGAGGTCTGTCCGACGATACCGAGCGGCTATTTCGCTTCGGAGGCGGAAGAGATTCTGACGGCCTTCCGGCGGAAAGCCCTTTCCGACAGAAGTCCGGAGCTTTTCGCCGATTTCCCGGTCGACCAACTGGCGAAGGATCTGAGAAACGCCTGGCATCAGCCGGCCAGGCGCATTTACCGCAACTGGCTGCTGTACATGGCCTCGCAGCGAGCAGGACGCTCAAAGCCGTTTGCCTTCAACGGAAGTTATCGAACGAGGCCCAGGCCTGCCGCGGCGTAGATCATGGGTGCGTGCGGGCAACAGGGAGAACCGGAGCAACGGCCGCGATCTGCTAGCCGGGCTCTCGCTCGCCGACCTGCCCACGAAGAAGCGGGAGCGGATTGCATGATGGAGTTCGGACCGTGATCCGATGCCGCGAGATAGGACCGGCCGATCTTGTTGCCATCGCCGATCTTCTGACGCGTGGCTTTGCCCGCCGTTCGCGCGACTACTGGATGGACGGGCTCCGGCGCGCTTCCGTGCGGGAGGTACCCGATGGTTTCCCCCGCTTCGGGTACATGCTCGACCATGAAGGGATGCCCGTCGGCGTTCTGCTGCTGATCTACACTGAGCGGGACGATGACGGCGGAACCTCGATCCGCTGCAACCTCTCCAGCTGGTATGTGGAACCTGCCTTCCGCAACTACGCGCCGATGCTGACCAGCGTCGCGCAGCGCCACAAGCGCGTCACCTACGTCAACATCAGTCCGGCCTTCTCGACCTGGCGGACCATTGAGGCCCAGGGATTCCGTCCCTATTGCGGCGGCTTGTTCTTCTCCTTTCCGGCGCTGTCGCGTCCGAAGAGCATGCGCGTCGAAGTCGTTCAGAAGGACGCACATGCGGTCGACGGATTGTCCGACGCCGACGTCGCGCTGCTTGCGCGGCACGCCTCGTACGGCTGCCTAAGCCTGGTGTGCCGCGCGGGCGACGGCCGCGGCTACCCCTTCGTCCTGCAGCCGATGCGCAAACGCGGGATCCCCCTGCCAGCGATGCGGCTGATCTATTGCCCCGATGTGGCCGACTATGTCGCCTGCGCCGGCGCCATCGGCCGCTTCCTGCTCCGGCGCGGCCGGATCCTGGTCGCCCTCGACGCCAACGGCCGCATGAAGGATCTGGTCGGCTTCTACAGGGGAGAGCGCGGCCGCAAATACTTCAAGGGTCCGCGGTGCCCCCGGCTTGCCGATCTGTCGGATACCGAGCTGGTGATCTATGGACCGTAACTCTGCTGCCAATGGAGAGCCGTCATGATTCCCAACAGCAAGTCCGTCAGCCATTCGCAGACATGGACATTCTACCAAGGCCAGTGGCACGAGGGCAATGTGCCGATCATGGGGCCACGCACCCATGGGCTTTGGCTCGGCTCGACCGTGTTCGATGGCGCACGCGCCTTCGAAGGCGTTACGCCCGATCTCGACCGCCATTGCGCCCGCGTCAATCAATCCGCGCTCAACTTCGGGCTCAAGCCGATCGTCGATCTCGACACGTGGATGGGTCTGGCGCGCGAAGGCATCAAGCGCTTCCCGCCCAATGCCGAACTCTACGTCCGCCCGATGTATTGGCCGCAGAATGGCGTGGGCGGCGGCGTGCTGTTCGATCCGGAAACGATGGACTGGTGTCTTTGCATCTACGAAGCGCCGCTACCGAAGCCGGTCGGCAACGCGATCACGCTGTCGCCGTTCCGCAGACCGACCGCCGAATGCGCGCCGGTCGATGCCAAGGCCGCCTGTCTCTACCCGAACTGTTCGCGCGCGCTGATCGAGGCCGCCTCTCGCGGCTTCCAGAACTGCCTGATGCTGGACATGCTGGGCAACGTCGCGGAGTTCGGCAATGCCAACGTGTTCATGGCGAAAGACGGTGTAGTCTACACGCCGGCGGCGAACGGCACCTTCCTGAACGGCATCACCCGGCAGCGGGTGATCGAACTCCTGCGCGGTTCGGGCGTCACCGTGGTGGAGGCCACGCTGCGCTATGCCGATTTCCTTGCCGCGGACGAGATCTTCTCGTCCGGCAATTTTGCCAAGGTTGCGCCCGTAATTCGGATTGACGACCGGCAGCTTACGCCCGGGCCGTTCTATACGCGTGCACGGAAACTGTACTGGGAATTTGCGCACGCGGTAAAGCTTGCGGCGTGATGATGACCTTTCAACCGAGATCAAGTCGCATGGCTTTTCGAGTTGCCGATCTACTCGTCGATTCTCTGATCGCGCACGGCGTCGACCGGGCATTTAGCGTACCCGGCGAAAGCTTTCTTGCGCTCCTTGACGCTCTGTACGAACGCGACGAGATCGATCTCGTGACTTGCCGCCACGAGGGAAGCGCCAGTCTTGCCGCAGTTGCCGACGCCAAGCTTACCGGCCGGGCCGGCGTGGTGATGGTAAGCCGCGGGCCGGGCGCATCCAACGCGGTGCTTGGTCTGCATGTAGCTTCCCAGGAGGCCATACCCCTCGTATTGCTCGTTGGTCAGGTCGGTACGTCTGAGCTGAATCGCGACGCAGTGCAGGAGATCGACACCGGGCGGGCGTTCGGTGGCCTTATCAAGTGGTCCACCAGAATCGATTCGGCGGCCCAGGTGCCCGAGATGCTGGCGCGCGCATTTTCCGTGGCGCTTGGCGGCACGCCCGGGCCGGTGGTGATCGAGCTTCCCGAAGACGTTCTCGAGATGGAGGCGGGTCCGCTCTCCGCCAGGGTTCACGGCGTCGCGCGAGCCGAGCCCAGTCGAGCCGCCGTGGAGCAGGCGACCGTCCTGCTTGGCAAGGCGGAGCGACCGATCCTGCTGGTCGGAGGAGAGTGTCGAACGGCGGAATTTCGTAAGGACTTGTTCGCGCTGAGCGAGCGCTGGAATGTACCGGTCGCGGCCACCAACAAGATGCAGGATCTGTTTCCGAACGATCACCGGCTCTGGATTGGACAGCTTGGCTTCTTCACGTCGCCAGCGCATGTTGCGCTCTTTGAGCAAGCGGATCTGATCGTTGCGATCGGAACACGGCTCGGCGACCTGTCTTCCATGGGCTTTCGGTTTCCGCGACAATCGCCGCCGTCTCAGCCTCTGGTTCACGTCTATCCCGATCCGAATGCGATCGGGACCCACTTCCATACGGATCTTCCAATCGTCGCGTCGGCGCATCCGTTCTTGAAAGCCTGGCTCGACGTACCGGTCGTGTCGCGCGAGCGCGGTGGGTGGATTGAAGCCGTGGCGAAAACGCGAGAGGCGGTGCACGCATGGCCCGAGCCGGGCATCCCCAGCGCCGATGTCTTCGGGCATGCTGTTGCGGCCATCGCCAAACGCTTCCCGGCAGATGGTATCGTGACGACCGACTCCGGCAACTTCGCCGCCTGGGTGCACCGCATATTCCGCTTCCAGCCGTCGGCCCGCCTGCTTGGCTCCGCCTGCGGCGCGATGGGCAGTGGTGTTCCTTCTGCATTGAGCGCGAGCCTTCGTTATCCGAACAATCAGGTGATCGCGTTCTGCGGAGACGGCGGCTTCCTGATGACCGGGAATGAGCTGGCAACAGCCGTTGCCCGCCGGCTCAATATCAAGATTGTGATCTCCAACAACCAATCGTACGGCACCATCCGCTCGTATCAGGAGAAAGCGTTTCCGCAGCGTCCTTGCGGTACGGACCTGTCCAACCCCGACTTTGCGGCCCTTGCCCGCGCATTCGGCGCGCAGGGCTACACGATCACGAACGCGGCGCAGGTAGCCGAGGTCGTCGCGGAAGCAATGTCGGCCAAGGGCCCCGTAGTGCTCGAAGTTCGATCTGATGTGCGCCAAACACTCGATCGATCCCTCGCCGCTGCGCGCGCTGATGCATCGGAGCGCCGGTAGGCTGCTTATCTACGGTCCTCAGGCCGCGAGCGGCTAATGATGCCGATCGTTCCCCGCTAGGTGTACCTCTGAAGGGTTACCTACGGATATCAGCTGCGTAGTGAAAACAGGAATCGCGAGGGGGAATTCGTACCGTTCCATCTGTTCACGTGATGAGGGCTCCGCGGCTTAGTCCGAAGGGGTAGGTGTGGTTCCTTCATGCAGGGAATAAGATGCATGGGCGAAGTGCATAAAACTGCTGACGGATTAGAAAGGATATCACCATGGGACAGGTGATTGCAGTTGGGGCGCGGAACGCAAAGGCTGCGCTGCGCAAGCTGCTTGTGCGGGCGGCGCTGGCCCCGCTGCTCATGATCGTTCAACCGTCCGACGTGGATGCACAGACGCAACCTGCCGCTCGGCAATTGCGACGTGAGGCAGCGCCGCAGAAGCCGCAAGTGACGATGAACGCCTGGACGGTTGGCCTCGCCGGAGGTCTTCTCGAGGGCGCACCCATCCGACTGGCGGCCGAAGTCGCCCGCGTCGTGGATGATGGTGACAAACTGCACGTTCTTCCGATCGTGACGCGCGGAGCCACGGAAAACGTGAACTCACTGCTTTATTTGCGCGGCATCGATGCCGCCATCATCAACTCCGACGTACTTGAGGAATACAAGAGCCAGGTGCCCGATATTCAGCAGCGGCTGGCCTATGTGCTGAACCTGTTTCCGTCCGAACTTCATGTCTTCGTTCGTCCCGAGATTCAGAGCCTGAACGATCTCGTCGGCAAGAAGGTGAACTTCAATACCCAAGGCACCGCTGCGGCCTATTCGGGACCATTGATCTTCAGTCGTCTTGGCCTCGACGTGGAAAAGACCTTCATCCCGCATCAGATCGCGCTCGAGCAGATGCGCAAGGGCGAGATGGCCGCGGTCGTCTTCATTACCTCGAAGCCGGTGGATGCTTTCGTGCGCGGCCGTTGGGAGTCAGGGTTCAAGTTCCTGCCTGTCCCCTATGACCGCAAGTTCGAGGACTATTATCTTCCCGCTGCGCTCGATGCCGCAGAATACCCAAATCTGATCAAGCCGGGCGAACGCGTAACGACGATTGCGGTGCCGACCGCGCTCGTCGCCTTCAATTTTCCAACCAAATCGAACCGCTACGAGCGGCTGGCGCGCTTCGTGGACCATCTGTTCTCGCGGATTGAAAAGTTGCAGCAGCCGGGCTTCGACCAGAAGTGGAAATCGATCAATCTCGCGGCTACCGTTCCTGGTCTTGCGCGCTTCCCTGCGGCGCAGGCATGGCTCGATCGTGGGCCGCGTGCTGCGCATGCATCGCAATGAGACGCGCGGCCGGTCTGTTCGTGGCTGGAATCACGCTCGCAAGCGGCAATGCGTTGGCGCAAGGGGCACAAGATCATCCGACAGCGCAGCTTCACGATTGTTCCCCGGCGGAACGCGCAGCAGGTCTGGAGTGCCCCGAGAGGGCGCCGCGGACCACCGCACCTCGTCAGGCGAACCAGGGAAACAACTGGATCATTAGCGTGACGATCTCACCCGTCGATTATTCACCGGTCGCTACCGCCACAACATCGTCACGCGATGCTGCCGGCGAATCCGGAGTCAAGCTTTCGATTCGCTGCCGCGGCGGGCGGAGCGAACTGGTGGTCGCCGGGCCCGGCGTTCCCGGTCGCGGCAACGATTATGCGATTTCCTATCGCGTCAACGACGGTCAGGGGCTGCAGATCGCGGCAGCCGTGCCGACGTCCGGAGTCGGAGTCGCGTTCGGGGGAGACGTTGTTCGGCTGCTGCAGTCCCTTCCAGACAGCGGGAGCCTCAGTATTCACCTTACATCCCGGATGGGGACTGCTCTGGATGCAGTGTTCTCGCTAGGCGGGTTGGAGGCGGTGCGTGCGAAGATGGCCACAGTGTGCAGGTGGCCACATCCAGCCACGAAACCCAACGGATGAGCAGTCCAATGACGTGTATTGATAGGAGAGGCCTCATGAGCATGTTTCGATATATTGCGCGGGTAATCGCCATGGCAGCCGCAACGGTACTGTTCGCCGCGCCATTCGCTGCGGCGGAGCAAGGCGGACGGTACTGGGTGCCGACAACGACGGAGCCCGCTACGCACCATCAGCGCATTGCGGCAAAGGCCACCACACATAACAAAGCAACCAAACAAAAGAAGGCACGATCCTCTCTTGCCGCACGATCCCCTCTCGCCGCCAACGCTCGGCTTGCCGACTCCAAAGCGCACCGTTTGATTTTGCAGGTGAACACGAACGACCCCGCCGCCATGAATCTCGCGCTCAACAACGCCACCAACGTCGCGCAATACTACAAGGATGCCGGCGAGAAGGTGAAGATCGAAGTGGTCACGTTCGGGCCCGGCCTGCATATGCTGCGCGATGACACCTCGCCGGTAAAGGCCCGTATCGAGGAGATGGCGCTGAGCACGCCGGAGGTATCGTTCAAGGCCTGCGGCAATACTCAGGAACGAATGCACAAAGCCGAGAACAAGAGCATCCCGATTGTTCGTCAGGCAGAGGTGGTGAAGTCAGGCGTCGTGCGCGTGATGGAACTGCAGGAGAAGGGCTGGTCCTATGTAAAACCCTAACCCGAAAGGGGTGGGGGTCCGCCATGCGAATCATAGGATTTGCGTGGCGGCGGAGCGCATAATAGCGCGACCTGAACAGGTCGCATCGCCAAGCGACGGGTGATTGCAGATGGGCCGCACGGTTATTCTCAGTGACGGATCAAATACCGTCTCCGATATCGCTAGCGCGTCGCGCAACAATTCGGACACGACGCCGTTTGCGCAGAAGACAATGCAAAGGACAGGGAGGCAGCTGCCTGCGCCCGGACGATCCGCGCCGCTGTGGATGGCCGCCGCCATGCTCGCAATCACTTGGGCGTCGGAAACGCAGGCTTGCTCCGATCGAGAGCAACCGTTGGCGGATGCGCAGCACGTGACGGTTGCCCGCAATCTCGATTCTGTTGGAACGGAAGGTGATGGCGATTCAGTTGCCTTGTCAGTTGCCTTGCCGCCGAGCCGAGCCGGCAACGACAGATCGGTGCAGGTTGTCCAAGCGACGATCGGCGACACAAGGCAGTCTCCGGAACAGGAACTTCACTGGGCGGAGTCCCTGTCGCGCGAACTCACCAATGCAAGGCGCGATATCGAGTTGCTGCAACGTCTCGAGCAGGGGCGCGATCGGGCCGAGTGGCTGGAGCAGAGTCTTGCGGCAGCGCGAAGGGACGTCGAAACCCAGAGCGCGCTAGCGGCCAAAGCGGTCGAAGAAACCGCGCGCATGAGGCAGGCTGCGCCAGGCGGTGCGGCGGAGTTGCAGAACTCCCTGCAACAGGCGCGCGAGCTGGCGGAGCGGCTGGAGCAGGACCTCGCGGCGGCGCGACGCGATGTCGGGACCCAGACCGCACTGGCTGCAAAGGCAGGCGAGGAAGCGTCCCGGTCGAAACAGGCGGGGGAGAGCATCGCTGCGGAGCTGCAGAAGTCCCTGCAACAGGAACGCGAGCGGTCCGCACGGCTGGAGCAGGATCTGGCGACGGTGCGGCATGAGGTCGAGACTCAGACCGCGCTGGCGACGAAAGCGGGTGAGGAAACTTCCCGGCTGAAAGCAGCGGAGGAGAGCGGCGCGGCGGAGCTGCAGAAGTCCCTGCACCAGGAGCGCGAGCGGTCCGCCCGGCTGGAGCGGGACCTTGCGGCATCGCGGGGTGATGTTGAGACCCAGGCCGCGCTGGCGGCAAAGGCTAGCGAGGAGGTTTTGCGGCGGAAGCAGGCGGCGGAAGCGGGAGCTGCCGAACTGAAGCAGTCGCGCGCAAGGGCCGACGCGCTGGCACAAGACCTCTCCCTGACGCGGAGCGCGATCTATGCATACGAGGCGCAGGCCCGCAAAGCTGGAGACGAAGCGGCGGAACTCAGGCAAGCAGCTGCAAACGGCGCGCCGTCGACCGGCAAGGCCGCTCCGGACGAGCGCGAGCGGTTCTCACGTCTGGAGCAGGATCTGGCGGTGGCCCGACGTGACGTCGAGGCCCAGGCGGCGCTGGCGGCGAAAGCGGGTGAGGAAGCGTTCCGGCTGAAACAGGAAAGGGAGAGCGGCGCGGCGGAGCTGCAGAAGGCCCGACAACAGGAGCGAGAGCGATCCACGCGGCTGGAGCAGGAGCTTGCAGCGGCGCGGCGTGATGTCGAGACCCAGACCGCGCTGGCGACGAAGGCAAGCGAGGAAACTTCCCGGCTGAAACAGGAAAGGGAGAGCGGCGCGGCGGAGCTGCAGAAGGCCCGGCAACAGGAGCGTGAGCGATCCGCGCGGCTGGAGCAGGAACTTGCAGCGGCGCGGCGCGAGGTCGAGACCCAGTCCGCACTGGCGACGAAGGCGGGTGAGGAAACTTCCCGGCTGAAAGCGGCTGGGGAGAGCGGCGCGGCGGAACTGCAGAAGGCCCGGCAACAGGAGCGTGAGCGATCCACGCGGCTGGAGCAGGAGCTTGTAGCGGCGCGGCGCGAGGTCGAGACCCAGACCGCACTGGCGACGAAGGCGGGTGAGGAAACTTCCCGGCTGAAAGCGGCTGGGGAGAGCGGTGCGGCGGAGCTGCAGAAGTCCCGGCAACAGGAGCGTGAGCGATCCGTGCGGCTGGAGCAGGAACTTGCAGCGGCGCGGCGCGAGGTCGAAGCCCAGACCGCGCTGGCGGCGAAAGCAGGCGCGGAAGCTTCCCGGCTGAAAGCGGCGGCCGAGAGCGGTGTGGCGGAGCTGCAAAAGGCCCTGCAACAGGAGCGCGAGCGGTCCGCGCGGCTGGAGCAGGATATCGCGGCAGCGCGCCGCGATATCGAGACCCAGACCGCGCTGGCGGCAAAGGCAGGCGAGGAGGCTTCGCGGCGGAAGCAGGGGACGGTAGCCAGTGCCGCGGAGTCGAGGCGATCGATGCAAAAAGAGCACCAAACGGCCGATTTGCCAGCAGACCTCTCGATGACGCGGAGCGCGATCTATGCGTACAGGGCGCAGGCCCGCAAAGCTGGAGACGAAGCGGCGGAAGTCAGAGAGGCGGCTGCAAACGGCGCGTCGTTGCATCGCAAATCGGCACAGGAGCGCGAGCGGCCCGCGTGGCTGCAGCAGGATCTTGTGACGGCGCGTGCCGAGCGGGCACCAGCGGCGCCCGCGCGTGGCGATGCTCAGCTCGATCCCGAGCAAGCCGCGGTGGCGACAGGGTTGGTTGCGCGCGCGGCCGCGCTGCTCCGGCAGGGCGATATAGGCGCGGCGCGGCTTGTACTCGAGCGCGCCGTCGAGATGGGCAGCGCCCAGGCGAGCTTCGCGCTGGCAGAAACCTACGACCCATTGATCCTTGCGAAATGGAAAACTCAGGGCACGCGCGGCGATGCGAGCAAGGCGCAGGGCCTTTATGCAAGGGCCGACGCCGCAGGAATCCAGGAGGCGAAAGCGCGGCTGGAGGCGCTGCGTCGCTAGCGCATACGCCAATCGACCGTCGCCAGCCGCGCAACCGTCTCCCCGGCCGGCATCTCCCGGCACGTACTTGGTTCAAAAGCGGGCAGCGCCTTACGGGCAATTGTTGCCCGCAAGGCTTATCGATGGTGTTTTGTCTACCGCTCTCGCAGCGACTCCTGCTTGTATCGCGCTAGTGGCGACAGAAGGTAGCTGATGATCCTGCGCGTGCCAGTCTTGATTTCGACCGTCACCGCCATTCCGGGGCCGAGCTTGACGAGCTTGTCCTCCACCTGCATCTCCGGACGGTCGAGCGAAATGCGCGCGGCATATTCCAGTTCCTGACCTTTCGGCTCACTGCTGCTCTGCGCTGTACCCGATCCCCGGTCACTCGAACCGCTCTGCGGCCTGTCGCGCGTGATGGCATCCGACGACACGCTGATCACGTCGCCATGAAGGAGCCCATAACGCGTGAAGTTGAAGGTGTCGACCTTGATCTCGGCCTTCAGTCCTGGATGAACAAAGCCGATGTCGCGATTGGAGAGCATGGCCTCGATTTCGAGCTGGCTGTCGCTCGGAACCACCACAGCCAGCGCCTGCGCCGGGGTCACCACGCCTCCCACCGTATGAACGGCAAGCTGCTGCACGATACCGTCGACCGGTGCGGTCAGGCGCTGTAGTTTCGTACGTCGATCCGCCTTGACCACCTCCTGCGCGGCGTTCGCAGCCTTCTGCTCGGCCTTCGCGAGTGCGTCATAGGTCGTGCGACGATACTCCGCTGCGGTCCTTTCCTTGGTTTCCTTCAGCAGTGCGGTGGCCGCGTCGGTTTCGAGCAGTCGACTTTGCTGCAAGACGAGGTCCTGCTGAAGGCCGACCAGGTCCTGGTACTCCGAAAGGTAGATGACCTTCGAGGCCAATGCCTTCTCGACGAGGCCTTTGCGGATGTCGACGCGTTCCTGCAGCACGGGTATCGTCGCCTGCAGCTTCGCTGCGCTCGCCGACGTGGTGGCCCGTTCCGCTTCCTTCTGACCCAACTGGCGCTCGATCTCCGCGAGCTTGGCGTTCTGTTCGGCGCGCTGGCTGATCAGGAACTGGCGATGCATTTCGACCTCGGCAGCGCTTGCGTTCTGCGGCGGCCGGAAGGCGGCGAGAGGATCCGCCGCCAGCGCCGCGCGCAGCCGCGCGACTTCGAGCTCGGCCGCAAGGAGATCGCTCTTTTGGCGCTCCTGGTCGGCTTCCGTCATCGTCGGGTCGAGCTCGATCAGGACGTCGCCGGCCTTGACGCGCTGTCCGTCGCGCACCTGGATGGCGCGGACAACGCCCGTTTCGAACGGCTGGATCAGCTTTGTGCGCCCACCCGGCACGATCTTGCCTGTCGCGCTGGCGACGATATCGACGCTGCCGAGCGACGCCCAAGCCAGCGCGACGCAGAAGAGTGCGATGATACTCGCCCCGATCGCACGCCCGATCGGCGAGGGGGGCGATTCGGTGATTTCGAGAGCCGCCGGCAGGAACGCAATTTCGTTCTCGCGCCGGCGAACTTCGGCTCTCGGAAATGCAACGACGTTTCGGTTAGCGGACGTCATGGATACCAGCCTGCAAATAATGAAGGTTCGCGTAACGACCGTTGGTGCGGATCAGCTCATCATGGCTGCCGTCCTCAACAATCCGACCATGCTCGATCGTGATGATCCGGTTCGCATTGCGCACGGTAGAGAGCCGGTGCGCGATGACGAAGACGGTCCGTCCGGCAGAGATTTGTTTCATGTTCTGCTGGATGGCGCGCTCGCTTTCGTAGTCCAGCGCACTTGTCGCCTCGTCGAAAATGAGGATGCGCGGATCGGTGATAAGTGCGCGCGCGATCGCGATGCGCTGGCGCTGCCCGCCGGACAGACTGCTGCCGCGTTCGCCCACCACGGTGTCGTAGCCCTCGGGCAGCTCAAGGATGAAGTCGTGAGCGCCGGCGAGCGATGCCGCCTCGATGACCCGATCCATCGGCATGGACGGATCGGCGAGCGCGATGTTCTCGCGAACCGAGCGGTTGAAGAGCACGTTCTCCTGCAGCACGACGCCTATCTGTCGTCGCAGCCAGCTCAGATCGACCATCGCGAGATCGACGCCGTCGACCAGCACGCGTCCGCTCTCCGGCACATAGAGGCGCTGGATCAGCTTGGTGATGGTGCTCTTGCCCGAGCCCGAGGAGCCCACGATGCCGACGACCTGGCCGGGTTCGACGCTGAAGGAGACGTTGTGCAGCACCTCGGGGCCGTCGATGCGGTAGCGGAAGGTCGCGTGCTCGAATGTGACCTTGCCCCGAATCGCCGGCAGCGCGGCGCGGCCGGGATTGAAGCTCGGCTCAGGTATGGTGTTGAGGATGTCGCCGAGGCGATCGATCGACAGCCGGGCCTGATGGAAATCCTGCCAGATCTGTGCGAGCCGCAGCACCGGCGTGCTGACGCGCGCGGCCAGCATGTTGAACGCGACGAGCTCGCCGACCGTCAGCTCCCCGCCGATCACCAGCCTGGCGCCGAAGTAAAGGATTGCGGCGATGACCAGCTTGTTGATCATCTGGACTGCCTGGCTCGCCGTATTGTTCAGGCTGAGCACGCGGAAGCTTGCGGCCACATAGCCGGCGAGTTGCTCCTCCCAGCGGCGTTGCATCTGCGGTTCGACGGCCATGGCCTTCAGGGTTTCGACGCCCGTCACGCTCTCGACCAGGAAGGCCTGATTCTCGGAACCTCGATTGAACTTCTCATCGAGGCGCCGGCGAAACAGCGGCGCAACGCCCGCGGAGATCCCGATGTAGAACGGGAAGGACGCCAGGACGATCAGCGTCAACGTCGTCGAGTAGTAGAACATTACCGCAAGGAAAACGACCGTGAACAGCAGATCGATGACCAACGTAAGCGCCGAGCTCGTCAGGAACTGGCGGATATTCTCGAGCTCGCGGACACGTGCCACCGAATCGCCGACGCGGCGGGTCTGGAAATAGGCGATCGGCAGCGCCATCAGGTGACGAAACAGCCGGGCGCCGAGCTCGACGTCGATACGGTTTGTCGTGTGCGCGAACAGATAGACGCGCAGCGTTTCGAGAATGGCCTCGAAGACGGTGAGGGCGACCAGGCCAATGATCAGCACGTCGAGCGTGCTCATGCTTCGATGCACGAGCACCTTGTCGATGACCACCTGGAAGAACAGCGGTGAGACGACGGCAAAGATCTGAATGAAGAACGAGGCGACCAGCACCTCGCTGAGCAGGCTGCGATACTTGTGGACTGCGCCGACAAACCAGCCGATGTCGAAGCGTCGGGAGAGGTCCGTCAGGCTCGCGCGCCGGGCCATCAGGATGATCTCGCCGTCCCAGATGGCCTCCAGTTCGGCCTGCGTCATGGTTTCGGGTCGGGGCGACAACGGGCGTTGAACGAGGAGATTGTCGTCGATCACTTTGCCGAGGATCAGAAATCCGCCGTCGCGCAGCACGGCGATTCCCGGCAGCGGGGTAACCGCAAGCCGACTCCAGCTCGTCCTCTGTACCCGTGCCTTGAGCCCGAAATCCTTGGCACAACGCAGGATTTCGGTAACACCTACGCGCGCCGCGCCTACCCGATGGCGGATTTGACCCGGGTCGGCCGCGATACCATGGCTACGCAGCAATATCGTCAGCGCAATGAGCGCCGATTCATCGGCATTGTCGGATTCGGTACTCGCCACCGCGAGTTCGGTGTTTACCGGCGGGGAAGCAATATCGCCTCGAGCGGCGAAACGTCCGCGCATCAAGGAATCGCGGGCTTTCATCAAGGCATCGCCAGGACGCATCAAAGGCCCGAGGGCACGCACCAGGACGTCCCCTGCACGGCGTGCAAGGTCAACGCCGCGGGTGCTGATGCCGGCGAGTGCATGAAGGACCCGATTAGCGACGGTCTGAGGTCCGGGCAGGATCAAACGACCGTCCCAGATTTCTTCGAATTCCGCGCGCGTCATCACCCGGGGATTTGACCAGGTCGGATGCAGCACAAGCGCACCCCTGTCGTCGACCTTTCCGAGAAGCAAAAATCCGCCGTCATGCAGCGATGCGATTCCAGGCAGCTGGATGCCCGCAAGTCGCTTCCAATGCGTCGTCCGCGAACCGAGATTGACGCCAAACTCGCGCGCACAGCGCAGCATTGCGCCGATGCCGAATGCGTTGCTTCCGCATCGATCGCGGAGCTGGTCGGGCGCAGCGTCTACGCCATGAATCCGCAGGAACAGAGCCAGGGCTCGAAACCCCAGATCTGCGGCGTGGGCATTTCCATTCTGGATCGCCATGTTGTTCTACTCAATCCTTCGCGGCTACCGACCGCTTCCGATGTTCCTTCTCATGCATTCCCAAATTTCGATGGTGGCGCACCCGGGCGACGAGCGCCCGGGTGCGGAAGCCGATCATGAAGCTGGTGGTCTGGTGAGGAACGTTTCCTGACCCCGGGTCGTGCCATTCGATATGGCCGACACAATCTGACCGGAATCGACCCGGCCTGGGCTGGCGGCCATATACTGGTTCAGCAGCGCAAAGCTCTGGTTTGCCTGGGACGCCGTGGCAGTGCTGGTCGCAGGCGCCGTGGCCGTGGTGGTCGCAGGTGGGGCAGCGGTCACGGTGATCGACTGCGGTGCGGAGGCCGTCGGCGTGCTGGTGACCGGGCTCGTGGTAGCAGTCGCAGGCGCCATTATGCTGGGGGTCTGCGGCGTCGTGGTGGTCGGCGTGGTCGCAGTCGTCGGCGTGGTCGCAGTCGTGGTGGTTGCAGACGGAGCATCCGACAGGGTCATCCACTTCGTCGAGGATGTCGTAACGGCGCCGGTGACCGGGTCCTTGGCGGTTGCGGTCAGCGTGATTGTGTCGACCGGATCGCGCGAGCCTCGGTAGTAGTTGTGCAGCGTCAGTCCGCTGTCCACCTGCTCCTTGGTCAAGGTGATGTTTCTGCCACTGAACGTATGACCGAGGCCGTCGGTGATCGTCTCGTACGATGCCAATCCCCTGATGTTCACGGTCACGCTGTCGTTGGGATCGGTCGTTGAAACCTTCACCCCCAGGCCGACCGTGCCGCCCCTGCCGGCCACCGTGAGCGTGGGATCCGCGACGGTGAGCACCGGCGCGACCGAGGATGGAGACGTCGGTGATGTCGGGTTCGTCGGTGAAGTCGGCGATGTCGGTGAAATCGGATCGACATCGACCTGGAGACCGGTGAATGTCTTCACCGCGCCCGAAAGGTTCGCCGCCAAGCCACCAGCATCCTTGATGCTCGAGCCGGTCGGAATATTGACGCCGGTGATGGCAAGCGCCGAGGTGTCGGTGTGGGTCGTCGCGACCGTCGTTTTGAAGGTGAGCGTATTCGTGCCCGATCCGCCCACATAGGCGGCCTTGGCGCCATCATTGAGCGACAGCGTAGGCGTACCGGTGACGTTCACGGTCTCGCTGAAACGGAGCGTCAATGTGATGGTATCGCCGACATGCTCGATTCCCGTCCCCGGTAAAGCGGACGCCTGCAGCACTGTCGGAGCGATGTTTGGCGGGGTGACTGGCGACGTGGGCGTGTTCGGCTGCGTCGGAATCGGCGCTGAGGTGACCAGCGGGGGCGGCGGATCAGCCTGCAAGCGCGTCGGGCTGAGCGAAGTGAAATAGAGAGGCTGCCACTCAGTTGTCAGGTTGACCCAATTGTTCATCCCGACTCCGGGATTATTTACGAACACGCCATCCTGCAGGATGAACGGAGCCGAGGCGTCTCTCCACCAATCAGCGCCGATGTTGGCCACGAGATTCGCGTTTGGATTGTCGGTCTTCATGTACGCTTGAACATAAACACCATCGACCGTTCCGGGCGTATAAGTTCCGCGTTCTCCGCCCGGCCAGAAATGGTCGTTGTAGCCAGTTCCCGGCGCATTCACGCTTACGCTGCCGTCCGGCAAGGTTGTCTCGGTCCAGGGAATGTTGGAGTTTCCGGAGAAGTCAGCGAGATACTGGGCTCCATCGATGGAGTCCGTCGCCTGATCCTGCACCTTGACCCAGCCACCAGTTGTGAGATGCACCCACGTCTCGAAATGCGCTATCTGAACATCTGCGCTCGCATTGGCAGCGGTCGACGCACCGGCCTCGGGATAAATTTGTCCCCATCCCGTGACAGCAGAGAAACCGGCGGGAGCGGAGCTCTCCCCACCAACCTTGCCACCATACCACGAATAGTATGTGGGGACGCCTTCCGGGTATGCTTCGCTATTGCCGCGTGTGTTTTGATAGATGGTATCGGTCAGCGCAGTCACTATGATTCTCCATTGCTGGCGAAAGTTGAAGTCGGGAATTCCACTGCCGCGCATGGTGGGCGCGCGACATACCGCATGCTCGCAGCAGCGCGCCGCGAACAGATTTGAAAGCATTGCAGCCTCGAACCGCGAGGATATTCCACTGCCGCGCAAGGTGGGGCGCGCGACATACCGCCTGCTCGCAGCGTGGCGCCACGAACAGATTTCAAAGCATTTCAGCCTCGAACCGCGAGGATATTTCAAAGCAGTGGGATTTTGCCCCCCCGACTGCTGGCTGGTTGGTTAATAAGCAAAAATGGCGAAAAAACTTTCAAAATATGATTTATACCCATGTATGTCGGCCCAATACGTGGGCATATCGGGCTGGTTCAAGGCATACGCGCGATTTTTCCGGCGAATTGCTTGGTTGTCAGCATTACGCGAATCGGAAGCGACGGAATAAGCCGAGAGGAACGCTCGTGGTATCAATTTGACGCGTGGTCGTTCACGCTGAAGTCGGTAACGCGAGATCCGGACTGCGCGATACCTCTCGCCAGATCTGCCGCCTAGCATCCACCCGTCTGCGCAGTCACGGTTAAGCACGCGCTCCGGCTGGCCGTGTCGGTCAACATCGACAAGACAATGCGCCATCGCTTGCCGCTCGTTTTGGAGCGAGCAGTCTTGCAAGCTCAACTGAGCTGGATGACGCAGCCATTCCCGGACTGATCAAATTCCTCGTCCGGGGGTAGCTCGTAAGGGTTATTGAGATAACCTCGGATCCACGACACACTTGCTCGTGGAGATGATCGTGGGCGAGTCCCGCGCCCGTGCTGCGGAGGGTCCGCGCGAATCGGTCGCCACGGTCTCACACTAGGCAAAAGAAGCGGCCGCATCGAATGGGGCGCGTGTGTTGACGAACCTGAAGCCTGACTATGCGGCGATCCAGCGGCGCCGGAAGGACACACGGTCGCCCGAACGCCTGAGCGTGCACTACGAACTCGAACGCAGGCTCGCGGATCGGCTACGGTTCGCCGGCCGCGACGAGCGCTCCCGGCTCTATACCGAAGTCTATTCGGAGCTGTTCGACAGCCTGCCGGACCATCCGCAAAAAACCGCCGTGGACTCGCGCGCGGACCGGATCGTGAAACAGGTCAGACTCCTCAAGCCCCGGGTCCGGCGGGACGACGTGTACCTGGAGATCGGCTGCGGCGACGCCCTGCTGCCTTTCGCGCTGTCCGGATTCGCCCGCGAGGTGCTGGGCCTCGATGTCACGGACGCCCTGGTGGATTTCGCCGCCGCGCCGGCCAACTTTCGCTTCCTGAAGACGGATGGGGTCGAAATCCCGCTCGCTGACAACTCCGTCGGTTTGGCGCACTCGGACCAGCTCATGGAGCATCTGCATGTCGAGGACGCCGAGGCCCAGCTCCGGGAGATCCACCGGGTGCTCAAGCCTGGCGGGCACTATGTGTGCAAGACCCCGAGCAGCGTCACCGGGCCGCACGACATTTCAGTGTTCTTCGACGAGGTGGCGAGGGGCATGCATATGCGGGAATATGACTACGGCTCACTGCGTGGCCTGATGCTCAAATCCGGCTTCCGCTCGGTCGAATTCCCCCTGGTGGTCTCCGGATATCGGCTCGCCACGCCCCCCTACCAACTGCTGCGCGGCATCGAACGGACTCTGCAGCAGGGTCCGGGTCGGTTGCGGCACAGTTACCTGGCCCGCTTCCTGATGGGCATCACTGCAGTCGCTACCAAGTAGTGGGCCGGACTACGGGCGCGGGGCGCGGCCGCGACGTCCGGGGCCTTGTCCTTCGACCTGACCCGCACCTTTTCCGCTAATCAAAGGAGGGAACAATGGCGAATGTCAGGGGGGGCGAGCTCATGTCAAGCGACCTCTACACCGGAAAAGGCTATGCCGAGGCCTATCCGGGTTGGCATGACGAAGATGCCGCTGGCAAGGCCGCGAAGATCGCCAAGATCGTGGGCGCCAACAACGTCACTTGCCGGGAAATCGTCGACATCGGCTGCGGCACGGGAGGCGTTCTAAATGCCCTTCTTCGGCACAATATCTTCCGCGACTCAACCGCCGTTGGCTACGATATCGCGCCCTATGCCATAAGCGCCGCCAAACAGCGCGAGAGAGACAACCTAAGCTTTCACTGCGGCGACTTCCTGCAAACCAAGGAAAGCTACGATTGTCTCCTGTGCATCGATGTCTTCGAGCACATCGATGACTATATGGGCTTTCTGCGAAAGCTCAGAGGGCGTTCGAAATACTATGTGTTTCATATTCCCCTCGATATTAGTGTCCTCGGCCTCTTGCGCGGCATCCCCCTTCAGCGACGAAAACAAGCTGGTCACCTGCATTACTTTGATCAGGCAACGGCCCTGGCGACGCTGCGGGATACCGGTTTTGAGATCATCGACAGCCAGTACACCAGGATGGAAGATTTCCTCGATATCCATCCCGAATGGCGAACCACGAAATCCATCCTCGCTAACGCCGCGCGACGCATTGTACGGACGGTTGCCGGAGAGGACCTGTCTGTGCACGTGCTCGGCGGGGCCTCACTGATGGTCCTCACTAAAGCGTGATGGCATTAGGTTCGATAGCCTGAGTTTTTGAGGTAGTTGGCACATTCTTCTGAGGTGAAGGCATCGAGTGCGCAGCCGATTGCGGCGCAGACCGCGTCGACAGTTCGCGCGGCAGCTTTGCAGAC